>NZ_DASVSO010000314.1:0-20322 GCF_036388035.1 Archangium sp.
GAGGAGACACCGCCGCTCGAGGAAGAAGGAGCCCAGACGACAGAGGCGCCGCGCGAGGTGGCTCCGGGTCCTGCTCGTGAGCTTGACGGTGCTCGGCCTTGCCTTGTGGCTGGCGCACTCCAGACTCGCGCTCCCACCCGAGGCGCTGCTGCCCGGGTCTGGCCGTTCCGAGAAAGGAAGCCCGCCCGTGTCCACCCCTGCCCGCTCCACCCCCTCGAGTTTCCTCGCCGCCTGGCTGTGCGCCGTCGCCGGCCTCGGCTGCCCCGCCGCCCAGGTGCGGCCTCCAGAGCCCGCGGACTGCCCCAAGGAGGCGACCAAGGCCATGTTCGAGGAGTTGATGGTTCAGACGGCCCCCGGTCTGTGGGCCGTCGTGGACATCAACCAGCCCGGCGAGTTCAGCGATGTGGGCGTCTACCAGGACGGCCCTCTCATTGGGCGCCTCGTCCAGAGCGCTGGCAACCTCCCCGAGGGGACGCTGCTCCACGGCCACCTCTGGACGGGCCCCGGCATCTACGACCGCGACACGAAGGAAGAGCGCGAGGCCGTCCTCGGCCGCTACACGCTGGCCATACTGCCCGATGGGCAGAAGCGCCCCGTGTGCCTCGTGCTGGGTGGCCATGACGGGCGTGTCGCCAAGGGGGCTGGCTCCAAGCCCGGTGCCGCCGTGTTGGCGCGAGAGTTGCCCGTCAGTCCCGTCTGGCGCTGGCCCTGAGCTCGCCGCCACTCGGGGGAAGGTCCAAGTAACGTCGGCGAAAGCTCTCGGCCCACCTCGCCGTCTCGGGTTGGGCGGCGAACGCAGCCACGAGGTTTTCTAGAGGTAGGAACCTGAGAACCTCGTTGGGCTCGCGGAGTTCCGCACGGAGTCCTGAAAGGGCTGCCTGGGCGCCCGCATCATCCTGGCAGGCAACCACGACGCAGTGGCCGGAAACGCCTTCGGTGCGCTTCAGGCTTTGCGTGAGGAGGACGTTCCTCCACAACTGGTTGGTTTTCGCTCCCAGCAACTTCTCGAACGCGCCCGGTTTGAAACCACTGTCCGCGCATTCGGTCAGCTCGCGATAGCGCTCCCGCTCGTACACGGTCCGGCTGAAGGGCTCGGTGTACTTCGTTTCGATTCCGAGGAAGCCCTTCTGGCCGTCGCCAGAGCGGTACCGCACGAGCGCGTCAAAGGCAGTCCTGTCTTCGAGATGCTCCTCTCGTGGCGGCGCCCACTCCACCTCGATCAGGTCGATCCGCGCGATGTCCAACTTGAGGAGCTGGGAGAACACGCTGGCCGCGACAGCGGGAACCCCCCGGAGGTGGCCGAAGAGGTTGAAGCAGAGGGGCATGGACGAGAGCATGTTCCGCCGCAGTCGGTCGACCTCGATGGTGCCTCCTGACTCGCGCACTTCGGCGGTCCGCCGCTCCACGTAGTCCGCGATCTCAGGGGTGAGGAAGTTGAGCCCGGGCCTCGCCTGGACTTCCGCTTCCGGCAGGAGACTGCCCAGGGGACGGCCTGCTGCGTCCTGCCCGGGGGGCACGCGCAACTCGGTTTCGCGATACCAGGACTGCAGCGCGCGATAGCGAGCGCGCCAGGATGTATCGCTCGCTACCTTGAGAGCAGAGTCGTTCCAGCTGAAATTCAGGGTCATCGGTTGCTCCACCCATCCACAAGGCGGGCCTCTCCTTCGAGAGACATTGTACCGAATGCGCCTTTTCGGTGTTGTGCCCTGTCAGGGTGTCCTGTCAGGGTTTCAGACGACTCAGCACCCGGTCGCGGGAGGCACATGTATGTCCAGTCGGGAGCTCATCGTCCTCGGTTCCGCCAGCCAGGTGCCGACGCGTCACCGCAACCACAACGCCTACTTCCTGCGCTGGGATGAGGAAGGAATCCTGTTCGACCCGGGCGAGGGCACCCAGCGGCAGATGCTGCACGCGGGGCTGTCGGCCCGCCAGGTGACGCGCATCTGCATCACCCACTTCCATGGGGACCATGCGCTGGGGCTGCCCGGCATCATCCAGCGGCTCTCGCTGGACTCGGCGCCCCATGCCGTCGAGGTCTACTACCCGGCCTCCGGACAGGCCTTCTACGAGCGGCTCCGGCACGCGACGGTCTTCATGGACAAGGCCACCATCGTGCCGAGGCCCATCGCGAAGGACGGCGTGCTGGCCGAGACGAAGGGCTTCAAGCTGTCCGCGGCGCGGCTGGAGCACTCGGTGGACACCTTCGGCTTCCGGCTCGAGGAGCACGCCCGGGTGCAGCTCATCCCCAGCCGACTCGCGGAGCATGGCTTGTCGGGGCCACGCGTCGGGGAGCTCCAGCGGCGGGGCTCGGTCGAGGTGGAGGGCCGCACCGTCCGGTTGGAGGACGTGGGGGAGAAGCGCGAGGGACAGTCCTTCGCGTTCATCATGGACACGCGGCCATGTGAGAACGCCGGGCGGCTCGCGGAGGGCGTGGACCTGTTGGTCTGTGAGGCGACGTACCTCGACAGCGAGCGCGAGGAGGCGCATGACCACTTCCACATGACGGCGCGTCAGGCGGCGGAGCTGGCCCAGGCGGCGAGGGCCCGGCGGCTCGTGCTCACGCACTTCTCGCAGCGCTACGAGGACACGGCGCCGTTCGTGGAGGAGGCCCAGGCGCTGGTGCCGGATGTGGTGGCCGTGCGCGACCTGGACCATGTCGAGGTCCCCAAGCGCGCCCGGGTGGCGTGAGCGGTGTCAGGGCTCCCTACGAGTCGTCTGACACCTTGGAGCCGCCCAGCGTCCCGCACTCGGCGATTCGCTGCACGCGAAGCGCGGCCAGCCGCTCCAGCGGCGCCGCCACCTCCGGTCCCTCGAGCACCGCCACCGCGCGGGCAATCGCATCCAGGGTGGACATCCCGGATGGGTGCGTGGGCTCGCGGAGCTTGAGTGTCCCGGTGGCGAGGGGCGGCAGCACCAGCCGGGGGAGCGCCCGCAGCGCGGCGAGCCGCTGGGTCATCCGCCGCGCCTGCGACCAGCTCGCGTCCAGCACCACCAGCTGCCTCGGCGCGGGAGCATCTGGCGGCGCGGCAGGGCCATCCGGGTAGAGCAGCCAGGTGCCGGGCTCGGAGAGCAGGGCGAGGGCGGTGTCGAAGGACTCGTCCGGTGCGCCATAGGTGAGCAGCTTGGCGTTCGCGAGGGCCAGCGCGGCCACCCGCCCGGTGTTGCTCTTCTTCCGGGTCTCCACCACGTGCTGGAGGAGGAGGAAATGGGTGCGCGTCTCCACCCGGGGGATGTCGGCACACAGGCACAGGTGCCGCGGGAGGTTGCAGCGGTCACAGCGGGGCTGGAAGCGAGAGACGCGGGGAGACATCCTCCAGCATCCTGTTTCGGTGGCCGCGGGAAGAGAAGCGTTCGTTTCCGCGGAGCCGCCTGAGCGGGTGCGCGTGCCTTCCTCAAAGCGGCGCGGAAACCCGAACGACAAAGGGAATCGGCCTCACCAATTGGAGCGGCGCGACGGAGGGGTACAGCACCGTCCCGTTGGCGACGTGCGCCGGAATGCGGAGCCAGAAGGACACCAGCAGGTGCTCACAGCCGGTGCCGGCGCACTGCTTGCAGTCGGCCCCGGGCGTGGCCCTGCAGAGCCGACAAACAATGTCAGTCTCGAACGAGAGGGTCCCCTCGCCCCCTGTCCGCGCTTCATCCTCCTGGAGCCGCAGCTCGACACTCCCGTCCGCGGGGAGTCGTACGCCTCCACCCGCCAGGGCGGACTTGATGTGGCCGGACACGCGCCACAGCCACCGTGGCGAGGGGCTTGGGTTGACGGCGGAGTCCAGGTCGGGAGAGGCGACCTCCAAGCGGCTATACGCCTCGGAAATCGCCTGAAGGCGAGCGGCCGAGTGCGGACCCTCCCAGTCTGTGTAGAGCTGCTGCGCGAGCCGATGAAACGCACCGCGGACCTCTTCTTGCGATGCTCCACGGCTCAGCCCGAGAAGCTCATAACTGGAGTCGAGATTCGGCATGGGTCCTCTGGCCTCTCCTGTCCAGGGAGCATACCCATGGACCCGCCTCCTCATTTCGGACCACTCCGCCAGGTGTTCATTTCGCTTCACGCATGGGAGGGACAGGGGCCGCCTGGCGTGCGACGGAGCGGCACGGAGAGCCCTCGCCAGGCAGACCCCTCGAAGCGGAAGGCGCTACGGCGCGGTCACGAGCACATCGTCTCAGGTCGTGATGCCGTTCACGGAGAAGCCCACCTTTGTCCGGCCGAGCCTCGCCGGAGACGTGGACGATTCTGGCACGGGAGCCCCGTGGGCTCCGCGGTCGCTGCCGCTCGGCCTCCTCACCGACTGCGTGGAAGGCGGACGACCTCCGATGTAGAGCGCTGTTCGCGCGGCCGGATGGACTCGGCCAGGGTGAAGCGTGCGCGCAGGCCATTCTTCCGGAGCTGATCCAACCAGCCCAGCGCATCCTGCGTGGAGACACTCCGCCGCAGGAGCGCGTAGTACAGGTGGCAGTACTCGTCAGGCAGGCTGCTGGCGAAGGTGACTGGATCATCGTCGCCCAGGGAGACCGCCACGGGCCCCCCCGCCGCTCCCACCCGTCCCGGAAGCGGCTGGAGCCGGAAGATCGGGTGCTCATCCAAGGCGATGTCGCCGATCAGGACATTGCTGGAGGGGTTGGCCTCGATGGTGATTCCCAGCCGCGAGAAGAGCGCGCGCAGGAACCGTTGGGCCTCATGCAGCATCGGCACCTCGGAGGGATGCGTCTCGACTTCAAGGGGCTCCTGCCCTCGTGCATAGACGCCGAAATCAGTGAGATACCGCAGCAGGAGTCGACCGGCCCCTCCCTCTGCTTCCACGTTGGCGATGTTCCGCATGAACGGGTAGCCCAGGTACTCCAGGAAGCGTGGCTGGTGCCGTAGCCGGCGGGCGCGAAGCATCTCCTCGAGCGAGCCGTACCCGGCACCGTATATCCATGTGGAGAGCCGATCGATCTGCTCCTGGATGTACGCCATGCGCGAGACATCCGCGTGCAGCTCCGCGTGCCGGTACCGGTCCAGCTCCCAGAGCAGATCATCCAACCGCTCCTCGGCGGGCTGCCGGACGAACGGAACGGAGCGGGCCCACGCCTCTGGCTCCATTCCGAGCGCGACCGCGTGCCCCAGACGATCCGCGATTCCCAGCACCCCGAACTCCACCGGCTCATGCATGTGGCGGATGCCTTCGATCAACCGGCGGAAGTCCTCACCCGAGTGCATCGTGAGCTGGAGCGGGTGGGGAATCCGTCCATGGGGCGCGAGCGTCCGGGGCAACCTCGCGGAGGCTTCGCGGAGTCGGCGCAGAATGGGGAGGAAGACCCACGTGGGCACGGCCAGTTCCAGGTTGCAGACATCCAGTCCCCGGAGGATGAACAAGAACTCACGGTGCTCCCGCAGCGTGCGCTCGATGGCGCCTGCCTCACGCTGGAGGGTGTGGAAGTAGCTGCCGAACCTGCACCCGTGCACCAGTTGACGAGGGTCCGCGTGGGGCAGCTTGTCCCGGCGCGCGGTGTTCCTCCCCTTCACGAAGTGCAACACCAGCCCGCGCTCGGGCCGGGTCCCCTCGGGCTCGGGCGCACTCGCGACATGCCGGACGAGGTCTCGGATATCGGGCCAGTGTGTGGAGGGCGAGGTTCTCACCTCCAACGACTTCAACGGGGGGCCACGCGACTCCAGCGCGAGCGCGGAGGCCATCAAGGCGCGATCTCCCATGCCCTCCCTCAGCGCGGAGATCCGCCGGAAGTGGACGGAGAACCAGTCCAGCCCCGCCGTGCCGGGTTCGAGGACGAGGTGCCGGTACGTGAGGTTGCGGACGCGGAGGTATTGCCAGAAGACGCGTGCGAACTCGGCATCCCTGCTTCCTGGGGGGCCGAGCAGGTAGCGCAGCCCGCGAGCCATGAAGCGTGTCTCGGGCAGCGTGGAGGCGCCGAGCCAGTGGGAGAGCGGATCCCGGCGGCGGACGTCCTCCAGGGATTGCGCGGCGGAGCGAGGCGGAGGTGCTCCCATCAACCGCCGCAGGACAGGGCGGAGGACAGCCTGGCTGACCGGGCGCTGGCCACGATGGAGCGCGCTCAACGCGGAGCGGTGCTCGGAGGCATCACGCCCCCGCGTCACGAGCCTGTCCACGAAGGGGCGGAAGGGGGTGGCCTCGCCGAGCTCGAGGTGCCAGAGGAATCCCCCGAGCGTGAGCCGGGCCAGGGCGGCGGTGACCAGCCAATCGAGGAACTCACGCGCGGAGCCCAGGGGGAAGCGGCCCTCCTTTCCCAAACGGGCCTCCTGGAGCGCATCGTCCGAGATGCGCGCCATCAGGTTCGTCCAGAGCCACTCGAAGGGCACCGCCGCACCCAGGTGCAGGTGCGTCTGGGCGATGCCTTCTTCCTCGAAGAAGCGCTCGAGGTGCGGCGCGCCGAGGCTCACGAAGTCCGCGGTGGGCTCACTCCCGTCGAGGGCGGCGTGCGCGGCGATGAGGAGATCAGGCGGGAGCGCGAGTGACAGCCAGCGCCAGCGGGCCGCCTGGTGCTCCAGGGAGGAGTCCGCGCCGGGTTGGAGCGCGGCGTGGTCGCCCATGAAGTGGAGCCGACTTCCGGCGAGTCGGGAGACGAACCGTGCGAGCGGGAGTTCGAGCCGGCGGCTCCCCACGGGAGGTTGCTCACCCTGGAACCACACGCCCTCCCGAAGCTGCGCGAGGATTTCGAGCGACAGGCCCCGCGCGCGTGGGCGCAGATGGTCGAGCAGTGCATCGGAGAGCCGCTGGGTTGCTCCGCTCAGCACGCCCGCATCGGTCCGGGCCAGGGCATCGAGCCCGAGGCGGAACGACACCTCGGAGCCCAGGGGCCAGGCCACCAGCTCCGCTTCCAGGTGGTACAGATTCGCCGGGCCGGGCATCTATTCGGAGTCGGGGGGGCGGGTGGTTGACGTACCGGTACCGAAGTATTCATGCCAGGGATGATCGGGGTTCTTGTTGTCCATCTCCTTCAGGAATTGGGTGATCGCCTCTTCGTCATAATCGAGCCCGGCCAGCCGCAGCGAACGACGTGCCCAGATGCGCCGCATCGCGACGGCGGAGCGGAAGGTACCGGGGAGCGAATCGTCCAAGACCCGGAGGAAGGTGGCCGCATCCGTGACGGGCATGCCCAGCTCCGGTGTCGCGAACAGGGGGGCCGCCGCTTGGGCCCATCGGCGCATCGCCAGCCAGCGGTTGCCCGTCGAGTGGTCGATGCTGATCTCCATGGTCGACGAGGCCGCGTTGGTCCAACGGACGTTGCGATCACTGTGCTCGACCATGAAAAAGGACCCGCTCACGTTCCGGTGACGGAAGAGGTCATTGATTCCCGAGAGGAGTCTCAGGACGAGGAGCGCCAGCGTGGCCCGGTTCGGGTCGGGGTCCTCCTCTGGAGAAGGCTCCCTCCGGAAGTTTTGTCTCGAGGTTTCCCAGAGATCAGTCATCAACTTCCAGTCCAGGAACGTGGTCCACGCTGGAACAGGCCAGTCGATTGGAACCTCTCTTCCTCGATAGAGCACCACGGTCGAGGTGTGGGGGAATGGAGCGGCCCAAGTCTCCTCAGGCTTGGGAGCGGAGTATGGATTTTCTTCTTCTGGACGTGCCGGCTCGCTCCGCTTGGCGTCGAGCTCATCCACGGTGACGTCGTGTGCCAGCTGCAGGAGGCCCTGGATCACCGCGGGTACGCCAGCGGCGGGCGCTCGCATCGTGTGGATTCTCAGCTTGGAATCGATGTGCTCGAGGAGGACATCCATGCCCACACCTGTACGCAAGGCGGTGGGTTCGGTGATGCGTTGCTTCAGCTCGGGTGGAAGCTTGTTCGTCGGCTCCGTCCTCAATTGAAGTGAAAGACTGCCCGTTGGCTCCAGCCCGGAAGGGGCCAACCAGCTCTGGACTTTCTTGCGGTCTGCCTTGCTCGTATTGGAGATGAAGAAGCTCCACAGCTCATCGAGCGCGGCGGAGGAGGTCGCCTGGGAGGAAGCCAGGTGCGTCAGGGTGTCCGCGAGATCATCCATTCGCGGCTTCGAGCGGGTCGCGATATGAGGCTGGATGCCGAGTGCCTCGATGTAGCGCGCCAGCGTCTCCGGTCCTTGTGCCGAGCTCTTTCGTGGGTGGCGCACGGGAATGCGCTGGAGAGCGACCCGCAGCTCGGGAGTCATTTCCACGATGGATGGGGGGCGACCTTCAATCAAATACGCCCATTCGAATTCCGGGGACTGGAGGTCGATCCGCTCCAAGATACTTTCAACGGACTCATTCGAATGGAGCTCGACGTCGGAGAGGAGCGCCGCGGCCCGCATCCTGCGACCCTGCTTCAGGCGCTTCTTCATTCTGGGGTGGCGCTTGCGCTCCAGCAGGGAGAACCAAGTGGAGAGGAGCTCGTTCGCCGTGTCCGCGGGCAGGCCGGATTCTGGAGTGGCCAGCAGCAGTGCTCCTTCCCAGAGCCAGGCCTCGAAGGCCTCCTGGCGCGACGAGAGGCCTGCCTTGCGTTGCTTCGCGAGTGCGTCGATGCTTTCCACCAGGCGGCCGAGGGTCTGCCGCCAGGAATCGTCTCCTTCTTGGAGGATGGGTGCTCTCGGTGTTCGCTCCAATCCGATGCTGCGGACCAGCTCCAGGAAGCGTTGCGCCAACACGCTCGCGGTCTTGCTGGGGAGAGAAGCGGACTTATGCAGCTCCGGATGGACCCAGGCCCGCATGATGGAATGGTAGTCGCTCGGGGTCGCCCATGCTGGCAAGGGCCAGGGGAAGAGGACGCTCCGGTCGCCATCGAGACTGTACGTTCCGCCGGCCAGCGGGTTCTCCCATGGGGACGGCATCGGCCATGTTCCAAGGGAGCCGTCCTTCTCGTCCCCTGCGAGGTCCAGCGCGAGCAGAAGCAAGGCCAGGATGTCGTCGTCTGGGACCTGCTGTGACTGCTCCGTCGGGCTGTATTCGAAGCCAGTGGCAGCCGCGATGTACAGCCCCGTCGCGGATGAGGTGAATTGGTATTGCCCGACGGGGTTTCCCTTCCACGTCAGCGGGTTGCGTACGTCGACGTGGAGTCCGAGGCCTCTCAACTGAACGACCCGCTGGAGCGCCTCCCTGACGTCAGACGTGATGTTTCCGTGCGAGATCGCGCTCTGCCACAGCTGACAGACGATTGGCCCCGCCCGGCCATCCGAGGCGGTACTTCCAAGTTGCTGGCGCAAGTCCTGGAGCTGCCTCAAGTAGGGAGGGAAGCCTTGCTGGAGGAACGGATTGAAGTCGAAGTAGTCCGTGAGCTTCGCGGGAGGCAGTGCTTCGTCGACGCGCTGGATGGGCACGTCCAGGAGCTCCTTCAGCCGGAGGAGTCGCTCCTGCGGTGGGAGCCGAGGCAGGGAGAAGCGTTGGTTTCGTGGAATCACCTTGTCGTAGGTGGCCCAGGCGAGCTTCTGTGCTTTCGGTTGGGAGTCCAGGAGTCGTGACGACGCCCGTGAGGCTCGTCCTGACTCTCCGAGCAGCTCCTGGAACTGCCCTTGATGGTGCAAATGCAGGGTCTTGATGAAGAGGTCGGTCTCCCCCGTGAGCAGGAAGACGAGCCGCGGGTGCCAGAAGGAGCGCATCAGGTCGAGCAGCTCCACGCAGCGGTGCGGGTTCATGTCCGCATCGTCGATGGGCAGCAGGAAGCGAACCTCCGCCTTGATGCGGTGCAGCCGCTGGTGCGCATCCTCGGCGACCCGGGTGACGAACTCCCGCCAGCGATCCTGCACGGAGAGCCGTGCGCGCTCCGCGTGGCCCAGCTCCACCGCGTACGATTCCGGATCCAGCTCACGCTTGCGTTGGGCCAGGTTGCCATCCAGGCCCGTCGCCGCATCCTGGAGCAGCTCGCGCCAGGCTTTTCGGGAGGGCAGCTCGGCTTCCCATTTCGGATTCCAACTGCCGATGGGCGCCGGGGGGGCTCCGCGCTCCCGCGCGTCGGCTCCCTCCAGGTCATCCACGAACTCGAGCAGCCGCCCGGCGAGCCACGTCAGGAGCGAGGTGTCCCGCGGAAGGGGTTGTAGATCCAACGTCCGCAGGGGGATGAGCATCCCGTCCAGGGGGCCTTTTCGCAGCAGCCGGAGGATGTGCTCGGGGACATCCTCCGTGCTCTCCCCACGAAGCTCCCGCAGCCAGATGTCGAGCAGCGTCAACATCACCGTCGTCTTGCCACTGCCCCGCCCGCCGTCGATGAGGATGACATTGGAGCTGCGGTAGTGGTCGATGCGCCAGGTGAACGGGCCTCGCTGTTGCTTCTCCTCCAAGGGGAGTTTGACGAAAGCCGCCAGGAACCCGTGGATGTCCTGGACGAGCTCCTGCTGCGCTCGTGTCAACTCGTTCCAGGAGTAGGGACGGGCCTCGGGCCGGGTGCGGTGACTCCTGGGCTTCTCCGGATCTGTCTCCAATGACCGAGCCCCTTCGTGAAGAGGGTTCCCTATAAGTATGGGGAGCGCCCTGCCGAACGTGGAAGTACCGCGTCCTCGCGCCTCTGCCACTCGCAGCACAGAACAGGGGCGTGGCACCCCGCGGGGAGGCCTCGCCCGCCGTGTCCCCGAGCGAGCGAGCATGAACGGGGCCCAGACGCGGAGCGAAGGAGTTCGTGACTGGCAAGCGTTGCATCGCCGCCAGCACGGCAAGCCGTCTCCCGTTCCTGAGAAGGGCATTCCATGAAGAACCACATCGAGCGGAAGTCGTTGCTGGGCCTGGGCATGGCGCTGTTGAGCGCCTGTGGTCCGGAGGCCCTGGAGGACCTGGGCACCGGCGATGGGCTACAGCACGGTGCAGTTCTCGCTGTCCAACGGCCCCGCGTGCGCCACGCCACGCGGGAGATGGACGTGTCCGTCAACGGCATGACGTACAGCTTCTCCACGGCCTCCTCGTCGTGGGCCGTCCGGAACTTCGTGTTCAACGCCGCGGGCACCAGCGCCACCATCGTCTTCAAGAACCACTACACGGGCCAGAGCTGCGGCCCGGCGGTGGACAACATCTCCGTCGCGGGCCCCTGAGCCATCGTCCCAGCGCGCCATGGGTATTTCCCGTGGCGCCTGTCTGGGCCGCTGTCCATCATTCAAGACGATGCCGTCCACCTACACGATAACGCACACCCTTCAGAGGGGAGGCGGCACCATCATCTACCGCGCGGTGCGCGACGAGGATGGTCGGCAGGTGGTCATCAAGGCGCTCGGGCCCAGCCGCCCTCGTCCGAGGGACCTCGCTCGCTTGCGCAACGAGCACGAGATCGGTTCCCAGCTCACGACCCAGAGTGCCGTTCGCCTGCTCGCCCTCGAAACGATCGACGCGGCGCCCGCGCTGGTGATGGAGGACTTTGGCGGACGCTCGCTGGATCAGCTTCTCGGCGAGCCGATACAGCCTGGCGCCTTCCTCCGGCTGGCCATCGCCATCGCCGAGGCGGTGGCCGAGGTCCACGAGCAGCACGTCATCCACAAGGACCTCAAGCCGCACAACATCCTGGTCCGCGAGGAGGACGGCGCCATCCAGATCGTCGACTTCGGCATCGCCACGTTCCTGGCTCGCGAGCAGCACCTGCCACAGAACCCCCGCCTCATCGAAGGCTCGCTGCCGTACATGTCGCCCGAGCAGACCGGCCGGATGAACAGGGCGCTCGACTACCGGACGGATCTCTACTCGCTGGGCGTCACCTTCTACGAGATGCTCACCGGCGTCCTCCCGTGGCTGGCCACCGATCCGCTCGAGTGGATCTTCTGCCACGTCGCGCAGGTGCCCGCGTCGCCCTCCGAGCGGATTCCAGGGGTTCCCGCCCAGCTCTCGGCCATCGTGATGCGGCTGCTCGCGAAGGTCGCGGAGGAGCGCTATCAGACGGCGCGCGGACTCGCCCATGACTTGCGGCGGTGCCTCGAGAGCCTCGAGGCCTCGGGCGTCATCCACCCCTTTCCCCTCGCCGAGAGGGATTTACCGGGCAGGTTCCAGCTCCCGCAGAAGCTCTACGGCCGGCAGGCGGAGCTCGAGGCCCTCCTCGGGGCCTTCGAGCGGGTGGCCGGCACGGGCAGCGCGGAGCTGGTGCTCGCCGTCGGTGCCGCCGGGGTGGGCAAGTCGGCGCTCATCCACGCCCTGCGCCGGCCCATCGCCGAGCGCGGCGGCTCGTTCATCTCGGGCAAGTTCGAGCCCCTGGGCCGCAACGTCCCCTATGCCACGCTGGTGCAGGCCTTCCAGGAGCTGGTGCAGGAGGTCCTGGGCCAGAGCGAGGAGAAGGTCTCCGCGCTCCAGGGGCGTCTCACCGAGGTGCTCGGCGTCAACGCGCGACTCATCGTCGACGTCATTCCCCAGGTGGAGCTGCTCGTCGGGCCCCAGCCGCCCGCTCCGCCGCTCCCGCTCGCCGAGGCGCAGTTCCGCTTCCAGCTGGTGTTCCAGCGCTTCGTCTCCGTCTTCGCCACGGCGGAGCACCCGCTCGCGCTCTACCTCGATGACTTGCAGTGGGCCGACCCTGGCAGCCTGGAGCTGCTTCGCCACCTCCTGGGCATCCGCCACCTGCTGGTGATCGCCAGCCAGCGGGCCGAGGCGGTGGAGGCGTCCTCCCCCCTGCATGCGACGCTCGAGGGGCTGCGGGTGGCGGGGACCCGGGTGACGGCCATCTCCCTGGTGCCCCTGGGGGTCGAGCCCCTCGTGGAGCTCGTCTCCGACACCCTGCATTGCGAGCGCGCCACCGCCGAGCCCCTGGCGCGCCTGCTTCACGAGCAGACCCAGGGCAACCCCTTCTTCGCGCTCCAGTTGCTCGGCAACCTGCAGCACGAGGGGCTGATCACCTTCGAGCCCCTGCGCGCCGGTTTCGCGTGGGACCTGGAGCGGATCCGGGCGTGGAGCTCCAGCGGGAGCGTCCTGGACTTCCTGCGTGCCCAGCTCGCGCGACTTCCCTCCGAGACGCAGGGCGCGCTGCGGGTCGCCGCCTGCCTCGGCTTCCGGTTCGACCCGGAGGTGGTGGCGAAGCTCCACGGCACCACGCGGGCGGAGGTCGAGCGCGCCCTCTTCGCCGCCAGCGAGGCGGGGCTCGTCCTGCGTGCCGGCCGGGAGTGGCGCTTCGAGCACGATCGCGTCCAGCAGGCCACGCTCACGCTGGTTCCACCGGAGGAGCAGTCGGCCCTCCACCTCGCCATGGGCCGGCTGCTCCTCACCGAGCCGGGTTCCGAGGGGCGGCTCTTCGAGATCGTCCGCCACCTCAACGAAGGGGCGGCGCGGATGAGCGAGCCGGCCGAGCGCGAGGCGCTGGCTCGACTCGACCTGGCGGCGGGCCGGAAGGCGAAGGACGCCACCGCATACCGCTCGGCCCTGGAGTACCTGACGGTCGGCGAGACGCTGCTGCCCGCCGACGCCTTCGCGTCCCACTATGAGCTGGCGTTCGCCCTCGCGTTCGAGCGTGCGCAGTGCGCCTGGCTCGCGGGGAGCGAGGACGCCGCGGCGCTGTTCCAGCGGCTGTTGCCGGCGGCTCGGACGGACACGGATCGCGGGGCGGTGCACCGGCTCCTGGTGGAGCTCCACACCAGCCGGGTGGAGGGAGAGACGGCCATCGCGCACGGCGTCCAGGGGCTCGGCCTGCTGGGACTCGAGCTGCCGGCCCACCCAGGCCCCGAGCAGGTCACCGAGGCGTTCCAGGGTGTGTGGCGGGCCATGGGGGAGCGCCCCATCGCCGCGCTCCTGGAGCTGCCGCCCATGGTGGACGCGTCGAAGCAGGAGGCCCTGGCGCTGCTCGCGGCCATCCTCTCCCCGGCGCTGTTCACGGACGAGAAGCTCTTCCTGCTGGTGACCTGCAAGATGGTGGAGCTCAGCATCCGCCACGGAAACGCCGGCCCCTCGGCCATGTCGTACGCGACGCTCGGGATGGTGCTCGGCCCCGAGCTCGGCCGGTACCCGGAGGGTTTCGAGTTCGGCAAGCTCGCCAGTGACCTCGTCGACCGCATGGGCATGGTGTCCTTCCGGGCGCGGATCGACGTCATCTTCCACGGGTGCATCTCCTTCTGGACGCACCCGCTGGAGGACACGGTCGAGCCGCTGCTCAGGTCCTTCGACGGGGGACTCGCCTCGGGCGACGTGCCCTTCGCCTGCTACGGGTCCACCAATGCCATCGCGGCGCTGGTGGGCGTGGGCGCCCCGCTGGCCATCGCGGCGCGGGAAGCCGAGCGGCGGATCGCCTTCGTGCGGCGCACGGGCTTTGGCCACATGCTGGACGCCCTCGTCAGCTACGAGCGGCTGATCCGCTCGCTGCGCGGAGAGACGGCGCGGCTCGGGGCCTTCGGGGGCGAGGACTTCGACGAGGCCGCCTTCGAGCGCCACCTGGTGGAGAGCGGCAACCCGTTCGCCCTGGCCTTCCACTCGGTGGCGAAGTTGATGGCCCGGTACCTCGCCGGGGACTTCCTCGAGGCCGAGGCCGCGGGGCGCCGGGCCCAGGCGTTTCTCCTGGCGTGCCGGGGGATGCTCCCGGTCGCCGAGTTCGAGACGTTCCAATCCCTCACCCTCGCGGCGCTCTGGGACCAGGCCGGTGAGGCGGAGCGGCCGGTGCTGCGGCAGCGGCTCGAGGCGCACCACCAGCGGCTGCGCACCTGGGCGGGCGTATCCCCCGAGAGCTTCAGGGACCGGGCGGCGCTGCTCGAGGCCGAGCTCGCGCGGATTGAGGGCGCGGAGCTGGCCGCGATGCGGGCCTACGAGCAGGCGATCCGGTTCGCACGGGAGAGCGGACACGTCCACCTGGAGGCGATCGCCTGTGAGCGGGCCGCCCGCTTTCACGGCGCGCACGGCTTCGCCACCAGTGCCCAGGCCTACCTGCGCGAGGCGCGAGACGGCTTCGCGCGTTGGGGGGCCGACGGCAAGGTGCGAACCCTGGAGGCCGGGCACCGCGAGCTGGTCGAGGTGCGGAGCGCCGCCCACCACACCGCCTCGGTGTCGCTGCGGGCCGAGCAGGTCGATCTCCTGTCGGTCGTGAAGGCCTCGCAGACCATCTCCGGGGAGATCGTGCTGGCGGATCTGGTCCGGACGCTGATCCGCATCGTCCTCGAAGCGGCCGGGGCCCGTGCGGCGTCCCTGCTGCTGGTGGGCCGGGCGGGCCTCACCATCGAAGCGGAGGCGACGCTCGGCGCCGAGGGCGTGGCGACGCGGATCCTCCAGGCGGTGCCCGTCGCGGAGGCGGACACCGTGCCGGTCTCCATCGTCCAGTACGTCTTCCGCACGGGCGAGCGGGTCCTCCTGGAGAACGCGACCGAGGGGCACCGCTTCGCGGCGGATGGCTACATCGAGCGCGTCCGGCCGCGCTCCGTGCTGTGCATGCCCATCCTCCGCCAGTCCAAGACGGTGGGGGTGCTGTATGTGGAGAACGAGCTCGTCGCCGGGGCGTTCACGCGTGACCGGCTCGCCGTGCTCGAGCTGCTCTCCTCGCAGGCGGCGATCTCCCTGGAGAATGCCCTGCACCTCCAGGAGGAGCAGGCGGCGCGGCGGGCCGCGGAGGAGGCGCTCCAGGCGCGCGACGTCTTCCTCTCCGTGGCCGCGCACGAGCTGCGGACACCGCTCACCCCGCTGCAGCTTCAGCTCGAGACACTGGTCAAGCGCGGCGCGGCCGCGGGGGGGCGGGGGCTCGCCCCGGGAGAGCTTTTGGTGAGCCTGGAGCGCGCGGTGCGCCAGACGAAGCGCCTGGGCCGGCTGGTCCACGAGCTGCTGGATGTCGCGCGCCTCACCTCCCGCCAGCTCGTGCTGCAGCTGGAGACGTTCGATCTGGCCGAGGTGGTCCGCGAGGTCTGCGAGCGCTTCACGCCGGAGCAGCAGCGGCGCGGCTCGACGCTCCACGTGAGCACGAGCGGCGCCGCGGTGGGGCGGTGGGATCCGCTGCGGCTCGAGCAGGTGGTGACGAACCTGCTCGACAACGCGATGAAGTTTGGCGAGGGACAGCCGATCGACATCGAGGTCACCTCCTCGGAGTCCTCGGTCCGGGTGGCCGTGCGGGATCGCGGCATCGGAATCCCCGAGGCCGATGCCGTCCGCATCTTCGACAAGTTCGAGCGGGCCGTCTCCGAGCGCCACTTCGGCGGGTTGGGCCTGGGGCTGTGGATCAGCCGGCGGATCGTGGAGGCGCACGGGGGCTCCATGTCCGTGCACAGCAGGCCGCGAGAAGGCGCGACCTTCACGGTCGTTCTTCCCCTCCGAGGCCCGGGAGGACTAGAAACCGGAGGTGACTTACCGGAGGGGTAAACCATGGCGATGAAGAAGGTAGCCAAGAAGGCAGCGGAGCGGATTCGGACTGCGACCCAGAAGGTCGCCCAGAAGGTGGCCAAGAAGGTGGCTGGCAAGGCGCCCCTGAAGAAGCGCGCGAAGAAGGCGCTGCCGATTCCGAAGGGCTACCACGTGGTCACGCCGAGCCTCGTGGTGCGCGGCGCGGACAAGGCGATCGAGTTCTACAAGAAGGCGTTCAGCGCCAAGGAGCTCAACCGGATGCCGGGGCCGGACGGCAAGCTCCTGCACGCGGAGATCAAGATCGGCGACTCCATCGTGATGCTCAGCGACGAGTTCCCCCAGATGGGCTCCTCCTCGCCCGAGACCGTTGGTGGCATCTCGGCGAGCCTGATGATCTACACGAAGGACGCGGACGCGCTCTTCAACCAGGCCCTCGCCGCGGGCGCGAAGGTCTCGATGCCCCTCTCCGACATGTTCTGGGGAGACCGCTACGGGCGCGTGAAGGATCCGTTCGGCCACGACTGGCAGATCGCGACCCACAAGGAGGACCTCACGCCCAAGGAGATGGCCCGCCGCGCCGCCGCCGCGATGAGTGGCCCGCCGCCGCAGAACCCGTAGCAACGGGTCGCGCCAGGGCCTTCCCGGGGCTCGGCCCGCCCTCCATCGCGTGAAGGAGCGGGCTGGCGTCTCACCTCCTCGCCCACGAGGACCTGGAGCGAGGGGGTGCACCGCACGCTGTGGAGGGGATCCACGGCGTGCGGGGAGTGTGTCAGCTCGCGGGCGTCGCGCTCGGAGCTTCCTGCTCGCCAGCCTCGGGGGCGGCAGTGGCAGTGGCCGTGGCGGGAGCATTGGCGTTGGCGGCCGCCGGCTTCTCACCCCCCGAGTTCTTCTTGGCTCCCAGCGCGGCCTGCCGTGCCTGCTCGCGGGCCTTCTGGGCGACCTTCGGCGTGGGCGCGAGAATCATGAACATCAGGCGCCCTTCCATGCGGGGCGGCATCTCGACCACCGCGATGTCCTTGAGGTCCGTCGCCACGTCATTGAGGATGACGGTGCCCTGTTCGCGGTGGGTGATCTCTCGGCCGCGGAACTGGACGACGACCTTCGCCTTGTTCCCCTCCTCGATGAACCGGCGCATGTTGCGCACCTTGAAGTCGTAGTCGTGATCCTCCGTCTTGGGACGGAGCTTCACTTCCTTGAGCTCGACCTTCAGCTGCGCGCGCTTCGATTCCGAGGCCTTCTTCTTCTCCTCGTACTTGAACTTGCCGTAGTCCATGATCTTGCAGACCGGTGGACTGGCCATGGGGCTGATCTCGACGAGATCCAGTCCCTCGCTGCGGGCCTTGTCGAGGGCGGCCTCGAGAGGCATGACGCCGAGCTGTCCGCCGTCGGATCCCACGACGCGGACCTCGCGAGCGCGGATGCGGCGGTTGGTTCTCTGGTCGCGGCTCCCGCCGCGGCTGCTTCTCTGTTCGCGAATGATGTGACTCTCCTCGGAAATGGGTTACGGACCTGTCCCCTCAAAAGTGGGACCGGCCACTTGGGTACAACAGGGGGTCGGACACGGATGTGTGCAGCAGCCCGCCCTTCTCTCGTCCCAAGCCTGACAGGTCGGCCTCCATGCGCCAGAGTACCACCAAGTGCCCGCTTGCTCGGTAGAGGGGGAGCCCGCTTCGCACTCTCCCTGACCGGGGACGGTAATGCCAGAGATAACGCTCGGCCTGGGATCCTGCCGGGGAACCTCGCGCCCAGCGAGCGGGCCAGCGGGCAAGTGTCTACCGCTCGAAGTTCCGGGGGGTCAGGGGCGGGTCTTCACGGCGTTGAGGTCCGCCAGGCAGGCGTCATCGAAGCCCAGGTTGGGCACGTCGCCGAACAGGCCGCGGCCGAGGGCGTCGAGGATGCCAGAGCCTTCATAGGCCCAGTACATGATGCAGCGGTCGCTGGTGTCATGGGCGCCGTGGGCGGCGTCCTGGTGGGGGCCCACCATCGTCAGCCCGTTGGCCACCAGGCCGAGCTGGTGTCCTACCTCGTGGACCCACACCCCCAGCTCCGCCTCCGTGCACGTGGGGGAGGGGAGAGGCCCCTTGCCGCAGACGGTGTCCAGCGTCTTGCGGAAGAGGACCATGTGGGTCCACGGGAAGGCGAGCCCCAGCACCTTGCCGTCCTGGGTGTCCATGGCGGAGTGGCCGTCCACCAGCAGCACGTGCAGCTTGATGGTGCCCACCGGCACCTCCAGCCGCCCCGTCTCCTCGGCGAGCCGCAGCAACTCCTCGTTGCTCCAGGCGTAGTCGGCCCCCTTTCCGGGGAAGGCCTGATCGAAGCGCACCTCCACGCTCTCCTTGTCGAGCAGGCCGAGCAGGCCGCGCTGGAGCCGGTCCGCCACGGAGGCGGTGGGGGTGTAGCCGCCCCAGCCGTCCACCTCGAGCACCATGCGGGGGTAGGGCTGTCGGCGGATGTAGTGCTCGAAGCGCGGGGCGTTCACCGTGCTCCCCGCATCCGGGACGGGTTCTCCGGGAGGGGCGCCGGCATCGACGGTGGAGCCGGCATCCGGCACGGGGTCGGGGGAGGGGACGGTCTCCTCACACCCGGAGACGAGCGTCAGGGTAGCGAGCAGGAGCGGACAGAGGCCGGCGCGGCGGACTCGGGAGGTGGACATGGGAGCGTCATTTTAGGTCCCCGGGTAGGAAAACTCAGCCAGTTGCCGACTTGTCGTCGTAGGGCCCGAGGAAACGCTCCCCATTGAAGTGGATGAGGTGGGTTGGGTCTTCCGCCACCCACACCTCGGTCTCCCAGGAGATCTCCGGGAGGAACCTGCTCATGGTCTTCCTGTCCAAGAAGGCCGTGACGTAGACAAGGCCCGCCCGCGAGCCCTTGAACAGTTCCCGCAGTTCATCGTGGCGCTTGGGATTGACTGGGCCATGGCTCGTCACCGCTTCGATGAGGAGGAGCCAGTCCTTCGTGATGTGATGAACCACCACGTCGGGCATCTTGCCGTGCTTGTCTACGCGTACTCCGAGCGCGGCCAGCTCCTCACGACGGAAGTACAGCTCCTTGTGTGCAGCATCACCCACGTAGAGCACGAGCCCACCACGAGTGAACTTGGAGCAGAACTGCTCCACGATGAGCTTGATCAGCTTGTTCTGCCCTCCTGGAGACAGGGGGATGACCACACCCGGCGCGAGCGTCACGGGCAGCTCCTCCAGCTCGCGGAGCTTGGCGTACTTCTTCCGCAGCATGGGAGCTTTTTCAAGGTACACGCGCAGCTGCTTTGGCCACTTGTCCGTCCCATAGGTGCGGAGCAGTTGCACCGCTGCGTTGTTCACCTTGTAGACGGTATCCGGACTGTTGATGGCACGGTCGGGCTTATCGGGGTTGCGCTCTACGAGCCCGGCTTGCACGAATTGGTGCAGGGTGAAGCGTCGAATGGTCTCCCGCGAGTTCGGCGCATATTTCTTGCGGTAGTGCCTGGCGATGAAGTTCATCGCCTCTGTCACGCCCTTCAGCGGCTCGAAGGCCTGGCTCCAAGGGGCGTCCGGCGGCAGCTCGAGGAGTGCCAGGAGCGTGAGGGCAGAGCGCTCGTTGCTCTGCCCCGGAGGCATCCCCAGTTCCTCCAAAATGCGCTGCGCCTGCTCAACCTTCGTTGGCTCAAAGCCCCGCTGGCCCCGCTTCTTCAGCTCGCCGCGTTTCTTCGGCATTGGAGAACAGCTCCTTCTCGATGATGGCGTCGAGCTCGTCCTGGGTGGAGAGGGAGTCGGAGATGTGTTGGCCCAGGGCCTCTAGCCTCTGGCGGCTAGGATACTTGAGGTTGCGCAGATCGCCCGCATTCACCTGGGTATGTCCGCTGAACTGTCGGAAGTGGATGTCGAGGAGGGTGGAGTTGAGGAAGGCCGCCAGTCCTCGTGCGAGGGTCGCTGGTAGCCCGCTTCCGTTCTGGTGGAAGTAGTTGAGGTGATTCTCGAAGCCGACGCGCTCGCACGGCACATGCCGTGGGTCGAACACCGCTGCTGATACCCGCCGCTTCTCCTCCTTGGCGGAGATCCGCTTCACCAGCACGTAGGTACCCGCCGGCACCAGTAGCGCGTCGGTTTCAGGGTCCACCGCCAGCGCGTTGGGCTTCTTGAAGTCCTTCGGCCATGCCACGCGGCCGCCCGAGAGATGGCCCGGC
>NZ_DASVSO010000315.1:0-5574 GCF_036388035.1 Archangium sp.
CTTCGGCGGCTCGCTGGCGGTGGGCGTGCCCACCTCGAGCTGGCTCTTCACCTTCTCCATGTTCCTCTTCCTCTCGCTCGCGCTGGTGAAGCGGCTGAGCGAGGTGCGCCGGCTGCGGCTGGCCAACGAGGCGGCGGCGCCAGGGCGCGGGTACGTGGCCGGGGACTACGAGCAGCTCGCGAGCCTCGGCGTGTCGAGCGGCTACATGTCCGTGCTGGTGCTCGCCCTCTACATCACCAGCAAGGAAGTGACGGCCCTCTACCTCCACCCGGAGCGGCTGTGGCTGCTGTGTCCGGTGATGATGTACTGGGTGGGCCGGGTGTGGATGCTCGCGCACCGCGGCCAGGTGAACGAGGACCCGCTCGTCTTCGCGCTGAAGGACAAGGTGAGCTACGTGGTGGGAATTCTCGCCGCGGGCGTGTTGCTGGTAGCGACGTGAGAGGTGACGGACATGGGCTCTGAGCTGCAATCCTGGGGACGCTACCCACACGTGGAGGAGCAGCGGATGCTGCCCGTCACGTGGGCCTCGGACAGCCTGCCGGTGCCGGCGGACGGAGGCACGCTGCTGCCGTACGGGCAGGGCCGCAGCTACGGGGACTCGTGCCTCAACGCGGGTGGCGCGCTGCTGACGACAACGCGGCTGGACCGCTTCCTCGCCTTCGACCCGGCCACGGGCGTGCTGCGCTGCGAGTCGGGCGTCACGCTGGACGCCATCCTCCGGCTGGTGTCGTGGCAGGGCTGGTTCCTCCCGGTGACGCCGGGCACCAAGTTCGTGAGCGTGGGCGGGGCCATCGCCAACGACGTCCACGGCAAGAACCACCACCGGGCGGGCACCTTCGGGCGGCATGTGCGGCGCTTCGAGCTGGTGCGCTCGGACGGCTCGCGCCGGGTGTGCTCGCCCGAGGAGAACCCGGACTACTACGAGGCCACCATCGGCGGCCTCGGGCTGACGGGCCTCATCACCTGGGCGGAGATCCAGCTGCGGCGGATGAGCAACCCGTACATCCTCCAGGAGACCATCCCCTTCACCAACCTGGACGGCTTCCTCTCGCTGGCGCACGAGTCCGAGCAGGACTTCGAGTTCACCGTGGCGTGGATCGACAGCCTGGGCAAGGGGAAGACCCTGGGCAAGGGCCTCTTCTACCGGGGCAACCACGCGCCGCCGCAGTTCGACGCGGTGCCGCTGTCGCGCAGCCACCTGTCGCGCAACGGCGGCGGGCTGGCGGTGCCCTTCGACCTGCCGGGCTTCGCGCTCAACCGCCTCTCGGTGTCGGCCTTCAACTTCCTCTACTACAACCGGCAGCGCGGCAGGTCGTCCGAAGGCCTCATCCACTACGACCCGTTCTTCTACCCGCTGGACAGCATCCACCGGTGGAACCGCATCTACGGGCACCGGGGCTTCATGCAGTTCCAGTGCTTCGTGCCGGTGAACGACACGGGCGTGACGGCGCTGAGGGAGATCCTCGACCGGGCACGCAGCGAGCTGCCGAGCTTCCTCACGGTGCTGAAGATGTTCGGCGACGTGCCCTCCCCGGGGTGGATGAGCTTCCCGCGGCGCGGGGTGACGTTGGCGCTCGACTTCGCCAACCGGGGCGAGCGGACGTACAAGCTGCTGGAGGAGCTGGACCGGGTGACGCGCCAGTCGGGCGGGCGGGTGTACCCGGCCAAGGACGCGCGGATGAGCCCGGAGAGCTTCGCGGCGTACTACCCCGAGCGCGAGCGCTTCGCGCGCTACGTGGATCCGGCGTTCTCATCATCGTTCTGGCGCCGGGTGAACGGGGCGGGATAGATGGACCCCATGATGAAGAAGGTCCTCGTTCTCGGCGCCACGAGCGCCATGGCCCAGGCGACGGTGCGGCTGCTCGCCGCGCGCGGCGCGTCCCTGTACCTCGTGGGCCGCAACGCCGAGCGGCTGGAGGCGGTGGCGCAGGATGCTCGGACCCGGGGCTCCACGAAGGTGGCCACCGAGGCCCTCGACCTGGACGACCTGGCCCAGCACGAGGCCCTGGTGGAGCGTGCCACCGTCGCCCTCGGCGGCCTGGATGGGGCGCTGCTCGCCCACGGCATTCTCGGCAACCAGGAGGCGTCCCAGCGCGCGTACGCCGAGGCGGAGAAGGTCTTCCGCACCAACTTCCTGAGCGCGGTGTCCCTGCTGACACCGCTGGCCAACCGCTTCGAGGCCCAGAAGGCCGGCACACTGGTGGTCATCTCCTCGGTGGCGGGAGACCGCGGCCGGCAGAGCAACTACATCTACGGCGCCTCCAAGGGGGCGCTGAGCGTGTACCTCCAGGGCCTGCGCAACCGGCTGGCGCGCTCGGGCGTGGCGGTGGTGACGGTGAAACCGGGCTTCGTGGACACGCCGATGACGGCGGACATGAAGAAGAACGCCCTCTTCGCCTCGCCGGAGCAGGTGGCACGCGGCATCCTCCGGGCCGCGGACAAGCGCCGCAACGAGGTGTACCTGCCCGGTTTCTGGCGCCTCATCATGTTCATCATCCGCTCCATCCCCGAGGGCATCTTCAAGCGGCTGAAGCTGTAGCGGCCCGCCGCCCCGCTCCCGCTCGGACGAGGAGCGGGCGGGCACCCGGGCCTCCCCCTGGTCGGGTAGGAGTTTCCACCCCAACAACTCCACCCGGCCCCCTGCCGCCCAAGGTGCGGGAAAGGTGATAGCGTCCATCGGGTGGACGTGGCCGTGCCCCCTGACCGCCACGTATACCGCCCGCGTCACCGCTCCGCCCCGGGCCTTCGATCATGGCGTTCTTCAAATCGTCGAGCACCAGCAACCGCTCCCTGCCCAGCCGCATCGATGCGCTCATGCGCGCGTGTGCGATGCCCCTGGCGCCCTTCGTCGCCTACCTGCTGGGGATGGTGCTGGGGCTCCAGGGAGATCAGGTCCCGCGCGCCGTCATCTGGCTGCTGCCGCCGGTGATCCTCGTCTGGGGCGTGCTCTTCCCGCTGAGCATCATCCACTACTTCCACCGCACCGCGCTCAGCTCGAACCGGGACGATCCCCCCGGCCTGCGCCTGGCCCGCATCCTCAAGATGCCCTGGCGCATCGCCTTCTACAACATGGTGGGCTCCTACGGCTTCGGCGCCGCCAGCTTCTGCACGGGCGTGTGCCTGTGGTTCCACAAGAGCCTGTGGCTGGTGCTCTGGGGCACGCTCATCGGCGTGGCGGTGGGCCTGCTGCTGGCCTTCCCCGCCGGCATCACCATGGAGCGCTGGGTGCAGCCGCTGGTGCTCGAGGAGCAGGGGCGCCACCCCCACCTGCGCGTGATGAGCGGCGGCTTCTTCTGGCCCCGCCAGTCCTGGTTCCTGCCCTACGCCTTCTCCGTCTGCGTGCTCTCGCTCATCGTCATGGGCAGCGTCACGGTGGGCGTGCAGACCACCAACGTCCAGCGCCGCTACGTCGAGGACCTCCAGGCCACGGGCCAGCACCAGGCGGCCGCGATGCTCGAGGGGTTGAGCGGCTCGCTCCTGTCCGAGCTGAGCATCCCCGTGGCCGTGCTGGCCCTCGTGCTGCTCGCCCTCTCCATCCTCTCCGCGTGGATGCTGGCGCGCCGCCAGGAGAGCGGCTCGCTGGCGGTGCTGCGCGCCATCGAGGGCCTCTCGGTGGGCAAGGTGCGCCCGCCCCAGTGGGTGTCCACCGATGAGATCGGCGACCTGGCCTTTGGCCTCAACGCCATCACCCTGCAGCTGAGCGCCCTGCCGCGCACGCTGCAGCAGTCGGCCACCCAGCTCGTCGAGGCCGGGGCCACCCTGCGCCAGGCCAACGACGCCCAGCGCCGCGCCCTCAACACCCAGGCCACCGCCATCCAGGAGACGAACGTCACCGCGCAGGAGATCAAGCAGACCTCCAACCTCACCGCCCAGCGGGCCGAGGAGGTGCTGCACGTGGTGCGTCACGCCGAGGAGCTCAGCCGCTCGGGCACCATCGCCCTGGAGCAGACCAGCGCCGGCTTCAGCGCCATCCGCGACTCGGTGTTCGCCATCCGCGGCAAGATGGAGCGCCTGCAGGCCAGCGCCCTGCAGATTGGTGAAATCACCGAGACGGTGAAGGACCTGGCCGACCAGTCCAACATGCTCGCGCTCAACGCCGCCATCGAGGCGGTGCGCTCGGGCGAGCACGGCAAGGGCTTTGGCGTGGTGGCCCGCGAAATCCGCCTCCTGGCCGACCAGTCCATCCGCGCCACCGCCCGCATCCGCACCATCCTCGACGAGGTGGGCAACGCCATCGGCGACGCCGTCTCCATGACGGACGTGGGCGCCGCCCAGGTGGAGGGCGGCCTGGACAAGGTGCGCACCTCCGAGGAGAGCCTGCGCCAGCTCTCGCAGATGGTGAAGGAGAGCTCCACCGCCGTGACGCAGATCACCGTCGCGGTGAGCCAGCAGAACGCCGGCTTCACTCAAATCTTCAACGCCGTGGCCGACCTGTCGCACAGCATGGACGCCGCCATGGAACGGCTGGAATCCACCCAGGAGGCGGCGCAGACGCTCCAGAACGTCTCCGCCCAGGTCACCCGCGTGGCCGGCCAGTACCATTTGGAATAGCGCCCCGCGCTACAGCCGTGTATCCAACGCGACGTGTCATTCCTACGTTCCATTATCGCACGAAAATTCCAGCTTGACCGGACGTGGCTGGGGTCTGTAGTATCCCTTCTTGGTTGCAGGGGGGGGCATCACTCGAAAGCTCGTTCGTCCCCATGGCGGGAGGCTCATATGCATCGGCAGGAGATCCTCGACAACGTCCGCAACATCATCCTGGCCACCAACAGTGGCCTGTTCCCGGACGACGTGAGCGAGTTCGCCTCCATGACGTATGATCTGGGCATGGACTCCTTTCATCTGGAGTCGATGATTTCCCGGCTGAAGGACGAAGTGGCGGACATCGAGTTCACCCCCTGGTACATCAAGGCCTCGCGCCGCGGTCACGACACCGTGGGCAGCCTCGTGGATTTCATCGACGAGCGCATGTCGCAGGTTGTCTCCGCGCGGAGCAAGGTGAACTCGGACTCCCACGCCAGCGTCCAGAACACGCTCGACGTGGAGGCGGCATGACCCAAGCAGTACCCGTGCGTAGACCCACCCTGTTGTCCATCGCTTCGGCGGTTCCCCCGCTCTCGCTCACCCAGGACGAGATGTACGAGGGGCTGCTGAAGCAGTGGTACAAGACCATCCCCAACGCCGAGCGCATCATCAAGAACACGGGCGTGCGCCGCCGGCACTTCGCGTGGGACCCGCGCGTGGAGTTCGCCGAGGGCAACCGCGGTGTGGGTGACCGCGCGCGCGTCTACGAGCGCGTGGGCCTGGAGGTGACGGGCCAGTCGGTGGAGAAGGCCCTCGGGAGCCTGGACCGCTCCAAGGTGGGCGCCTTCACGATGACCACCAACTCGGGCTACTCGGGCCCGGGGTTGGACCTCTTCATCTCCAAGAAGCTCGGGCTGCGCTCCAGCATCCGCCGCACCTTCGTGGGCCACATGGGCTGCTTCGCGGCCTTCCCCGTCATGCGGGTGGCCCTGGACAGCATCGCCGCGCGCCCCGACGAGCTCGTCATCGCCAACGCCTCGGAGTTCA
>NZ_DASVSO010000316.1:0-2335 GCF_036388035.1 Archangium sp.
GGGCCTGGCGGGTCCTCGCGGGGCCGTTCGGAGTATGACATCGCGCCCCGACAGCCACGAACGAGCACGGAGGGAGCGGCTCACGGCAGCCGCGCTCGGGCCGGGGCGAGCGCCAACGCAGCGGGCAGCCCATGCTCGGGCACGGTGCAGGCTCCAGTTGACGGCAGCGCAGCCGCCACCGTGGCCGACGCCAGAGCAGGAGGCGCCGAGCGTGGACGCCAGGGCCTCCATCGCTGAGGGCTTCGCCGTGCTGTACGGCGTCGATGCCGAGCGCAGACGCCTCACGATCCTGGAAGTGACCAAGAAGCTTCCGCAAGAGGAGTGAAGAGGCGCCCCGGAGCGCGGCAGCCGCAGATCGGGCCTGTAGAGGGCTCCCAGGGAGGTAGTTTGCCCCCGTTTCCTCTTGAGGGGGAGCCCGCGCAGTTCGGCTGCCCCTGTACACTCAAGCTGTGGGAAGCGCAGGGGCCGCGCACCGTCACCCTTGGGAGCGTCACCTTCCCGGTGAGCCAGAAGGCGGCGCTCTGAGCACGGCCACCGCGAGCCGTGCCGAGCCTCAAGGGGTGGAGCGCCCGCCGATCTCTGGGAAGCGCTCGTAGGCCCGTTTGAGCGCCTCCAGGTGGGTGGGGTTGTCGTAGTCGAGCGGCGCCTCCGTGAGTTGCACGACCCACCCGCCCGACTCCGTGCGCCGTGCCCGCGTAAGTAACTCGGCGTCGCGAACAGGATCCGGAAAGCCGATGGCCTGTGCGGAAGCGGCAGACCAATAATTGAGCCAACCGAGGAACCAGGGAATCGCAGGCGCGGGGAACTTCTCCGGAAGGTTGAGCATGGGAAGCCCACGGGGTGAGCGCTCCGGTCCATGAGCAGAGCGGCGAAATTGCTGCGCGACTTCCGAGCCGTAATCGTTCGGCGACGCATGCCCCCAGAACGAGCGCGCCCCCTCCGCTACGGCCTCAAGCATAGCCGCCGCTGCCGCGATCATGGGCTCGTCCAGAGGCAGTTCCGCATGCACTTCAAGCTGGGACTGACCGCCTGGGCTGAGGAGTCCAGGTCTTTCTCCCCCGTTAACCGTCACGGGGTAACTCCCGTCTCCGTTGCACACAAGAGGGAATCCCCCGTCCTCAGTATTTTCCGCGAGCCACGCATCCCGCTGCGGCAATGCGATGGGGCGCCCGCTTGCTGAGAGCCGCCATTGCAGGCGCAGGCCGGGGAGCGCCTTTTCCATCCCATGGATGACAGCGAGCGTGCGCTCGTCGTTGTCCACGAGCGCAGGCGCGTAGACGATCAAGATAAGGGTTCTACGCATCGTCATCGTTTGCACCCCGTGACGACGACATCGAGCGTAGGATCCTTGGCGAGTAGCGCGTCCTTGTGCGCTTGGGTGCTCACCCCGATGACGAAGCCATATCCACATGCCGCCGCAGCGGTTCGCTCCTTCTTGATTTGTTTGTATTCCTTCTCGATCTCCTGACGCCGGACAAAGGCGTTGTACGTGTCGAATTGATGGGTCTTGATTTCCCACAGCACACGCACGCCGACTTGCAGCGCATCGAAGCTCACACCGTCTACGAGCACATCCATTCCGGGATAACGGTTAGGCGGAAACTGATCGGCGCACTTGTCATGCGCGTCATCCTTGCCCTCGTGCGGCACTGGGACGGGCTCGCACCTGGGGCGATCTCGCTCCGTGACTTCGACTGGCCCCACAGGAGGGAAGTCCGGCCCTTTTGGCTCCGGCTTGGGCCTTTTTTTCGGCGAGGGTTTCTGCGGGGCGGGAGCTGTTTCAGGCACGGGCCACACCTCGGGGCGGCTCATATCCAGCGCATACGCATCCAGGGCCTCTGTGATGGCGAAGCCCACCACCACCACGCCCGCGACGATTACCGCTCCCACGACGATCTCCGGTGCCGCCAGCACGCAGACCCCGAGCCCCACGGCAGCGGCACCAGCGGAGGCCACCGCGCATTGTCCTGTAGGGTCGTGAAACTCGATCCGGTCATGGTCGAGGGCAGGAAAGCACCGCTCCGCCAGCACGGGCCAGGGCTCAGACGCTTCGCGGACGGCGCAACGCCCCCCGTCCGTCCAGGGCAGCGTCGCCGCTCGTTGGAGGTTGGCGAGCCTCGGGTCCCGGGCCGCTGGCTCTCTTGGGCTGGGCGCTGACGTAGCGCAGGCTGAGACGTAGAGCAGAAGTGCGATACACGCTCGGAGACGCATGGCCAGGTCCTCCATTGGAGCTAGGGCCTGGCGGGTCCTCGCGGGGCCGTTCGGAGTATGACATCGCGCCCCGACAGCCACGAACGAGCACGGAGGGAGCGGCTCACGGCAGCCGCGCTCGGGC
>NZ_DASVSO010000317.1:0-3555 GCF_036388035.1 Archangium sp.
CAGGGGCGGGGTGCCTCCCGTGGCGGCGAGGCTCACCTCATAGGGTGCGCGCTCGGTGGTCTCCAGCAGCTCGAGGTCGGGAAGCTGGGGAACGTTGCCCGGGGGCGGGGTCTTGTTGCAGGCACCGAGAACGCCGAGGACGGCGAGCATTCCCAGCAAGCGGAAGAACGGCATAGGGCGTCAGGCTCCGGACGCGAGGCTTCTCCAGCCCCGGGGAGCCCGACTCTAGCGTGTCGCCGGGCCGGCACAGAAGCGTGACGCCGCCCGGGCCCGGCCTACTGCTGCGCCGCCAGGATGCGCTTGAGCTCGTCCTTGTCGTTGGAGAACTCGAAGGACTCATACAGCTTGTAGCCGTTCTCCGTGTCCAGCAGGCGGGGGCGCAGCAGGCGCATGGCCTTCAGCCGGTCCTTGGAGAAGTTGAAGACCCGGAGGATTTGCTGCGCCTGGGCCACGAGGAAGTACTGGGTGGGCGCCGCCTCCTCCAGCACGCTGAGCTGGTCATCCGCGAAGGGCTCGTTGCGGATGGCCACCACCAGCGAGCGCAGCATGGCCTCGGTGATGGGCTGCACCGCGGGCTGCGACGGCGGGGGCGGGGGCTGGGGGGGACGCTGGGGCTCCACGCGCGCCAGCGGGGCGCTCGACACCTGCCGGGCCACTTCCTTGAGGTCCGCGCGCGCCTCGTCGATCAGCTTCTGCAGCTGCTTGTCCTTCTTGAGCTTGCCGGTGGCCGTGAGCCTCTCGTTGATGCGGGCGAGCTGCTGCATCAGCGCGTCGCGGTCCATCACCACCGGCGTGCCCTGCTGGGGTGCCGGAAAACCCGGGGTGCCGGGGTTGCCGTGCGCCGGCCGCAGCTGCGCGGGGGGCGGCATGTCCCCTCCGCCACCATTCTGGCTCGGGACCTGGGCAAGGGCGGGAACCGCCAACAGGGTCACCAGGGCAATCAAGACCGCTTTCATCCGTCTCTCCATGGGTGAAGATTGTTTTGCGCGCCGGACGGGTGTGCAGTCTGATGTGGGAGCTGCGCTCGCCGGGCAGGCGGCCCACTATAGCCTGACCCGGGGCGCCAAGCGGCTCGCACTCCCCGTGATGGAGACAGACTGATGGCCGAGAAATGGGACAAGCAGTTGATGGACTTCCTCAAGCGCACGGGCGACGAGCTCAAGCGCTCGGGCGAGGAACTCAAGGACGAGGCGCAGCGGCTGCTGGTGGAGGTGAAGGACCCCGCCAAGCAGGCCAAGGTGAAGGAGGGCCTGGAGAACCTGCGCACCTGGGCGGTGGCCACGGGCAAGCAGGCCGCGGAGCGGCTCGAGGGGGCCGCGCGTCGGGTGGAGGAGTCCATCGAGGGCGCCGTGGGCGGCCTCAACAAGGACGCTCCGACTCCGAGTGAGCCAGCCACGCCTCCCACCTCCGCCGCCCCGGCCACCGAGACGCCGAAGGCCGAGCCCCTCCCCGCCAAGAAGGCTGCGGCCAAGGCCGGCTCCCAGAAGTCCATCGGCCGCAAGAAGCCGGCCGCCAAGGCTCCCGCCGCCAAGACTCCCGCCGCCAAGACTCCCGCGAAGAAGGCGGCGGCCAAGACGGGCACCAAGAAGTCCATCGGCCGCAAGAAGCCCGCCCGCCCGCCCGCCTGACGGTCTTCCATCCGCTCTGGAAACCTCCAGGGGAGAACACAGGGGCGGCCGCTCGCTTCGGGCCGCCCCCAAGCGGTTGGATCGACCCGCGCCCCATGACATAGTGCGCGCGTGGCCGGCTCGAACCGTGACGAGAAGGGCAGCTTCCAGACAGCGATCTCGCAGGACCTCATCGACGAGGCGCTGAAGAGCGTCGAGCGTCGCACCCATGCGCCCGTGCAGGACGAAGGGGTGCCCGAGGGTGGGAGGACGCTGGAGGTGGAGCTGCCCGAGGGTGGGATGACCCTGGAGGTGGAGCTGCCCGAGGGCGGCTTCGAGGCGCCCGGGGCGCAGCCCTCCGCCGACACCGGCGAGCTGGCGGCCGCCCTGGACGAGTCCCGCCGCGAGCTGGAGGAGACGCGCCAGCAGCTCGAGCAGGCCCGCCGCGAGCTGGAGGAGACGCGCCAGCAGCTCGAGTTCAGCCAGTCCAAGAGCCGCGAGATGATGGAGCGCCTCAAGGACAGCCACGAGCGGGCCCTGCGCGCCGCGGCCGACCTGGAGAACTACAAGAAGCGCGCCCAGAAGGAGAAGGAGGAGGTCCAGAAGTTCGGCTCCGAGCGCCTGCTCAAGGACTTCCTCCCGGTGGTGGACAACCTGGACCGCGCGCTGGATGCGGCCCAGAAGTCCGCCGACCTCGACAGCTTCCGCACCGGCATCGACATGACGCGCAAGCTCTTCGACAACACGCTCGGCAAGCACGGCGTGAAGAGCTTCTCCGCGGCCGGCCAGCCGTTTGATCCCCGCCTCCACGAGGCCATGCAGCAGGTGGAGAGCGCCGCGGTGCCCTCGGGCCACGTCCTCTACGAGGCCGTGCGCGGCTACATGCTCAACGAGCGTCTGATGCGCCCCGCGCTCGTCGTGGTGGCGCGCACGCCGACGGTTGCGCCGCCCGCACCCGAATCAAGTTCAGCGACTACGCCAGGCGGTGAGCCCACGGGGGGGGACACCGCCACCTCGCAAACCGGAACCACCACTCCCACAGGGAGCCAGTAGGACGTCATGGGCAAGGTGATTGGAATCGATCTGGGGACGACGAACTCGTGCGTCGCCGTCATGGAAGGCGGCGAGCCGGTGGTCATCCCCAACAGCGAGGGCAGCCGCACCACGCCCTCCATGGTGGGCTTCACCGAATCCGGTGAGCGGCTGGTGGGGCAGATCGCCAAACGGCAGGCCATCACCAACCCGGAGAACACCGTCTTCGCCGTCAAGCGGATGATTGGCCGCAAGTACGACTCGCCCGAGGCCCGCAAGGCCATCAGCGTCAGCCCCTTCCGGGTGGCGCCCAGCCCCAACGGCGACGCCTGGGTGGAGATCCGCGGCAAGGGCTACAGCCCGCCGGAAATCAGCGCCATCGTGCTGATGAAGATGAAGCAGACGGCGGAGGACTACCTCGGCGAGCCCGTCACCGAGGCGGTCATCACCGTCCCCGCCTACTTCAACGACAGCCAGCGCCAGGCCACCAAGGACGCGGGCCGCATCGCCGGCCTCAACGTGCTGCGCATCATCAACGAGCCCACGGCCGCGGCGCTCGCCTACGGCCTGGACAAGGTGCGGGACGTGGGGGCCGAGCGCATCGCCGTCTACGACCTGGGCGGCGGCACGTTCGATATCTCCATCCTGGAGCTCAACTCGGGCGTCTTCGAGGTCAAGAGCACCAACGGCGACACCTTCCTGGGGGGTGAGGACTTCGATCAGCGCCTCATCGACTTCCTGGCCAAGCGCTTCGCCGAGCAGAACAACGGCCTGGATTTGCGCAAGGACCGCATGGCGCTTCAGCGCCTGAAGGAGGCGGCCGAGCGCGCCAAGCACGAGCTGTCCAGCGCGACGGAGACGGAGGTGAACCTCCCCTTCATCACCGCGGACGCCACCGGCCCCAAGCACCTCACCG
>NZ_DASVSO010000318.1:0-5607 GCF_036388035.1 Archangium sp.
TCGTCCCCTCGGTCATCTCCTGCGGCGACTGCTTCCACTGCAAGAAGGGCCAGTTCTCCCTCTGCGACAACTCCAACCCCAAGCCGTCCATGGCCGAGAAGCTCTGGGGCCACGCCACGTGCGGCATCTTCGGCTACTCGCACATGATGGGGGGCTACGCGGGCAGCCACGCCGAGTACATCCGCGTGCCCTTCGCGGACGTGGGGCCGCGCAAGGTGCCCGAGGGCATCAGTGACGAGCAGGCCCTCTTCATCTCGGACGCCTTCCCCACCGGCTTCATGGGCGCGGACCTGTGCGGCATCGCGCCCGGCGACACCGTGGCGGTGTGGGGCTGCGGCGCGGTGGGCCTCTTCGCCATGAAGAGCGCGTGGCTGCTCGGCGCCGGGCGCGTCATCGCCATCGACCGGCTGGCGGACCGCCTGGAGGTGGCGCGCAAGCACTGCCAGGCCGAGGTGCTCGACTACACGAAGGTGAACGTGGCCGAGGCCCTCAAGGAGCTCACCGGCGGGCAGGGCCCGGACGCGTGCATCGACGCGGTGGGCATGGAGGCCCACGAGACGGGCTACGAGGGCGTGTACGACCGGGTGAAGCAGGCCATGCGCCTGGAGACGGAGCGCCCCTACGTGCTGCGCGAGGCCATCCAGGCCTGCCGCAAGGGCGGCACCGTCTCCATCATGGGCGTGTACGGCGCCGTGGTGGACAAGTTCCCCCTCGGCTCGGCGATGAACAAGGGCCTCACGCTGCGCATGGGGCAGATGCACGCCCAGCGCTACCTGGACCGGCTCATCGGCCACGTGGAGCGCGGCGAGGTGGACCCCTCCTTCGTGGTGTCACACCGGATGGCGCTCGACGAAGCGCCCCGGGCCTATGACATGTTCAAGAAGAAGACCGACAGCTGCCTGCGCGTGGTGCTCACCGCGTAGTCCGCCCCCAAGGGCTCAGGCCGGCAGGCCCGCCAGCTCGGCGCTCACCTTCCACAGCCGGGCGGCCAGCTCCTTGTCCCGCGAGCGCGCCGAGGACTTCGCCGGCTTGTTCTTCACGTAGTAGCCGCCGTTGACGCCCGCCAGCTCGGGCGCGCTGGCCAGGTACACGAGCGTCTCGGCCCCCTTCTCCGGCGTGTCCATGAAGGGCCGCATCAGCCGCAGCGCCAGGCCGAAGGGGCCTCCGGCGCCCTTGCCCAGCTCCGTCTTCACCCCGCCCGGGTGCATGACGTTCGTCGTGACGCCCGTGCCCTCGAGCCGGCGCGCCAGCTCGTAGGTGAAGAGGAAGTTGCCCAGCTTGGACTGCGCGAGCGCCCGGAAGGCACTCCACTTCTTCTCCCCCTGCAGGTCGTCGAAGTGGATGTTCCCCGCGGCCTCGGCCCCACCGGAGCCGTTGACGACGCGGGCGGACCCGGCGGCCTTCAGCGCGGGCAGCAGGTGGTGCGTCAGCGAGAAGTACGCCAGGTGGTTGACCGCGAACATCATCTCCAGGCCGTCCACCGTCACCTGGCGCTGGCTCACGTACAGGCCCGCCTGGTTCACCAGCACGTGCAGCCTGGCGTGGCGCGAGAGGACGTCCTCCGCGCCCTGGCGGATGGACTTCTGGGAGGACAGGTCCGCCTGGAACAGGTCCAGCGACGCGTTGCCCGTCTTGGCGGAGATCTCGCTCTTCACCGCCTCGCCCTTGGCCCGATCCCGGCAGCCGAGGATGACGGTGGCGCCCAGCCCCGCGAGCGCCGTCGCGGTGGCCTTCCCCAGGCCGGACGTGGCCCCGGTGACGAGGCAGACTTTTCCTTCCATCGACTTCGCGGACGACGACATGGGCGCTCCCTGTGATTCGGCGGAGCCGAGCCTAGTGCCAGTGCCGTCCGGCTGACCATGCCCCCTCCTCCATAAGGAGGAGCGGGCAGGGGGGTGTCAGCGCCGCGCCACCCCCGCGGCCGCGACCGAGCCGGTGGCGGCATGCGTCCAGGTGAGGCGGAACGTGGCGGCCGTCCCATCGAAGGCCACCGGCTGCACGGAGATGTCGCCGGCCCCGGCCGAGCGCAGCGTCTCCGAGAGGAAGCCGCAGGCGAAGAAGGGGTTGTCCGCGGCCACGTCCTTCATCCACAGCGTCGCCGCGTGGGTGCCCAGCTCCTCCACCTTCACCTCGTTGAAGTTGTTGCCGGCGCGCACGTTGTGCGGCACGCGCTCCAGCGTGTGCCGGGGCCCCAGCCGCGTGACGAGTGCCATGCTCGCGCGCCCCTGCGCCGTCTGCCGGTAGCCCTGCAGGTAGCGCTCCCCCAGGCTGAACCACGCCTCCCGGGGCGAGGCCGCCGGGAAGACGTCGCCCGCCGCCACGCGCAGGAAAGCTTTCCACAGCTCCAGCGGGTAGGCCGGCCGCAGCGGCTCGCTCAGGTCCAACCCCACCTCCTTCAGCCGGCGCCGGCCCTCCCGGGACAGGTGCGGCCCCAGGGCCCGGACGAAGAGGGCATCCACGGACTGCGCGAAGAGGAGCTTCTCGCTGGCGAGCGCGGAGGTCATTCCCGTAGGGTGACAGTCCCCTCCCGTGCGAGGCCATGCCCCTCCGGGAGCTCTGTGCGCTGGTGGAAGCTTGACAGCCCCGGAGGTCCCGGATTGTCCGTTGCCGGGCGGGCGGGCCGTTCACACCCGCATCTTCAGCCGCGTCTCCTGCACCGCGTCGGAGGGGACGGCCACCTTCTCGCGCTCGGCCTGGCGCAGCAGGCGGAGGATGGCCGGGCCGAGCACGTCCACCTCGGTGGAGGCGAACGTCTCCGAGCCGAAGCGGCGGATGGTCTCCGTCTGGCGCGCGAGAATCTTCGCGTCCTGCCCGAAGATGTGGAGGGCCACGGGGGTGAGGAAGGGCTTCACCAGCCAGTGCGGCAGGGGCATGCGGAAGGTGACGACGGCGTACACCACCGTGTCCCAGTCGTCCGCGGGCGTCATCGCCGAGGTGACGAGCAGGTGGCTGTCGTCGCCGATGCGGTACTCCACCTGGGCGAGCGAGGGCAGCAGGAAGCGATCGAAGTGCTGCACCACGCCGCCCCCCGGGGCCAGCAGCTTGCCCGCGAGGCCCTCCGGACGCGGCTCGCCGATGTACTCGGCCTCCACCCGGTCCGCGCCCTTGCGCACCACCACCTCGATCTCGTTCTTCTTCTTCTCGGTGCGGAACAGGCCCCCGTGGAGGAAGGCCGTATGGGGCACGTCCAGCGTGTTCTCCAGCAGCGAGTGCAGCGAGCCCTTCGCGCGCAGGGTGCGGCGCACGGTGCTGTAGCCGTGGGCGTCCAGCAGGGGGAAGCGGTAGGGCTCGCTCGTGGGCTCGACGCCGGGGGTGGAGTACACCCAGACGAAGCCGTCCTGCTCGCGCGTGGCGTGCGAGGCCGCGCAACGCGACTTGGCGCCGGGCTCGCCCAGGAGGCCGGGAATGGCGCGGCACTCGCCTCCGGCGTCGAAGCGCCAGCCGTGGTAGCCACACTGGAGCTGGCCGCCCACCACGCGCCCCAGCGACAGGGGCACGTTGCGGTGGGGGCAGCGGTCCACCAGCGCGGCGGGCTTGCCACTCTCGGTGCGGAAGAGGACGAGCGGCGTGCCCTGCAGTGTGCGCGCGAGCGGCTTGCGGCCCAGCTCCCGCGAGGCGCAGAGGATGAACCAGCTCTGCGGGAGCCGGACCACCGAGACGATTCCTGAGGGGGCGCCCGAGCCACGCGCCTCTTCGCGAGAAGACATGGGCACCAGTCTAATGAGACGCCCGCCGAGTGCACGCTTCCCGGTGACTCAGGGATGGCTCCCGGCGGGCTCCAGGCGGAGGTGCACCCCACCGCCCACCGGGGTGCGGGCTTCCAAACGGGGAGGGTCCGGGTTGCTCGGCATGCCGTGGAGAGAACGGGCGGGCAGGCCTCTCCCCACGCACTCGCCCAGCAAGGGACATTCTGCCCCAGCCCCTCGGAGCCTGGGGTGAAATGCCCCACGGGCCCCGTCGACGCCCCCACAGGGAGAGGCGCGACGCGATGCGGGGATGCCCAGGAGGGTGAGGCAGGCCCGCGGTGTGGCATTTCGCAACGGTCCGCGTGCCTGGCTCCAGAGGGCCTTGGAGCGGCATGGGCATTGCTCTACCCATCCCACCATGAGGGTGACTGTCACCTTGAAAGCGATTGACGAAGCCGGCGCTCGAGTTCCTGGGGACGAGCCCCAGGAGCCCCAGTTGGGCGAGGTGTTGGACTTCATGCGCCTGTTGTGGGCCGTGGACCATCGATTGAAGTCCACCTCGAAGCACATGGAGGCCACGCTGGGGCTGACGGGCCCGCAGCGGCTGGTGCTGCGCCTCGTGGGACGCTTCCCCGGCATCACCGCGGGCCGCCTCGCGCACATCCTCCACGTCCACCCCAGCACGCTCACCGGCGTCCTGAGGCGCTTGGAGACGCGGGGCTACCTCGAGCGCAAGTCGGATCCGCTCGACGCGCGCAAGGCGCTCTTCTGCCTCACCGAGAAGGGCCGTGCGCTGGATGCCCCCGCCGCCAGCACGGTGGAGGCCGCCGTGCAGCGGGCGCTCTCCCGCGTGCCCAAGGCGAAGATGGCCGCGGCCCAGGAGATGCTCACCGTGCTGGCCGAGGAGCTGGGCGTCGGTGACGCCCCCCTCCCCCAGGCGCTTCCCGGCCTCGTCCTCGCGCTCCGAGCCGTGTGAGCCCGGGCCCCTCGGGCCCGGCTACAGCTTCAGGCGCCTCAGCCGTAGGGCGTTGCCGATGACCGACACCGACGAGAGGCTCATCGCCGCCGCCGCCAGCATCGGGCTCAGCAGCAGCCCGAAGAAGGGGTAGAGCACCCCCGCCGCGAGGGGCACGCCCAGCGTGTTGTAGACGAAGGCGAAGAAGAGGTTCTGCCGGATGTTACGCAGCGTGCCCCGGCTCAGCTTCCGGGCCCGGGCGATTCCCCGCAAGTCTCCCTTCACCAGCGTCACCGACGCGCTCTCCATCGCGATGTCCGTCCCCGTCCCCATGGCGATGCCCACGTCCGCCTGGGCCAGTGCCGGCGCGTCGTTCACCCCGTCCCCCGCCATCGCCACCGTGCGGCCCTCGGCCTGTAGCCGCTTCACCTCGTCGCCCTTGCCCTCGGGCAGCACCTCGGCCACCACCTCGTCGAGGCCCAGCGCGCGCGCCACCGCCTCGGCCGTGGTGCGGCTGTCTCCCGTGAGCATCACCACCCGCACGCCCTCGTGGTGCAGCGTGGCGAGCGCCTCGGCCGTGGTGGCCTTGAGCGGATCCGCCACCCCGAGCAGCCCCGCCGGCCGCCCGTCCACCGCCACGTACACCACCGTCTGGCCCTCGCGCCGCAGCGCCTCCGCGCGCGGCCGCAGCGCTCCCGCGTCCACGCCGAGCGACTCCAGCAGCGCCATGTTGCCCAGCGCCACCTCCGCCCCTCCCACGCGCCCCGTCACGCCCTTGCCCGTCACCGAGCGGAAGCCCTGGGCCGCCGTCAGCACCGCCCCGCGCGCCTCGGCCCCCGCCACCACCGCCGCCGCCAGCGGGTGCTCGCTGCCCCGCTCCAGGCTCGCCGCCAGGTGCAGCAGCCGCGCCTCGTCCACGCCCTCCGCCGCCACCACCGACACCAGCTTCGGCTTGCCCTCGGTGAG
>NZ_DASVSO010000319.1:0-7225 GCF_036388035.1 Archangium sp.
CCTCCACACCCTCGGCCGCCAGGCCCACGGCCGAGCCTGGAGACCGGGTTGCTCTGTTGACGAAGCGAAGCTGGTGACCCGCTCGTCACAAACCGGCTGGGCCGCCACGCGATGGCTCCTGTAGCGTCATTCGTGAAAGGAGCATTCGACATTGGCCCCACCCGATGAGGACTCCGACTCCAAGCCCCAGCTTCCCAAGCTCAGCCGCCGCGCCTTCTTCACTGGCGCGGGTGCTTCCGCCCTGAGCGTCACCCTGGCCCAGTCCGTCGCTGAAGCGGCGCCCGCCTCTCCGGCGGTGCTGGGTCCCGAGCCGTCCTCGCTGTCCCTCTCCCTCAATGGCCACGCCGTGACCGTCCAGGCCGACCCCGCCACGACGCTGGCCGAGCTCCTGCGCCACCAGCTCGGAATGACGGGAACGAAGATTGGCTGTGACCGCGGCGCCTGCTCGGCCTGCACCGTCTGGCTCGATGGCGAGGTCGCCGCGAGCTGCATGACGCTGGCCTTCGACGCTCGGGGCCGCAAGGTCACCACCATCGAGGGGCTCTCCCGGGGTGACGAGCTCCACCCGGTTCAGCGCGCCTTCGTGGAGAACGACGCGCTGCAGTGCGGGTTCTGCACGCCCGGCATGGTGATGAGCTGCGCCGCGCTGGTCGAGCGCAATCCAAAGTGCACGCTCGAGGACGTGAAGCAGGCGGTCAGCGGTCATCTGTGCCGGTGCGGCACCTATCCCAACGTCTTCAAGGCGACCCTGGCCGCGGCCAAGGGGGGCGGAAAGGCCAAGGGGAACAGCTGATGCAAGACGTCAAGGACACCACCGGTTCCGGAGGCACCAGCAACCCCTCCGGCGCACAGAAGGACTCGCAGGGGGGGCCCCAGCAAGCACCGCCTCCCAATCCGGGGCCCGCCAGGCAGCAGGTCCTTCCGTATGGGATTGTCAGCGAGGGACTGAAGGAGGTCACCCGGAGGGTGCCCCTGGACGAGCCGCCGCCCCTGCCCGAGAACGCGAAGCTCAAGTCCATTGGCAAGCCGGTCTCGCGTCTGGATGGAATCGAGAAGGTCACCGGCAGGGCCCGCTACACCTTCGATGTCCAGCTTCCCGGAATGCTCTGGGCCCGGCGCGTCGTCTCGCCGCTGCCCCATGCGCGCATCAAGTCCATCGACACCTCGGCGGCCGAGCGCTACCCGGGAGTCCGTGCCGTTCACGTCCTGGAGCGCCTGCTCGCGTCCGCTCAACTGCGCGACCCCAAACAGGAGCAGGGCAGCCGCTACCCCACCATCCGCTACGCGGGCCAGCCCATCGCGGCGGTGGCGGCCGACAGCCCCCGCGCCGCCGAGGCCGCGGCGAAGCTGATCCAGGTGGAGTACGAGCCCCTGCCCCATGTCACCGAGCTCGAGGAGGCGATGAAGGAGAACGCGCCTCGCGTCTTTCCCGGTCCCACCGAGCAGCCGGCAACCGCGGGCGGTGGAGGCTCGCCACCGGGCCTTCCCCAGAAAGGCAACGTGCGCGGTCCCGACACGAAGCCCCGAGGCATGGGCCCGCGCGGGGACGTCGCCAAGGGGCTGCGCGAGTCCGACGTGGTCATCGAGGCGGAGTTCCGCACCCAGGTACAGACCCATGTGCCCATGGAGCCGCACGGACTCGTCGCCGATTGGCGGGACGAGGGGCTCACGATCTACGCCTCCACCCAGTACGTCGGAAGCGTCCGGGAGGAAGCGGCCGAGCACTTCGACCTGCCCAAGAGCAAGGTCCGGGTGCTCAGTGACTTCACCGGTGGCGGCTTCGGTGCGAAGTACGGGATTGGCAATTACGGACTGCTCGCCATCCACCTCTCGCGCAAGGCCCGCGCGCCGGTGCGGATGATGCTGGATCGCCGGGAAGAGCATGTGTCGGGCGGCAATCGTCCCAACAGCCTCCAACGGCTCAAGCTGGGCGCGAAGCGCGACGGCACGCTCGTCGCGCTCCAGCTCCAGGCCTACGGCAGCGGAGGCGTGGCCGGCGGCGCGGGGGTCGGCTTCTGCCACGCCACGCTCTACGACTGCCCGAACGTGCTGGTGGAGCAACACGACGTCTTCACCAATGCCGGGCCCTGTGCCGCCTTCCGGGCGCCCGGTCAGGTCCAGGGCATCTTCAGCCTGGAGCAAATCGTCGACGAGCTGGCGGAGAAGCTTGGAATGGATCCGCTCGCGCTCCGGGGGAAGATCGACATCTCGGGGACGGATGATTGCGTGGCACGCGCCCATGAACGCCGGGTGGGTGCCGAACGGGTCGGCTGGAGCAAGCGGCGGCCGGCGGGCTCGGACAAGGGACCCATCAAGCGGGGAATGGGTTTCGCCCAGTCCCAGTGGCTCTACCTGGTCCAACCGCACACCGCATGTGAGGTGCGGGTGTCGGGTGATGGCTCCGTCGAGGCCTTCAGCGGTACCCAGGACATCGGGACGGGGACGCGCACCATCCTGGCGCAGGTGGTGGCCGAGGAGTTCGGCTTGCGCCCCGAGGAGATTGGCTCCCACGTCGGTGACACCCGCTACCCGGTGGGCCCTGCCTCGGGCGGGAGCCGCGTCACCAGCTCCTTGACTCCCGCTGCCCGTAACGCCGCCTACCGCTGTGCCCGGGACCTGGCCACACGGCTTGCTCCCCTGTTCAAGGCAAGCGCGGAAGAGATCATCTTCGCCGAGGGCAAGGTGATGGTGAAGGGCAAGGCCTCGTCGGCGATGCCCTTCCGCGAGGCGGTGAAGAAGGCCGGGTTCGAGGAAATCTCCCACCGGGCCGAGCGCCGTGACGACTACGAAGGGTACATGGTGAAGACGCCGGAGATGGGCATCAGCCGGCATGGAATTGGAGGCGTCCAGTTCGCCGAGGTCGAGGTCGACACGGAGACGGGCATCGTCAAGGTGGAGCGGGTGGTCGCGGTGCATGACTGCGGGCGCCCCATCAACCCCAAGCTCACCGAGAGCCAGATCTACGGAGGGGTGATTCAAGGCGTGAGCTACGCCCTCTACGAGGAGCGGCACCTGGACGCCGCGAGCGGGCACCAGCTCAATGCCAACGTGGACCAGTACAAGATCGTCGGTTCACGCGAGGTGCCGAGCATCGAGGTGATCCTGATCGAGCAACTGGGGGCGCAGTCCTCGACGGATGCGCGCGGAGTCGCCGAGCCCGCCAACGTGGCGACGGCGGCGGCGGTGGCCAATGCCTTCTACAACGCGACGGGCAAGCGCATTCGCACGCTTCCGATGACGCCCGCCAACGTGCTCGCGGCGCTGCGAGCCTGAGACGAATCGGAGGATTCATGCAGAGCTTCGAGTGGGTGGACGCTGAATCCGTGGAGCAGGCCGTCTCGCTGCTGGGTGAAGGCAGCGAGCGAAAGCCTGTCGTCGCCAAGGCCGGCGGAATGGACCTGCTGGACCTGATGAAGGGAGGCGTGGTGGCCCCTCACCGGGTGGTCAACCTCAAGACCATCCCGGGACTGGACGGGGTGCGCTTCGATGCCAAACAGGGCCTGGAGCTCGGCGCCCTGGTGACGCTGAGCCGGCTGTCGCGGGACCCCGAGGTGCGCCGCCGCTTCGTGGCGCTCGCGGAGGCGGCGGAGCACGCCGCGACGCCCCAGGTCCGCAATGCCGCCACGATGGGTGGGAACCTGCTCCAGCGGCCCCGCTGCTGGTACTTCCGGCATGACCACTTCCACCAGGCCGGTGGCGACGACGTCGAGCGGGTCCGCTCGGGGCAGAACCAGTATCACGCCATCTTCGACAACCAGCGCACGGTGATGGTGCATGCCTCCACCCCGGCCACGGCCCTGGTGGCCTATGGGGCCTCGGTCGAGCTGACCGGCCCCGGGGGCAAGTCGCGGGTGGTGCCCCTGGCCGACTTCCTGCTGCCGCCGGACATGAAGCGCCCGAGCGACACCCTCATCGCGCCGAACGAGCTGTTGACGCGCGTACGCATCCCCGCGCCAGGGGCGGGAACGAAAGCGGCGTACCACAAGCAGGGCGAGCGGGAGAGCTACGACTGGCCCATCTGCGACGTCGCGGTGGTGCTGCGGGTGGAGGGCCGGGTCATCCGTCAAGCGGCGATTGCCCTGGGCTGGGTCGCGCCCACGCCTCGGCGGGCGGTGGAAGCGGAGAAGCTCCTCGTGGGGAAGACGCTCGATGAAGGACTCGCGCGGCAGGTGGCGAAGGCCGCCGTGAGTGGGGCGACGCCGCTGTCGAAGAACGCCTACAAGGTCCCGATCCTCGAAGCGGTGGTCCGCAGAACCGTGCTCGCCGCGGCAGCGGCCTGAGGAAGCGCATGGACTCGAGCACCGAGCAGAAGCCACCGTGTGTCTGTCGGCGCGTGCGTTCGAAGGGAACGCCGGGCGTCCGGTACGACGCCGCGGTGGCCTGGGATGCGGGCTTCGTCTCGACCGCGACGTTCTGGTGCGTCGCGACGGGAGACAGCGTCGGGCCCGACGACGACCAGGTCCACCCGCACGTCTGTGGAGAGGCTCGCGCCTGTTTTCGCGCCCCCACCGATGACCCTCCGGAGAGGTCACCGATTTTGGAGTGAGGCGGAGAGAGGCTTGGTTCGGTAGACCCCGCCCTGAGTGCACCCATGAAGAGACTTCCCCGAGCGGCCCTCCTCGTGCGCGCGCTCGCCCTGCTCGATCTGGCCCTGGTGAGCGCCTTGGGCGGGCTGCTGCTGCACGACTTCCTCCGCTACGGCACGGCGTGGGTGAACAAGGGGGAGAGCGGCGCCCTGGTCAACTGGATCGTGCTGGCGGGCATCCTCACCCTGCCCGCGCTGCTGCTGGCGTGGCTCGCGGTGGGACTGTGGCGGTTCGACCGCGCCGCCTGGGTGCTGCGGGTGGGACTGGGCCTGCTCACCGTGCCCCTGTTCGGCGTGGGGTTCCTCGCCCTGGGGGTGCTGCTGCCGCGCCCCTGCCGGTGGCTGTTCGGCATCGGGCCCGACGCGGTGCTCGCGGAGATCGACGCCCGGGAAGAGGTGACGGTGGAGGCGCTCGCCCAGGGCTTCAGGGTGAGCCCCGGCGTCATCGAGTCCCTGCTCGAGCGGACCGTGGCGCGCGGCGCCTTCCTCGGCGCGTGGGACCGGGCCCGAGGCGTCGTCTACTCGGTGGACACGGTGCTCACCCGGGAGAACCTCCAGCGCTGCCCCCACTGCGGCGGCGCCATCGAGGCGCTCGGCAACCTGGCGAACTGTCCCTACTGCTCGACCGACTTCGCCCACCTCACCGGCCTGGACTTCCCCATGCCGGCCCCCGTGGGACTCGCCGTCATCGGCGCGATCGATCACCTGCTGAGCTACTTCCTCGCCGTCATGGCGCTCGTCTGGGGCTCCATCTTGCTGCACCGGGGCCCCGACGTGGTGAGCCTGGAGCGGGCGATGCTGGCCTGGGCCGTGTGTGGCGCATTGCCGCTGGCGCTCTCCGCGGCCTACCTGTGGGTGGGACGCCATCTCGAAGAGGGGAGGCGTGGGGCCTGGTTCGCCCAGGGCGTGCTGCTGCCGCTGGCGCTCCCCTACCTGCTGCGGCGGCGCGTCCGGATCCTCTTCGCCTCCGGGCTCGAGCCCCTGCGCGCACGACTCCTGGATGGCGGGCGGTTGGAGATGAAGCAACTGGCCTCCCTCTTGAGGATGCCGCCGCGCCACGCGGACGAGCTGGCCATCTACCTCACCGCCACGGGGACACTCGACTCGGTGCTGGACTGGCGCACACGAAGCCTCGTGGGGCGCGAGCACCTGGACACCTCTGGCCGCGAGCGGTGCCAGCAATGTGGGGCGCCGCTCCGACTGGGAGGCCGGTGCGCCTTCTGCGCGACCTCGGCCTCCCGCGCCCCGAGAAGCCCGGGATGAAGCAGAGATTGGCTTCGATCCAGAGCGCAAGAACTGAAGATGAACGTCCACCCTGCGGCAAGAGTCGGCCATTGCCCCTGGTGCCATAGATTTGTCGTGGCAGGTGCCGAGATGGAGCCGGGGTAACTCGGCTGCCCCTGTCCCCTCAAACTGTGGGCGGTGAGCTTGGCGGATGGGACTGTCCCAGCGCGCGCGAGCTCTTGGCTCGTGGGCCATGCGGCAACGGGGACGCGGCGCGTGGAGGTGTTCCGCCGCCCTGCCCGGCGGAAGTGCTCAAGCAGGAGGCCGCCCGGCGTGGGTTCGATTCCCGCCGCTTCCACTTTTTTACGCCGTGCTTACGGGTGGTTAGCAGCGTCCTCCATCCGTGTTGCACGTATGTCGCACACGGGCGCAGAGGGCCGGTCGAGAACCCCGACCGCCTCTCTGCGCGTGTCCGGGCTCAGGTGGGCGTAGCGCTCCGTCATGTCGATGGTCGCGTGCCCCATCAGCTCCTTGATGACCGTCAGCGGTATCCCCCTCATGGCGAGGTGGCTACCGTAGGTGTGCCGCAGGTCGTGCCAACCGATGCGGCCCTGCTCGCGCGTGATGGCCGCCCGCTGGAGGGCCCGGCGTAGCGGCAGCTTGAGCAGACCGTCAGTCAGCGGCCGACCGTCCTCCTGGCAGAACACGTAAGGGCCGCGTAGGTGCCGGTGTCCCTTGAGCGCGTCCACTGCCGAGCCCGGCAGTTCCACCGTCCTCTCGCGTCCGCCCTTGGGCAAGCCCGAGACACCGCGCCAGATGGTGCGGCGGACGTGCAGCTTGCCGCGCTGGAAGTCCACGTCGCCCCACTGGAGCCCGATCAACTCTCCTTGCCGCAGCCCCGCCTTGAGCGCCACCAGCAGCAGCGCTCGCCATTCCGGCTCGGCGGCGTTGCTCAGGCGCTCTGCTTCCTCGAAGGTGAGGAAATCAAAGGGCGGCTTCGGTAGCTTCGCGAAGAGCCTCACGCGCGGGGCCTGCTCGATGACCCGCTGTTCTTCCGCGACCGCCAGCAGCTTGCTCAGCACCGTCAACACGTTGTTGATGGTTTTGAGGCTCAGCGGCTTTGGTTCCTCGCCGCTGCGCTTGCGGAGGGCTGCCCGCGTGGGGGCCTCCTTCCGGGCGCGCGCTGCTGACTTCTTCTTGCGCATGACAGCCTTGAAATCCTCAATCTCAGCCGGGCCAATGGCAGCCAGCGCCATTTCACCGAAAAACGGCAGGATGTGAGACTCCAGGATTTGGCTCTTGCTGACGACGCTGGAGTGCTTGTTGTTGTTCTCGCTGTAGGTCAGGAAGCGCGGGGCGAACTCCGCCAACGTCATAGGGCGCTCCCCGGTGTTGTTCTCCTTTCCGAAGGTTCCA
>NZ_DASVSO010000320.1:0-11277 GCF_036388035.1 Archangium sp.
CGGGGCTCCCGTCCACCGGTGCACCATCCGGTGGGGGATGCCGGCCCGGAGGAGACGGTATAGGTTCAGGTGAAGGGAGGAACGCCTGAAGTCACCTCGCAAGCCCACGAAGGAGGAGTTGCTCGCCGCGGTGGGGCGGACGATGCCGGACCTCCTCCGGCCCGGACTGCGGGTGCTCTTCTGTGGCATCAACCCCAGCGTGTACTCGGCGGTGGTGGGCTGCCACTTCGCGCGGCCGGGCAACCGTTTCTGGCCGGCGCTGCATGCCTCGGGCTTCACGGAGCGCCTGCTGGCGCCCTGGGAGCAGGAGGAGCTGCTCGCGCTCGGCTGTGGCATCACCAACGTAGTGGAGCGCGCCACGGTCTCCGCGGACGTGCTGACGGCCGAGGAGCTCGCCCAGGGCGGGCGACGGCTGGAGGCGAAGGTGCGGCGCTACCGGCCCGGGGTGCTGGCGGTGCTGGGCATTGGCGCCTGGCGCACGGCCTTCAAGCACCCAAGGGCTTCCTTGGGACCGCAGCCGGAGACGTTGGGCGGGGCTCGCGTCTGGGTGCTGCCCAACCCGAGCGGCCTCAACGCACACTACCGGCCCGTGGAGCTGGCGCGGCTGTTCCGCGAGCTGCGCGTGGCGGTGGACGGGCGTGTTAGCTTTCAGGGGTGATGGCGTCTACGTCCAAGGTCGCGCTCGTCCTGAGTTATCAGTACCCGGGCAAGTACGCGTTCACCGTCCTCGCGGGGGCGGTGGAGGCGGACGCGGTGGGGCAGCACGTGGCCCTGCGCTTTCCCCGGGACCGCGAGTCGTTGCTGGCCACGGTGCGTCAATGCCACGACGAGGGGTACCGGGTGGTGGTGGCGTGGTCGTTCTACTCGGCGAGCTTCCCCGCGGCCGTGGAGGAGCTGGCCTGGCTGCGCGAGCGGCTGGAGGGCCGCGAGGTGCTGTGCATCGCGGGCGGGGTGCACGCCACGGCGGAGACCGAGCAGACACTGCGGGCGGGCTTCGACCTGGTGGGGGTGGGCGAGGGCGAGCCCCTGCTGCTGGAGCTGCTCGGCCGGCTGGTGCGAGGGGAGGACCCCCGGCAGACGCGAGGCTTCGCGCGGCTGGTGGAGGGGCGGATGGTGCCGCAGGGGCGTGGAGAGGGCGTGGTGCTGGACACGTATCCCCCCTTCGCGGCGAAGCACTCGCAGTTCGGGGCCATCGAGATCACGCGCGGCTGCATCTACGCGTGCCGGTTCTGCCAGACGCCTTTCATGAGCAAGGCGCGCTTCCGGCACCGGAGCGTGGAGAACATCGCGCACTGGGCGCGGGTGCTGCGCGAGTCGGGCAGGCGGGACATCCGCTTCATCACGCCGACGTCCATGTCGTATGGCTCGCCGGACGAGTCGGTGAACCTGGAGGCCCTCGAGCGGCTGCTGGCGGCGGTGCGCCAGGCGATGGGCCCCGACGGGCGGGTGTTCTACGGGACGTTCCCCTCGGAGGTGCGGCCCGAGCACGTGACGCCCGAGGCGCTGGCGCTGCTCAAGCGCTACGTGGACAACGACAACCTCATCATCGGCGGGCAGTCCGGGAGCGAGCGGATTCTACAGGCGAGCCACCGCGGGCATGATGTGGAGACGGTGGTGCGGGCGACGAGCCTGGCGGTGGAGGCGGGCTTCGTGCCGAACGTGGACTTCATCCTCGGGCTGCCGGGGGAGGCGCCGGAGGACGTGAGGGCGACGCTGGCGCTGATGCGGCGGCTGTCGGACCTCGGGGCGAAGGTGCACGGGCACACGTTCATGCCGCTGCCCGGGACGCCGTACCGGGACGCGCCTCCGGGCTCGGTGGACGAGGAGACGCAGCGGGAGCTGGACCGGCTGGCGTCCCAGGGCCGCCTTTATGGCCACTGGAAGCAGCAGGTGAAGCTGGCGAACGGCATCGCCGAGCGGCGTCAGCCGAGGCGCTGAGCCCGCCGCTTCCAGCTGTCGAACACCTGCGCTGGGTCGCCCCTCAATGGGGGCTCCTCTCATTCCACGAGCACCGTGGCTCCCGCGTCCTTGCCCAGTGGCAGGCGGGTGGCCCCGGCGTGCTCCTCCAGCGCGCGGGCGAGCTCGTGCGCGTGCGTGGTGACGAAGACCTGTCCCCGGCGGCCTGCGGCGGCGATGAGGCGTCCCAGTGCCGGTAGCAGCGACGGGTGCAGGCTCGTCTCCGGCTCGTTGAGGGCGATGAAGGGCGGGGGACGGGGAGAGAGCAGGGCGGCGAGCAGGCAGAGGTAGCGCAGCGTCCCGTCCGACAGCTCCGCCGCCTCCAGCGGGCGCAGCAGCCCGGGCATGCGCATGCGGAAGGAGAAACGTCCGGCCTCGCTGTCCAGCTCCAGGCTCGAGCCGGGAAAGGCGTTCTCCACGCCCGCGTGCAGGGCCCGGGGGTCTCCTATCTCCTGGATGGTCAACAGCGCCGCCGCCAGGTCCCTCCCATCGTGCGCGAGCGCGGGCGTGCGCACCCCCACCTGGGTCTGCCGGAGGGGCGACAGCGGATCGGTCCGGAAGTGGTGGTAGAAGCGCCAGCGCAGCAGCTCCGCCCGGAGCGCGCTCAGCATGGGGAAGCGGTGGGGCTCGGAGATCTGCGCCAGCACGGACTCCCCACCCCACAGCTCGGCCGCGAAGGTGGTGCGGTGTCCCTCCGCGTCGCGGGCGAAGACGCTCGCGGCACGGCGCTCGGCCACCACGTGTCGGCGCTTGCCCTCGTGGATCCACACCGTCTCCTCCTTCACGTCCGGATCGAGCATGAAGGGCCCCTGGGGTGGGGGGACGAGCCCGCAGGAGAGCTCGTAGGCGAGGTCGTCCAGCCGGACCCCCACGGTGAGTCGCGCCGGAGCATTCTTCTGACGCGTGCCCGCCCACAGGACGGAGGGCATCCCGCCCTCTTCCGCCAGCGTGCGCGAGAGCGACCCCTCGGCGGCGGAGAGCAGCAGTTGCAGGGCGCGGTAGACGTTCGTCTTGCCGCTCCCGTTGGGGCCCTCGACCACGGTGACGGGCGCGAGCGGGAAGCGCAGCTCGCGCACCGAGCGGTAGCCAGCAATCCACAGCTCACGGACGGACATGCCGGGCCACTGTAGCCCGTCCTCGAGCGCGGGTCAGGGGTTGCCCGTGGCGTAGGTCCTCAAGTCAGGTGGGCCACCTCCACCACGAGGCGGCCCACCTTCAGCTCGCGCAGCAGCCGGTACAATCTTGGGGAGAAAAGGAGCACCGGCTGCGGGTGCAACACCCCTCGGCGCAGACCGGTGAGCTGCCGCGTCCGGACCAGGTCACTGCCATCGTAGCTCTCCCTTCGCACCCACAATTCGGAGAGAAAGCTCAGGCCGAGCACATGGCCCTGGGGACAGCGGAATTGACCCTGCTCATCGAGATCGAAGAGGTCGCTTCCCACCAGGGTGGGCGGAACGATGTCCACCGGTGCGGAGGTGATGGTGAGCTGGCGCCAGTTCTCGAGGAGCCTCCCCGTTGGATCTCGTACCGGCAGGAACGCGGCTCCTGTCATGCCATGGGCTTGAAGGGCCTGGGCCAGCCGGCTCGACACGACGATTTCCCTGGCGATCGTGAAGCTCAGGTCCCGCTTCGGGATGCTTTCGGGCTCCAGGTGGAGCGCCGTGGATTGACGTGCACCCGCGCCGCAGAGGGGGCACGCCTCCGACTCGTCATACTCCGTGCCGCACATCTCCCCGCACGGCTCGAAGATGGCGCGGGGACGAAGGGAAAACAGCTCGGCGGCTTGGATTTCCTTCGGCGTGTAGTGGCGGGAGATGGACCAGCCCATGAAGAACGAGTGACCTTGCCGGTTGAACTCGCGATTCAGCTCACCAATCAGGCGGACCCGCTCGTCCTCCAGGGGCAGCCGGACCTTGCGGACGATTCCCAGGCTCCTGCCTGGATTCCCCGGGATCATGCTTGCCTCGGGCTCTCCAATCCTGAATTCGATGATCTCACGCATGGTCAGGGATTGATTCCGATGAGTTGGGGGATGGGGTACTGGGAGTAGACCTTGAGCAGGAGGTCTTGGAGTTCCGTCGGCTTCGGTGGCCGGCTGTCGTAACTCCATTGCCTCCGGAACTCCCGGGTGAGCAGCTTGTGGTAGGCGGTGGGAATCCGGTACGTCACGCCGCTCCTCGGTCCACCGAGATACACGGGAACGAGGTGATGGTCCTGGTAGCCTTGGCTGTTGGGATAGAGCGCCTGTGCCTCCGCCAGCCGTTGGGAGTAGAGCTTGCGCGCGGCCTGCAACGCCGCCAGATCCGCCGCGCGCCGCTGCCTCTCCTGACGTTGCTGCTGCGTTGGACGAGGGTTGAGCAAGGGCGGGCGCCGCACCGGAGGCCCACCCAGGCCACCCCGCCGGGGAGGACGGCTCGATAGGAGCGCATCTGGCTCGCTGCCCGGATGCTCAGCGGATGCGGACTCGCCAGTGTCCTCGAACTCGATGACGACGATGAGGTAGCCGGCCGAGCGCAGCGCCTCCGCGCTCCAGCCCTCGAGGCCCGCCTCGTCGAGTTCCACCGGGAGGAAGACGGTCCATTCACCCGGTGTGTCTCCTTCTGGCCCGCCATGCACCAGCAGGCTCGCACCCGCCGAAGCCGAGGCCGCGTCCACGCCCTCAACGGGGGGTCGGGAGAAGCTCGGGGCGCACCCCAGGAGCATGAGGACTCCCAGCAGCAGGCGCATCGGATGGGGCTCCTTCCAGGCAAGGTGCAGAAGAGTGCGTCCAGGGTTTCATTGCCGGAAACGAGGGGCGAGCCGAGGAGTCATCAGGGAGTTGACCTCCCGACGCCCCGCTCGCCGTGGTGCTCAGGTGAGCAACCGCGGCTGCTTCTCCACGCACGCACCTCGGGCAGGCTCACCGTCTCCACGCCCGTGATTTCTGGCTCACGGGTATGGGACGGCTACTGTGGGCCCCGCCATGCGCTTCAAGTTCGTCCACGCCGCCGACCTGCACCTGGATACCCCCTTCCGAGGCATCTCCACGGACTCGGCGCTGGCGAGCACCTTCCAGCAGGCCACCTTCCGCGCCTTCTCCCGCGTCGTGGACCTGTGCCTGCGCGAGCGCGTGGCCTTCCTGCTGCTGGCGGGGGACCTCTTCGACGCGAAGGACCGCTCGGTGCGCGCGCGGCTGGCGCTGCGGCGCGAGCTGGAGCGGCTGGATACCGCGGGCATCCAGACCTTCATCGTCCATGGCAACCATGACCCCTTGAGCGGGGACACGGGAGCGCTCGGGCTGCCCGGCTCGGTGAAGGTGTTCGGCTCGGAGTGGGAGGAGCTGGAGGTGCGCCGGGACGGCCGGCTGCTCTGCCGGGTACAGGGCATCTCCTACCCCGAGGTGGAGGTGCGCGAGAACCTGTCCGCGCGCTTCCACCGGACGGCGCCGGACTTCACGGTGGGCCTGCTGCACGCGAACCTGGGCGGGCTGGAGGGCCATGCCAACTACGCGCCCTGCACCGTGGAGGACCTCGGCGCGCGGGGCCTCGACTACTGGGCGCTGGGCCATGTGCACACCCGGGCCGAGTACGCGCTCGCCGGGGGGGCGGTGGCCGTCTACCCGGGCAACCCCCAGGGGCGGCACGTGAACGAGCCGGGCGAGCGCGGCTGCGTGCTGGTGGAGGTGGAGGAGGGGAAGACGCGGCGCCGCTTCGTCCCGGTGGACCGGGTGCGCTGGCACCGGCTGGAGGTGGCCCTCACAGGGCTCGGCGCGCTCGACGCGCTCGTGGGCGCGGTGATGGAGCAGGTGGACGCGAGCTGCCCGGAGGAGCTGGAGGGCCATGCGGTGCGCCTCACGCTCACGGGGCGGGGCCCGCTGCACCGGGAGCTGTCCCGGCCGGACGCGCTCGGCCAGCTCGAAGCGGATCTGCGCGAGCAGCTCTCCCGGCGTCACCCACCGGTGCTGCTGGAGTCCCTGCGCGACGCGAGCCGTCCCGAGCTGGACCTCGGGACGGTGCGTCTGGCGGGAGGCTTCGCCGGGACGCTGCTGGCCGAGGCCGAGACGCTCACGGAGGACTCGGAGGCGTTGGGCGCGTTGTGGGCGGAAGACCCGGAGCTGCGCGCGCTGAGCCAGCGACTGCGGCGGCTGGGCGTGGACGCACTGGAGTCACCCCGTCCCGAGCTGGTGGAGCGGGCCGGCTTGCAGGTGGTGGAGCAGCTCCACGAGGAGGACGAGGCGTGAGTGGGGGACTGCGAATCGACGTGTTGAAGGTGCACGGCTTCGGCCACTTCTCCGACTACGCGGTGGAGCTGAAGCCGGGCCTCAACCTGCTGTACGGGCGGAACGAGGCGGGCAAGAGCACGCTGCTCGCGTTCCTCCGGACGATGCTGTTCGGCTTCGAGAAGCGGGGCCGCTCGGAGTCGCGCTACGAGCCCGAGGCGGGGACTTTCGGGGGGGAGCTGTGCGTGAGCACGGGCGTGGGCCCGCTGGTGGTGCGCCGCGTGGTGGATCGCCGCGGGAAGGCGGCGCTGACGGTGCTCAGCCCGGAGGGGCACGAGGTGCTCTCGTCCCGGTTGGACGAGGCGCTGGCGCACGTGTCGCGGGACCTGTTCTGCGAGGTGTTCGCCTTCAGCCTGGAGGAGCTGTCCACCTTCGAGAAGCTGGCCGAGGAGGATGGAGTCTCCCGGGCGCTCTTCGCCGCCGGACTGCAGGGCGCGCGCAGGCTGCCGGAGGTGGAGAAGCACCTGGAGAAGCGGGCCGGAGAGCTCTTCAAGGTGAGCGGGAGGAACCCCGAGCTCAACCAGGTCCTCAAGCAACTGGAGGAGGTCAAGGCGCGGCTGCGCGAGCTGGAGGATCGCCCGGCGAAGTACTTCGAGGAGCGCGAGCGGCTGGCCTCGCTGGCGCGGCAGCAGGAGGAGACGGCGGCGCTCCAGGAGACGCTCTCGCGAGAGCTGGGGCGGCTGTCCCGGTTGGAGACCGCGCTCGGAGACCTGGGCGAGCTGGGGCGGCTGCGGGCGGAGCTGGCCGCGCTGCCGGACCTGGCGACCTTCCCGGAGAGAGGGGAGGCGCGGCTGGAGGAGCTGCTCCCCCGACTGCGGGAGACGCAGGCCCAGCAGGCTCGCGTCGAGGAGCTGTTGTCCTCGGCCGAGCTGGAATTGGCCCGGCTGTCCGAGGCCTCGGCCGTGCGCGAGCGGGAGGAGGGGTTGCGCTCGGCGCTGGCCGCGTTCACCGCGAGGGCCGAGCTCCTGCGCGCGCTGCCGGGCCGTCGCGCGGCGCTCGAGGCGCGGCGCCGGGAAGTGGAGCAGGCCCTCGGGGGGCTCGGGCTGGAGGTGGATGCGGCGGGCCTGCTGGCGCTGGAGTTGGGCGCGGCGGCGCGAGGCTCCCTGGAGTCCCTCGCGGATCGTCTGGCGAGAGCGGAGACCGAGCGACGCGACGCGGAAGGGGCGCTCGGGCGGGCGCGGGGGACGCTGGAGCGGCTCGACACCGCCCTGGCGCGTCTGGAGGCCGAGCGGGCCCGGCTGCCCGACGTGGCCGTCGCGGAGGTCCGCCGTCGTCAGGCGGCCCTGGGGCGCCTGCGGCCCCTGCGCGTGGAGCGGGAGCAGGTGGTGGCCCAGCGCGCCGAGCTGCGGCAGCGATTCGAGGCCCTGCGGGCCCAGGTGGAGCCCCCCCTCGGAGCGGCGCCGGCGCTCTGGCCGGTGGGGGTGGGCGTGGTGGGGGCGGTGGTGTTGGCCCTCGGCCTCGGGCTGTACGCGGGAGTGGGGGCGGGAGTCCTCGCCCTGGTGGGCGCGCTGCTCCTCGTGGGCCCGCTGGTGCTCGGCCACCGGAGCGCGGTGAGCGGCCACCAGCGGAACGAGGAGGCCCACGCCGCGCGCCAGCGGGTGCACGCGCAGGAAGTGGCCCGGGTGCAATCCTCCCTGGACGTCCTGGCGGGGCGGGGGGCCGGGCTGGAGCGCGAGCTGGTGGCGGCGGCGAGCGAGGCGGGCGTTCCTCCCGGGGTGCCCGCGGCCGAGCTCAGCGCGCGGGAGGAGGCCATGGCCGAGCTGCTGCGGCAGGCGGAGCGCCTGGAGCACCTCGGCCGGGAGTGCGAGACGCGCTTGGCGGAGCGGGACGCGGTGGTGCGCGAGGCCCATGCCGCCGAGGGGGCGGGACAGCGGGCCGTGGCCCAGGTGCGGGCGCTCCAGGCCGAGCTGGCCGCGCTGCTCGCCGCGCGGCGCTTCCCCGGGGACCTCTCTCCGCAGCGGGCGCTGGCGTTGTGGCGTGACGCGGCCGAGCAGCGGCAGCGGCTGGCGGACTTGAGGGCGGACGAGCGGGCCCTGGCCACGGACGAGTCCGCCTGTGAGGCGGTCGTCTCCCGGCTGCACGAGGAGGCCCGGGCCGCGAGGCTGGCGGAGGGGCCCGTGGAGTCGGTGGCCGCTGGGGTGGCCACGGCGCTGGAGGAGCTGAAGGCGCGGGACGCGGAGGCGCGGGCCCTCCGGGCGCGCCGGGACGACTGGAGCGCGGACAAGGCCCAGCTCGCGCGTCTTCGCGAGTCCGAGGCGCAAGCCCTGGCGGCGCTGCTGGCGCAGGGGGGGAGCGACACCGAGGAGTCCTTCCGGCAGCGGGCCCGGCAGGCGGAGCACTTCACCGGGCTCACCCGCCGCGTGCTCGAGCTGACGTGGCGCATCGAAGCCGCCGTGGGCCTGGAGGAAGCGGCGGCGCGGGAGGCCCTGCACGCGCTGGGCGGCGAGGAGCACCTGAAGGAGAAGCTGGGGCTGCTGCGCATGCAGGAGCCCGCCTGTGCCGAGCGCTTGAAGGCGCTGCACACCGAGTACGGCGCCGCGCGCAGCCAGCTCGCGCACTGGGAGAATGACGAGGAGCTGGCCTCGCTGCGCATCCTGGAGGAGCGGCTGCGGGCGCGGGCCGCGGAGCTGGCCCACCGCTATGCCACGGACAGGCTGGCGCTGGCGCTGCTGTCCCGGGCGCGGCGGCGCTTCGAGGAGGAGCAGCAGCCCCGCGTCATCCAGCTCGCCTCGGAGCACTTCGCGCAGCTCACGGAAGGCCGCTACCGCCGCGTCTTCGTCCCGGCCGGAGGCAAGCGCGAGCTGCGGGTGAGCGACGCGCGGCGCGACTGGAGCGCCGAGCAGCTCTCGCGAGGCACCCGCGAGCAGCTCTACCTGGCGTTCCGGCTGGCGGTCATCCAGGACTTCGGCGAGACGCGCGGGGCGCTGCCCCTCATCGTGGACGACATCCTGGTGAACTTCGACCTGGAGCGCACGCGGGGCACGCTGCGGCTGCTGGCGCGGCTGTCCGAGCGCCACCAGGTCATCGCCTTCACCTGCCACCCGTGGCTGCGCGAGCTCTTCGAGGCCGAGGGCGCGCGGGTGGTGGAGCTGGCGGCGTCCGGAAAGACAGAAGCCGCGGACCCCCGGGGAGCGTCCTCGGGAGCCGCGGCTTCGGTGGGGCGTTCAACCGCCCGCTTCTAGAACTGGTGGGCCTCGGTGGAGTCGTTGAGGGCCAGGGTGCTGGCGCAGCCGCCGGAGATGACCTCGGCCACCTTGTCGAAGTAGCCGGTGCCCACCTCGCGCTGGTGGCGCGTGGCGGTGTAGCCGTCCTTCTCCGAGCCGAACTCCTTCTGCTGCAGCTCGGAGTAGGCCGCCATGCCGCGGTCCTTGTACGTCCGCGCCAGCTCGTACATCGAGTAGTTGAGGGCGTGGAAGCCGGCCAGGGTGACGAACTGGAACTTGTAGCCCATGGCGCCCAGCTCGCGCTGGAACTTGGCGATGGTCTTGTCGTCCAGGTTCTTCTTCCAGTTGAAGGACGGCGAGCAGTTGTAGGCCAGCAGCTTGTTGGGGAACTTCGCGCGGATGCCCTCGGCGAACTTCTTGGCCTGGGCGAGGTCGGGGGTGCTCGTCTCGCACCAGATGAGGTCCGCGTAGGGCGCGTAGGCGAGGCCACGGGCGATGGCGCACTCCACGCCGCCCTGGAGGCGGTAGAAGCCCTCGGCCGAGCGGCCCGCCTTGCGGTCGATGAAGGCGTGGTCGTACTCGTCCGCGTCACTCATCAGCAGCTTGGCGCTGTCGGCGTCCGTGCGGGCCACGAGGATGGTGGGCACGCCCATCACGTCCGCGGCCAGCCGCGCCGCCGTCAGCGTGCGGATGAAGTTGTTGGTGGGCACCAGCACCTTGCCGCCCATGTGGCCGCACTTCTTCTCGCTGGCGAGCTGGTCCTCGAAGTGCACGCCCGCGGCGCCCGCTTCAATCATGGACTTCATCAGCTCGTAGGCGTTGAGCGGCCCACCGAAGCCGGCCTCCGCGTCCGCCATGATGGGGGCGAACCAGTAGCGCTCCTTCTTGCCCTCGGCGTGGTCGATCTGATCCGCCCGACGCAGGGAGGCGTTGATGCGGCGCACCACGTTGGGCACGCTGTCCACCGGGTAGAGGCTCTGGTCCGGGTACATCTGCCCGGCGGTGTTGGCATCGGCCGCCACCTGCCAGCCGGACAGGTAGATGGCCTCGAGGCCCGCGCGCACCATCTGCACCGCCTGGTTGCCGGTGAGGGCGCCGAGCGCGTGCACATAGTCCCTGGTGTTGAGCAGCTCCCACAGGCGCTTGGAGCCCATCTCGGCCAGCGTGTAGCTGATGCGGATGGAGCCGCGCAGCTTCTCGACGTCCGCCTCCGAGTAGTTGCGGGTGATGCCCTCGAAGCGCTGGGCGTGGAGCTTGGCGTGGGGCGAGGCGTCATTCGTCGTCGTCACGGCGTCGTACATGTCGGCTCCTCTCGAATTGGATGGAAACGGGTGTGGAAAAGGAACGTCGGGCTGCGGGAAAACGGCACGCTCAGCCGTGCGCGGTGAGCGCCTCGTAAGCGGGGAGGGTGAGGAAGTCCTCGAAGCGGGGCGCGGTGGAGAGCTTCTCGAAGAGCACACGGGCCTCCTCCAGGCGCTCGGCGCCGTAGCGCTCCGTGGCGCCCTCGGCCTCAATCCGCTTCATCTCCTCGGCGAGCACCTGGCGGAAGCGCTCGGCCGTCACAGGCTGGCCGTCGGCCAGGGGCACGCGGTGGTGCATCCACTGCCACACCTGGGCGCGGGAGATTTCGGCGGTGGCCGCGTCCTCCATGAGGTTGTAGAGCGGCACGCAGCCCAGGCCGCCGAGCCACGCGGCGAGGTACTGCACGCCCACGCGGATGTTGTGGCGCAGGCCGTCCTCGCTGCGGGTGCCCTCGGGCAGGGCGAGCAGGTCCGCCTCGGAGATGCGCACGTCCGGGCGCTTGTTGCCGAGCTGGTTGGGCCCGGGCATGGCCTTGTCGAAGACGGCGCGGGCCACCGGCACCAGGCCCGGGTGGGCCACCCAGGTGCCGTCATGGCC
>NZ_DASVSO010000321.1:0-10758 GCF_036388035.1 Archangium sp.
GGCGATGCGGTTGCCGTAGCGGCCGATCAGCGCGCCGAAATACGGGGATTCCGCCAGGTAGCCAGCCAACGAGTCATAACCCAGCACCACGTCGTCGAAGCGGCCGTTCCGGTCCGGCACGCGCAGGCTGAGGATGATTCCGCCGTAGTTGGTGACCCGCGCCTCTACCCCCCGCCTGTTGGTGAGGGTGTAGACATCAACGGGCTGTCCTCCTGGGGCCATACCGAAGGGGGTCCGTTCCACGATGCCTCCTGTGAGGAAGGTGAATGCGCGCGGCCTGTCGCGCGCAGGTCCTGAGCTGGACGCGAGTCGTCAGCTTCCGGCCCAGGCAAGTGAGCGAGGGCCGGCTTCATAGCACGCAGGGCGTGAAGCTTCAGTGGGAACCACGGCCGTGCGGCGTGTTCAGGCGCCACCTGTCAGCCGTGAGGCTCCGCGGCTGCCCAGGCCTCCGCGACGGCGAGATACTCGCGGGACTCGGCCTCCCATCCAAGCTCTCGAAGGTGCAGCCCCGTGGAGACCCGCTCGATGAAGCCCCACTGCCAGATGGCCTCCGGCTCGACGCCGGTCAGGCGGGCCAGGAGAGCGCAGCGCCGATGGCCCAGCGCCAGGGGGTTCCCCTCCAACAATTCGGTGCCCCACTCGCGCATGGGAATGGCCAGGTCGTAGGCGCGCTCGATGAAGAGCCCCTCCGGGTCCACGAATTTATAGCGCCGCGGTTCGCCCTCGGCGGACGCAAGCAGGAGGTTGCCCGCATGAGCGTCGCCGTGCGCCAGGACGGCGGTGTGGGGCGCGAAGGCGGCCCGGCGGGCGGCGGCGAAGGCGAGCGCCACTTCGAGCGTGCGTTCGGAGCACGGCTTTCCCTGCTCGCGCCACGTCCTCTCGATGAATGCGGCGAGGTCAACGGCCTTGCGGTCACCGGACAGGTAGACCCCGCTTGTCCGGCGGCACGGTCCAGGCCTGCAACAGGGTGGCGCAGAGGGCCTCGAGCTGGACGTCGATCCCGAGCCCGAGTTCTGAAAGCGCTGGGCCGAGCCGCTCAATCAACAGGGCTCCGCTTTCCTCATGGTGGCGTAAGAGTTGGGCGTAGCCCCGGCCCTTCGCCGCGAGCAGCACGCCCAACTGGCGGCGCTCGGGATCGAGCCAGGGAACGGGGAGCTTGAGCACTGCCTGGCGGCCATCCGCGGTCGTTGCTTCCAACACGATGGAGCCGCTGCCGCCCCGAAGTGTGCGCCCGACGATGAGCTTCCACTCGCGCTTCAGCGCCGTGATGAGCGGCTCCAGGCTCTCCACCCATGCTTCGCCTTCCGCGCCTTGGAGAGCCACCCGGCGCCGCACCTCGTCGGGTATGTCGATGGTTCGCCGCGTCATGCCCATGGGTTGGAGCGGATCCACGAAGCTCAGCCCTGCGACTCCCGCAGCGTCACCGAGGGCGGTGCGTCCAGCACCCGCCGGGTGGCGAACATCCCCGCGCTCACCGCCGCCAGCACCCCCAGCCCGCCTCCCACCACCACCAGTCGCCAGTCCGCCTGCCACGGCAGGCTGAACACCTGCGTGGCGATGACCCCGGCCAGGACGGAGGCGGCGCACGATGCGGTGAGGCCCGACAGCAGGCCAATGGCCGCGAACTCCGAGGCCTGCGCGAGCCGCAGCTGTCGGCGGCTACCGCCCAGCACCCGCATCACCCCTCCCTCCAGCAGCCGCTCGTCCTGGCTGGCACTGACCGCGGCCATCAACACCAGCAGGCCCGCGAGCAGCGAGAAGTAGAACACCACCTCCACCACGGTGGAGACCTGGTCCGCGGTGCTGCGCACCTGCTTGAGCAGCGCGTCGACATCCACCACCGAGAGGTTGGCGAAGCGGGCCACCAGCTCCGCGGTGAAGCGCGTGCGCTCCGGGGGCACGTGCACCGCGGTGATGTAGCTGGCCGCATAGCCCTTGAGCGAGCCCGGCGAAGCCAGCACGATGAAGTTCGGTCGGAAGCTCTCCCACTCCACCTTGCGCAAGCTGGTGACGGTGGCCTCGAACCGCTGGCCCGCGATGTCGAAGGCCACGCGGTCACCGAGCTTCCAGCTCATCGAGGCGGCGAAGCCCTCCTCCACCGACAGCTCTGGCTTCTCCGGACCCTGTGGGCCCCAGAACGCGCCCGCGGTGACGCGGTTGTCGTCGCGCAGCGTGTCAGCGGTGGAGAGGTTGTACTCGCGGTCCGCGCGCCGCTGCCTGCGACGCTCCTCCTCGGCGTCGGCGTCCTCCGCGGCGGGCGGCGCCTTCACCGGCTCGCCGTTGTGCGCCACCAGACGGCCACGCACCATGGGGAAGAGGTCCGGCGCGGGCAACCCCTGCTCCGCCATGAACGCACGCACCGGCTCTATCTGGTCTTCCTGCACGTTGACGATGAAGCGGTTGGGAGCCTCCTTGGCGAGCGACACCTGCCAGCGATCGAGCAGGTCGGTGCGCACGAAGGTGAGCAGCAGCAGCGCCATCAGCCCCAGGCCGAGCGCCGACACCTGGGCGACGCTGGTGGCCGCCCGTCGGCTCACATTGGCCAACCCGTAGCGCAGGCTCCCGCGCAGCCGCGAGCGCAGCCGCCGCACGACGGCGATGAGCCCCCAGGCCAGTGCGGCCAGCACCCCCAGCGTGGCGATGATGCCCAGGAGCATCCAGGACGCCAGCCCCGCCGAGCCAGCCTTCCACCACAACAGCGCGGCCAGCCCCAGCACGCCCGCGAACCCCACCAGCCAGGCGCTCGGCTCGGTGCGGTCGAGATCCCTCCGCAACACGCGCAGCGCGGGCACCCGACGCAGCGCGAGGATGGGCGGTGCACCAAAGGTCAGCAGCACCACCAGGCCCACCCCATACCCCTGCACCGCCGGCACCCAGCCGGCCGCCGGGATGGCCAGCTTCAGCGCCTCGGAGAGCCAGTTGCCCACCAGCCACTGCAAGAGGAAGGCGAGCAGGACGCCGATGGAGCTCGCGATGAGCCCGAGCAGGAGCAGCTCGCCCCCGTGGGTGCCCACCAGCGTGCGCTGGCTCGCGCCCAGACACCGCATCACCGCGGTGCTCGACAGGTGCCGCTCGCTGTGTCGGCGCGCGGCCATGGCCACGGCCACCGCCGCCAGCACCACCGACACCAGCGCCGCCAGGCTCAGGAAGCGGCCGGCACGGTCGAGCGCGGAGCGCACCTCCGGACGCGCGTCCTTCACCGTCTCCAGGCGCTGGCCGCGTGCGAGCCCCTCGCGCGCGGTGCGCACGAAGCGCTCCACCGCCGTTGGCTCTCCGGCGACCACCAGGCGGTAGCGCAGCCGGCTGCCCTCCTGCACCAGCCCCGTCGCGGGCAGGTCGGCGAGGTTGAGGAACACCCGGGGAGCGATGTTGAAGTAGTCGAGCGCCGCATCCGGCTCCTGCACCACCAGGGCGGCAAGCCGCAGCTGCGACTCGCCGACACCAATCATGTCCCCCAGTTTCGCGTCCAGCGCGTCCGCGCCAGCGCGGCTCATCCACACGCTGCCCCGCTCGGGGATGCCGGCGGCGTCGCGCTCGGGGCCGTCCACCGTCTCCACGATGCGGAAGCGGCCCCGCAGGGGAAACCCCTCTCCGAGTGCCCGGAGATCTCCGAACTTGAGCCGCTCATCGTCCGCGTCACCGACCCGGACCATGCTGGGCAGTTCCTGCGTCTCGGTGCTTCGCAGCCCGGGCGCTCCCGCCGCCTCGCGCACCACCCCGGCGAGGGGGGTGTCGCCGACCACCACCGCATCCCCGCCGAGCAGCCGGTTGGCCTCGAGGGCGAGCGCGCGCTCGGCGCGGTCGGTGACGAAGCCAATGGCCGTCACCGCCAGCACCGCGAGCACCAGTGCGGCGAGGAGGATGCGGAGCTCGCCAGCGGCGAAGTCACGGCGCAGCTGGCGCCAGGCCATCCTGAGCAGTCTCATGAGGGCCGCCTCTCATTGGCCACCAGGCGGCCCGCGTCGAGCCGCAGCCGCTGCCCGCAGCGCGCCGCGAGGTGCTCGTCATGGGTGACGAGCACCAGGGTGGTCCCCGCCTCCGCGTTGAGCGAGAAGAGCAGCTCGATGATGGCCTGGCCGGTGCTGGTGTCGAGGTTGCCGGTGGGCTCGTCGGCGAAGAGCACCGCCGGCCGGGTGACGAAGGCACGCGCCAGGGCGACGCGCTGCTGCTCTCCCCCCGACAGCTGGCGCGGGTAGTGGCCGAGCCGCTCTCCCAGCCCCACCTTGCCGAGGATGGCCCGGGCGGGAGTCTCCACATCCGCATCTCCGCGCAGCTCGAGCGGGAGCATCACGTTCTCCAGCGCCGTCAGCGAGGGCAGCAGCTGGAAGCTCTGGAAGACGAAGCCCACCTTCTCGCCGCGCACGCGCGCGCGGCCGTCCTCGTCCAGGGCGGACAGCGGCTCGCCGTCCAGCAGCACGCTGCCGGTGCTGGGCGTGTCCAGCCCGGCCATCAGCGACAGCAGCGTGCTCTTTCCCGAGCCGGAGGCCCCGACGATGGCCACGGTGTCGCCATGGGAGATCGAGAAGCCCACCCCCTCGAGGATGGTGAGTGCTCCGGACGGCAGGGACACCCGCTTGCCCAGTTCCGACACCTGCAGGGCCAACCGCTGCGGGTCGGGTTGGACTTTGGCGTGCGACGCGATGTTGTGGGGCATAATGGTTCTTCGGCAGGGGAGTGTCTGCTCGCGGAGCAGGCTTGTAACGCGCACCCGGAGGAGTTGCAGCGGATGAGCCAAGAATACATGAGGGAGCGTACCCGGGCCTCCGGTGTGCTCAGCTACCTGGTGCTGACACTGGCCGTGTTACTGACCGCTCTGCCGGAGCCGGCCGAGGCGGCCGGGTCCGGACGGACGGTGCTGGTGATGGGGGACTCGCTGTCCGCCGCCTACGGGCTCGCGCCGCGGGAGGGCTGGGTCGCGCTGACGGCCGAGCGCATGGCCCAGCAGGCGCCCGGATGGCGGTTGGTGAATGCCAGTGTCAGTGGTGAAACCACCGCGGGTGGCGCCTCACGGATAGAAGGAGAGCTCGCGCGCAACCGGCCGGAGGTGGTGGTCATCGCCCTGGGGGGCAACGATGGCCTGAGGGGCCTGCCGCTCAAGCAGACCCGGGCCAACCTGGAGAAGATGGTGCGCGCGGCCAAATCCTCCGGGGCCCGGGTGCTGCTGGTGGGCATGCGCATGCCACCCAACCTCGGGAAGGCCTACACGGAGGGCTTCGCGGCCAACTACCGCGCGGTGGCCGAGGCGCACCAGGTGGCCCTGCTCCCGTTCCTGCTGGAGCCCATCGCGCTGGACCGTGGCGCCTTCCAGGCCGACAACATCCACCCCGTGGCCGCCGTGCAGCCCAAGCTGCGTGACCACGTCTGGCCCGCGCTGGCTCCGCTGCTGAAGTGAGCGAGGGAGCCCTCCCTCACCACCTGCTGACCGCGCGCCGCGACGGAGAGTCGATGGGCGCAGCGGCGCTCGTCTGACTCACATGCGATCGGGACGGCGTGAGTCTGTCCGTCGCGATCGCGGTGCTCCCCCTTCATCCCGGGCGGGAGGACCGCTTGGAGGAAGCCATGAACAAGAGCTGCTTCATGACATGACTCAATCAGTGCCTCGCAAATCATTTCGGCCAGTTGCAGTGGCCATATTCATCCAAGAGGAGTTTTTCGCAAGATATGTAAGGTTTGTCACCGCGGGCGTGGCTGCCATTGCAGTGGTGTCCACCGAGCATACGCGTCCCGGCCAGACATCGAGCTGATCACCCGAGCGGAGCCGGCAACGACGGCCTCTGCGCTCGCGGCTGTCGAACGGACGGTGACGAATGCCGAGGCGCGAGTGGGCGACTCGACAGGACTTCTTCGTGGCGAGGGAGCCCGGATCGTCGTGACCGATGGGGCCGGCAGCGGCGCCAGGCCCAGCACCGTCCTGCGCAGAGCCAGCCCCACCCGCAGGGCGACCGCCGCGACGAGGGCACTTTCAAGTCGAACGATGCCGCAGCGCGACAGCCCTTCGGAAAGGAGCGGCGCCGCGAGTCGCTCATAACTCGTCTTGACACGCTCTGGCCGGATGGGTGAGATACAAAATTTTACGAATAGCTTATCAGCCTATCCCCCCCCCCGGACCGATGTGTATGAAAGAGGACATTAGATGCGGTTGAAGACATTCATTCTTTGTTCGATGTCCATTGCGCTGCTGACAGCCGATGCTTTCGCGCAGACCGGCGCACCGGCGCAAGCGGCCGACGCAGGCCAGCCCCAGGCGGACGCCGGCGTGGTCGCTGAAACCTATGAGCCCGCGCCCGACGAGTATGTCGAGGAGATCGTCGTCGTCGGCCTGCAACGCAGCATGCAGAAGGCGCAGACCGTCAAGCGCGACTCCGACCAGATCGTCGATACGGTCGTGGCGCAAGACATCGGCAAGTTGCCGGACGTCACGGTCTCCGAGACGGCCGCCCGCATTCCGGGTGTCCAGGTGGACCGTGCCCGGGGCGAAGCGCAAGGCCAGGTGCTGGTGCGTGGTCTGCCTGATCTCACCACGACCTATAATGGTCGGGAGATCTTCACCGCCGAGACGCGCAGCGTCGCGCTTGCCGACTTCCCAGCGGGCGGCATCGCGTCGCTTGACGTCTACAAATCCACGACCGCCGATCAGCTCGAAGGCGGCCTCGCCGGGCTCATCGACGTCCGCTCACGCCGGCCGCTCGACTTCGAGGGCTTTGAGATCTCGGGCGCCCTGCGGGGCACCTACGCCAACCAGTCCGGCAGGTTTGACCCGAACGGCAACCTCCTGGTCACCAACCGTTGGAAGACTGGTGCGGGCGACATCGGCGCGCTGATCAACGTCTCCTACACCCGCCTCAACTACCTCGACTCCGCGCGCTGGAACACCGGGTTCATTGGCACCGGGACATCCGCGGACACGGGCGAGCAGTTCCGCTTCCCCGATGTCGTCGGCATCTTCTATGGGGCAGGCCAGCGGGAGCGGCCGTCCGTGAACGGCTCGGTGCAGTGGCGGCCGCAACCGGGACTCGAGTTCTATGTCGACGGGCTCTGGCAGGGGTACCGCGACAACGTCTCGGACCGCATTCTGGAAATGCGTTTGTGGGGCGGTGGCAGTCGATACACCAATGTGAAGTTCCGGCCGGGCACCACGGACCAGGCGCAGAGCCTCACCGTCGAAAATGCCGCCCGGCCGTTCATGTTCCAGGGAGCAACCCTCCGCGAGACCGACACCTATCAGCTCGCCGTCGGCGGCGCCTACGAAGTGGGGCCCTTGCGGCTCACGGCCGATGTCGCGCGGACGGACAGCAGGTTCGACATGTCGCTCTACAGCTTCGACCAGGAGCTGGCCTCCTCCCCCACCTTTGACGTCAACTTCGACGTGCCGAGGGGACCCGGCGGCATGGAGTTCAGCCTCCAGAACTTCGACCTGACGGATCGCGCCAACTTCCGCTATCTCGGCTTTTTCGACAGGTCCTATGTCGCGGCGGGCGACGACTGGCAGGCTCGAACGGACCTCGACCTGAACACCGGCGTCTCCTTCATCCCCAAGCTGGAGGCCGGGTTCCGGTTCACGACGCGCGACGCCTTTCAGGAGAATGGTCAGCGCTACGGCACGCCCGCGGCCGGGACTCCGCTCTCCGAGATACCGGTCGAGCTTCATGAGTTCCGCGGCGGCTTCCGAGGCAGCGACATCCAGGGGACACGGACCTGGATCGTGCCGACGTACGACAGCATCCGGAGCAATGTGGAGCAGCTGCGCTCCCTTCAGGGCTTCGCCCCGGGCGTCCCCGAGAGGTTGTCTGTCTTCGATGCGAACGAGCAGACCTTCAGCGGGTACGGGCAGGCGCGCTACGAATTCAAGGTTGCCGACGTGCGGGTTGACGGCGTTGTCGGCCTCCGGGCGGTGCGCACCAACACCTCCCTCACCACCTTCCCCAGCCTCACCACCACCCTGACGGACGACTGGGGGTATACCGACCTGCTTCCCAACGCCAGCGCGAGGCTTCGGCTCATTCCCGGCCTCCAGCTGAGGCTCTCCGCCAGCAAGACCCGTACGAGGCCGAGCTTCGAGCAGCTGCGACCGGCCATCCTCGACGCGCCGCCGCCCTGTCTGGCGGATCCCAACGCGCCTCGGAGCTGCCAGGTCACCGGTAGGGGTGGCAACCCCGATCTCAAGCCTGTCCGGTCGAATAACTACGACGCCACACTTGAATACTATTTCTTGCAGACCGGTATGGCGTCACTCGCCGTGTTCCGCCGCGACTTCAACGGCTTCATCACGAACGTCGACGTGACCCGGGACGACCCGGTCTATGGGCCTGGTCGGGTCCGCGTGAACATCCCGGTGAACGGCGATGGCAGCATCCAGGGCTTCGAAGCCTCGCTCGGGAGTTTCTTCGATTTCCTCCCGGGCTGGGCCAGCGGCTTCGGCGTCTATGGCAACGTCACCTATCTGGACGACAAGCAGTACTTCCCCGAGGGCATCGAGCTCCAGCAGGGTGAGGCCGGCCGGATCCCCGGCGTTTCCAGATGGTCCTACAACCTCGTCGCGATGTACGAGCGCGAAAAGTTTTCCGCCCGTCTGGCCTTCAACCAGCGCTCGCCCTGGATCACCTCTTACGTCCAGGATCCGCAAGGGGCAGGGTTCACGGGTGAGTTCGTGGAACGCGTTTCGCGTCTCGACTTCTCGGGGAGCTACTCGCCCTGGGAGAAGGTCTCCTTCACCCTCGACGCGTCGAACATCCTGGGTAATCCCTTCAGGAACTTCAGGCGGTTCACGCCCGAAGGCGCCACCTACCCCCGCGACGTGCGCTACGAGGAGAGCATCTACTCGCTGGGCGTCCGCGTCCGCATCTAGGTAGAAGCATGGCGAGGCTGGGGTGCGCTCCAGCCTCGCCGCGGCCTAACGCGGCTCGAGGGCGGAGATCTGGGGCACGCCGTCTTGCCAGGCCAGTTGAACGATGTGCATGAAGCGCCCCAGCTTCCCTGGCCTGCAAGCCGTCGTCGCTGACCAGGAATGGAAGGCGAGGAGTTGCCTGTCCCCGGATTGGAACACGGTCTGATGACCGGGGCCGCTGAGGCAGGGTTGAAACGTGCTGGCGAGGAACGGATTGTTCGGCGCATCGACGCAGGGCCCCAGCGGCCCCTCGCAGGTGGCGTAACCGGTCGCGTAGCTCGAGACGCGCTGCGCGTCGTGCCAGGCATAGTCATTGGCGGAGAAGAACAGGACATAGGCGCCGTCCCGCTCGATCATGCTCGGAGCCTCGACCACGCGTCCCTCCCAGGGGGCGTCGTTGCGGATCAGGGAGATGCGGTCGCCGGTCAGGCTGAGCCCATCGGGGGAGAGCCGCTGGGCGAAGATCTCCGTCGGCTTGTTGAAGCCCGGGTTGTTCCCATCGTTCTTGAAGTAGAGGTAGAGCTGCCCGTCCGGAGCACGGAACGGGCTCGCGTCGATCGTGCCGCCGAGCTCGTACTGACACACGAGGGGTTCAGCGGCTTGCGAGGTGAAGGGACCGCGCGGGTCGTGGCTGGTCGCGGCTCCGATGCATTGCAGGCCGCTGGCCGCGTGGCGCGCGGTGAAATAGAGCACGAAGCCGCCCGGTGTTCGCAGCACTTCGGGCGCCCAGGTGAAGCCGGGCTTCGCCCAGGAGGGGAGGACGGGCATCGCGTCGTGCAGCCGGGCCGGCTCCCGTTCATCCCAAAGGATTCGCCAGCTCGCGAGATCCATGGACGACGCCATCTGCACGTTGGCCACTCCCGTATTCGTTGCATAGGCGAAGTAGCGCCCTTCGTGCTCGAGGATGAACGGGTCCGGGAAATCGGCACGGAACACAGGCGGATATGGCACGCCAGCCTGCGGGGGCGGCGGGTCGCTCGCAGTCACACAGCCGTCTGTAAGAGCCAGGGCCGCGGCAAGAAAGCCGAAGAACGACGCTCTACCCATGCCTGACACGGAAGCTCTCCTCTCGAGTTCGCCCGAGCCAGTGCCGAGACCCTGAGCATGGCTGGGGCGGAAGTTGGTTGTAGGAACTCTATCATCATACGAATCAGGTCGCTGATGAGGGCAGCTCCAGGGTGAAGGTGGCGCCCTGTCCGAGGCCGGGGCTGGAGCAGGTCAGCCGTCCCTTCATCTCCGAGGCGGACAGGGCGCTGATGTGCAGGCCGAAGCCATGGCCTGTCTTCTTGGTGGTGAAGCCTTGCATGAAGAGGCGTGGCAGGTTCTCCGGGGCGATCCCCACGCCGTTGTCGGTCACCTCGATGCATGTCCCCGTCCCCTCGGGCGTCAGCCGGATGCGCAGGCGCATCCACTTGTCCTTTCCCTGGCTGTCCACCAGTGCGTGCCGCGCATTGCTCAGCAGGTTGATGAGGATTTGCAGCAGCTTGTGGCGGTCCACGGAGATGGGCGGCACGGGGGCGAAGTCACGCTCGACGCGGATGCCCAGCTGCTCGAAGGAGCCAGCGAGCAGGCGCAGCGCCTCGTCGAGGAGCTGGGGGAGGGCCACCTGCTCCACCACGCCCGCGGCCCGCGCGTGCATCTGCTGCATGGCGATGATGGAGTTGATGTGATCCACGCTCTCTCCCAGCGCGTGCATCTCCTGGAGAAGGCTCTCGCGCTCCTCCTGCAGCTGACGGGAGAGGGCGATGAGGTAGGCCGGAAGCCGCTGGCCCTGGGGGTCATGGGTGAGGAAGGAGGCCAGGTCGGCGGTGTGCTCGCTCAGGAGATCGGTGGCCTTGGCCAGACCGGAGAGGCGAGACTTGCGGAGACGCTCG
>NZ_DASVSO010000322.1:0-2312 GCF_036388035.1 Archangium sp.
ACCACCTCGTCGCGCTCGCCCGGGCGCGAGGAGGTGACGAACTGGATGAGCGCGCGCTCGCCAAAGGAGAGCGAGGCCACCGGCCCCGGCTCGAAGTCCTTGTGCTCGCCCACCCGCGCGGTGTCCACCCAGCGCCCGTCCTCCAGGCGGCTGCCGTAGAAGTTCACCAGGCAGGTGTTGAGGTGCCAGCCGGCGGGCATGTCCGGGCCGCGGAACATCCGGCGCGCGAGCTGCTCCACCTTGTCCACCTGGCGCTGGAGCACCGCTGGGAAGGGCTCGGCCTTCACACAGCGGTTCTTCACCCCCTTGGGCGGCCGGTAGTAGTCGAGGCACGCGAACTGCCAGTTGCCCAGCCAGTACACCGGGCGCAGCAGTCGCCGCTGGGACTGGCCCGGGGGCGGCGGGAAGTGCTTGGAGTAGCGCTCCTCCCACAGCGGATGCAGGGTGCCGAGCCAGGAAAGGATTTCCGTGCGGTCGGCCGCCGACAGGAAGCTCGCGTTGTAATGGTGGCCCGGCGTGCGCTGGCGTGCCTTGTGGGCCAGCGAGCGGCCGAAGCGGGGCGGGTAGGCCATGGGTCCTCCTTGCACTACCACAGCGCTCCGCGCATGGGGGCTCGCTCCGACGCCTCCCCTCCTCCCAGGCGTCTCACACCGGGAGACGCGTCAGGAAATCCAGCCATTTATACCGCGCCTCCTCGCCTGAGGGGTGGAGGGGGAGGACCACCCCGGCGGTTCTGCGCCATACTCGGAGGAGCACCGGGCCGTGCTCTGGAGACACAAGGAATGTTCAAGAAGGTTGTTCTCGCGCTTGCCGTCGCCCTCGTGGGCCTCGGCGCCGTGGTGGCCTCGCGGCCGTCCACCTACCACATCGAGCGGTCCATCACCGTGGCCGCCCCCGTCGATCTGCCCTTCGGCTTGGTGAACGACTTCCACAAATGGAAGTACTGGTCGCCGTGGGACGCGCTCGACCCGAAGATGAAGAAGACCTTCGACGGGCCCTACGCGGGGCCCGGCGCCATCTACGCCTGGTCCGGCAACAAGGACGCCGGCAAGGGGCAGATGACCATCCTCGAGTCTCAGCCCTACGAGAGCATCCGCATCCTGCTCGAGTTCTCCGAGCCCTGGGCCTCCACCAACACCACCACCTTCACCTTCCAGCCCGTCGCCGAGGGCATCCGGGTGACGTGGGCCATGGACGGCCAGAACGGCTTCCTGGGCAAGGCCTTCTCCCTCTTCCTGGACATGGACGGGATGCTGGGAAAGGACTTCGACAAGGGCCTGGCCACCATCAAGTCGCTGACCGAAGGGGAGGCGAAGAACCGGCGTGAGCGCGAGGCCCGGCTCAAGGCCAAGGCCGAGGAAGCCGCGCAGGCCCCGGCTCCCGCCGCGGCGCCCCAGGCGACCACGACCACGCCTTGACGCAGGCCCTCTGGGGAGGGAGGGGCCAGGGGCATGCCTCGCCGCTCCCCCTCCATGCGCCCCACGGAGCCAAGGGCGACCTGGCGACCGCCACCCGGGCGCGATGCGCACGATGAGGGAAAGAACCTGTGTCGCCGCCCGGAGCCTGGGGCGTGGGCACCCAAGGATGGAGCGAGGCCATGGACAAGAAAGAATGGCTCAACCGGCCGATGGGCATCCCGGTGGACCCTGAGAAGCAGAAGGACCCGGAGGACTACGGGGACCGGGTTCCCGCCGAGGGCCGTGCCGAGAGGCTGAACGACATGACCGGCCAGAATGGCGGCCAGCGCAGCGAAGTCAGCGGCCACCCCACCGAGGACGAGGGCGTGAAGGGAGGCGCCTTCGAGCGGTACGGCGGACGGGGCGAGCCGCCGGAGGATGTGGACTGATTCCGGACGGACCCTGAAGAGGTCCATGGCGAGGAGTCGCGTCAGCGCCCGGCGTATCCTTCGGGAATGATGCCGCGACACGCCTCTCGTATCGTCCTCTTCCTCTGCCTCACCGTGGGACTGGGGGCCTTCGGTCAGGTCCCCACTCCCTCCGCCCAGGCCCAGGCGCCCCAGGTCACCTTCGAGGTGACGGTCCCTCCCGAGACCCCGCCGGACGCGGAGGTGTGGCTCTCCGGGAACCACGCCGCCCTGGGCCAGTGGAACGGCGCGGGCGTGAAGCTGACGCGCTCGCCGGAGGGGCGCTACACCACCCGCCTCCCGCTGCCGGCGGGCACCGCGCTCGAGTACAAGGTGACGCGCGGCTCCTGGGCCACCGTGGAGAAGGACGCCTCCGGCCAGGAGCTCCCCAACCGCGCCTTGCGCGTGGGCAGCCGCTCCGAGCGCGTCTCCCTCACCGTGGCCCGGT
>NZ_DASVSO010000323.1:0-3323 GCF_036388035.1 Archangium sp.
TCTGGCCCGACTCCACGATGCCGCCGACCTTCCCCTTGAGCCACCAGGCGCCCGCGCCCACCGCGAGCAGACCCAGCAGCACCAGGGAGCCGCAGCCAACGCCCACGCCCACCAGGACCTTCTTCGTCGTCTTGTCCATGAACTGCCCCCACTGAAAGCAACTGTCCAGGCAGGGTGCTATCCCCGGCGGGCCTCCCGGGGCAAGTCCCCCACGCGCCGGGGCAGGGCGCTGAAGGCACGCGGACGTCCGTGCTAGCCTGGGCGCGCTTCGTTTCGCAGAGAGGACGTTGGGGGCGGGTTCTGCTCCGAGTGCGGCACGCCCCGGGCGGCTGAGCGCGCCGTCAGCCGCGAGACGCTTGCCCCAGCAACCCGGCGCACAGGCCGATCGCGATGGAGATGAGCACCATCACGACGAGGGCCTTGTCGCGCCTGAACCCGAAACGGGTGGGCTGCGGCTTCGAGAACTCGAGCTGGAGCGCCACCAGCCCGTGCAACGCCGCCACCAGCACGAAGCTCAGGGGGTAGACGGCCGCCGCGCACCCGAGCAGCACCCAGGGCAGCTCCGGCTCTCCGTCGAGCGCGAGCACCAGCGCGCCACCGACGACCATCATCATCACCGCGGCGAGCTTCGCGGCGCTCACGGCCACCTCACGCCACGAGAAGTATTTCCACATGGGCTGTCCTGTCGCCGAGGGGGCCCGTCAGGGCGTGAAGGGCTTGTGCAGCAGCTGGATGATGTTCTGCCGCCGGGGCGTCTGCTGGTGCGTCAGGCCGGTGACGACGTAGCCCTCCCGCATCCAGAAGCGGAGCGCGTCCGGGTTCTGCTCCTGCACCACGAGCCGGATTCCAGCCGCGCCCTGGCCGCGCACCCACTGCTCGAACGCGCTGACGAAGCGGGCCCCGAGCCCGGCCCGGCGGCGGTCCGGGTCGATCAGCAGCATGCCGATGATCCACTCGTCGTCCTCGGGAAAGCCGCGGACGGCATCGAGCACGCCGACGAGCTCCGTCTTCCCGTCCGCGTACAGCCCGAGCGCGAACTTGTCCTCGGGGGCCTTGCCCGGAGGCAGGCCCTCCAGGAGCTGCTCCGCGGCATCCGGCTCCAGGACATCGAAGGCCAACGTCATGAAGACGTGGCTGCGCTCGAGCAGCCTGCGCAGGGCCGGCACGTCCTCCGCTCCGAGCTGCACCACGGTACTTCCGTCCACCTGGAACATCGCGCTCCCCTCTGATGGGCCATGAGCCTACGGGGAGTACACGGCCCAGGCTACCCCCGCCCTTCCATTCCCGGTGGGGAAGGGGAAGGGCGGGAGTCCCGGCTCAGCGGCGGCGCAGCAGGGCGTGGGCCGGGGTGCCCGCTCCGAGCGGCTCGGACTCGGGCCTCGGCTGGGGCAGGGGGGCGCGCTCCAGCGACCAGCCCGTCTTCAGGCCGAGGATGAACCAGGCCAGCAACAGCGCCCCCACCGCGAAGAGCACGTCCCCGGGCACCCGCAGCCAGCGCAGCGTGTCCATGAGCGGCGTCTGGAGGAACTCCGCGCTGCGCGCCCACCACGTCCCCTGCTCGATGGCCGCCTTCGTCTGCAGCACCCCGATGGGCAAGAGCGACAGCACCGACATCAGCAGCAGGCCCACGTTGATGCTCCAGTAGGCCCACGCCAGCGGACGCGTCTTCCAGCGCGCCTCCGGCTGCATCATCCGCAGCGAGAAGAGCATCAGCGCGATGCCCAGCATCCCGTACACCCCGAAGAGCGCCGTGTGGCCATGCAGCGGCGTCAGGTTCAGGCCCTGCATGTAGTAGAGGGCGATGGGCGGGTTGATGAGGAAGCCGAACAGGCCCGCGCCCACCAGGTTCCAGAAGGCCACCGCGATGAAGAAGAGGATGGGCCAGCGGTACTGCTCCATCCACCCCTGGAGTCGCGACAGGCGGATGTGGCTCCACACCTCCCGGCCCACCAGCACCAGGGGCACCACCTCCAGCGCGCTGAACGTCGCGCCCAGCGCCATCGCCGCCGCCGGCGTGCCCGAGAAGTACAGGTGGTGGAAGGTGCCGATGATGCCGCTGCTCAGGAAGAGCACGGTGGTGAAGAGCACCGCCGGCACCGCCGTGCGCGCCGACAGCACCCCCAGCTTGGTGAAGAGGAAGGCCATCACCACCGTGGCGAACACCTCGAAGAAGCCCTCCACCCACAGGTGCACCACCCACCAGCGCCAGTACTCCACCATGCCCATGTGACTGCGCTGCCCGTACATCAGCCCCGCTCCATAGAAGGAGGCGATGGCCATGGACGAGATGACGAAGAGCACCAGCAGCGGCCGGCCCTCGCTCGGCTTCTTCAGCGCCGGCCACACCGCCCGCGCCGTCAGGAAGAGCCACACGAAGAGGCCCACGAAGAGGAAGATCTGCCAGAAGCGGCCCAGGTCCACGTACTCCCAGCCCTGGTGGCCGAACCAGTACCAGTAGTCCCCGCTCCCCATGCGCTGCTGCACCGACGCCCACTGCCCGAAGAGCGCGCCCACCACGATGATGAGCAGGCACACGAAGAGGAAGTTCACCCCCGCCCGCTGGTACTTCGGCTCCACCCCGCTCACCGCCGGGCCCACGAAGAGGCCCGTGGCCAGCCACGCCGTGGCAATCCAGAAGATGCCCAGCTGCGTGTGCCAGCTGCGTGTCACCGCGTAGGGCAGGTACTTCGCCAGGGGAATGCCGTAGAAGCCCGCCCCCTCCACGCCGAAGTGCGCCGTCACGCCGCCCAGCCCCACCTGTGCCAGGAAGAGCGCCACCACCACCAGGAAGTACTTGCCCGTGGCCCGCTGGCTCGGGGTGAGCTCGAGGCTCGCGAACGGGTCCCTCTCGGGCAGCTTCTCCTCCTCGTCCTCCTTCTTGCCGCTCAGGTACCAGACGAGCCCGCCAATGCCCGCGAGCAGCAGCACCACCGAGGCCAGGCTCCACATCATCACCCCCGACGCGGGCTGGTTGGCCACCAGCGGCTCGTGCGGCCAGTTCTGCGTGTAGGAGACCGTGTCCCCGGGCCGGTTCGTCGAGGCCACCCAGCTCGTCCACCAGAAGAAGGCCCCGAGGTCCTTGAGCTTCTCCGGGTTCGTCAGCGCGCCCTCGGGAATGGCGTAGGCGGCGCGGCCCTTGGCGAAGACGTCCGCGTAGTGGGCGGCGTTGACCCGCATCGCCTCGGCGCGCACCGGGGCCAGCGTCACCGTGCCCGTGCTCGCGTCATATGTGTTGGTGCGCATCATCGTGGCGAGCCGCGTGCGCAGGGCCGCCTGCCGCTCGGCCGGCGCCTCGGCATAGGAGGCGAGGCCCTCCGCGCGCG
>NZ_DASVSO010000324.1:0-7674 GCF_036388035.1 Archangium sp.
GCCCGATAGGCGAGCCGCGACGCGCGGGGCCCTACGGGCTCGGCTGCATCTTGTCCGACGTGCGCGCACTCGACCTGCCCGGCAGGCGAGCTTCGACGCGCAGGGCTCCACCGTGCCCAACAGCCCCTCTCCAACGCGTACGCCCCCACGGATCCGGTTCTACCTGTCCGACACACACCACCTAGCCCAGCAGGAGAGCCTCGACGCACGCGGGGGGCTCCACCGGCCTAGCAGGTGAGCTTGGACACGTGCGTTGAGTTGCTCCGCCCCCAACCTGTCGGAAGTCGCGGAAGCGATCAATAGGCACTTCGAGTAGTGTGATCCTCCCATGAGCTACAAGAAGACCATCGTCTGTCTCGCCAACTCTCGGAAGCCCCCCTCCGGGGGACGGTGCATCGCCGGAAGGGAGTACCGTTCAGGCAAGTTCGGCGAATGGGTCCGACCCGTAAGTGCGCGCGAGAGCCGAGAGGTCTCGGAGGAAGAACGACGTTACGAGGATGGCACCGACCCTAAGGTGTTGGACATCGTTTCGATCACGATGAAGCAGCCCTTGCCCCATGATCATCAGCAGGAGAACCACCTCATTGATGACGGCTATTACTGGGAGAAGTCGGGGCAGCTCTCGTGGGACGCTCTACTGGCGGCTGTCGACAGTCCCAGTGGGCCCCTCTGGGAGAACGGCCATTCGTCTCGCCACGGCCGCAACGACCAGGTTCCACAAGCCCGTGTCGCACTCTACAAGCAGTCGCTCTACCTCATCCATCCCGAGAACCTGCGTGTTGTGGTCGGCATGGATGACAACAGTCCTTACCCGAGTCGCCGCCGTGTGCGCGCCCATTTCAAGCTGGGAACCTCGACGTACCACCTCGTGATCACGGACCCTCCTGTTGAGCGCGAGTTCTTCGCGAAGGAGGATGAGGAGTACCCTGTCGAGGACGCGCTTATCTGCGTCAGCCTCTCCGAGCCATACAACGGGTACGCCTATAAATTGGCCGCTGCTGTCATCACGCCCAAACGCGCTAGAGGAACTTCGTGAGCGCATTGATATTCACCGTTGGGCACTCGACCCACTCGACCCAAAAGCTGCTGGACCTGCTCCGGCGAAACGGAATCACGGCCATCGCCGACGTTCGCTCGCAGCCCTACAGCCGCATGAACCCTCAGTTCAATAGGGAGCCGTTGAAGGATGCGCTGAAGGCCGTGGGAATCTCATACGCTTTCCTAGGTCGAGAATTGGGTGCTCGTACTGACGATCGGAACTGCTACGTAGATGGGAAGGTTCAGTACGACCGGCTCGCCAAGACTGCCGCGTTTCAGCACGGTCTGACGCGGGTTATCAATGGGACCAGCCGCTACCGGATTGCGCTACTCTGTGCGGAAAGAGACCCGCTTACGTGTCACAGGACGATTCTCGTAGTTCGACATCTCGTTGTGCGTGGCCTTCGGGCGGCACACATCCTTGGAGACGGCCGCCTAGAACAACACGACGATGCCCTTGACCGCCTTCTCAATGAGGTCGGCCTCAGTGAGCAGGATTTCTTCAAGCCTCGACAGGAACTGGTAGACGAGGCATACGCGAGGCGAGAGAGCGAGATCGCTTACGTCGAGAAGCCAAACCCGACCGACGACCCTGTTCCGGAGCGCTACACCCCATGAAAGTCTTCACCATCGGATTCACTAAGACTTCCGCCGAGTCGTTCTTCAGCAGGCTTCAGAAAGCGGGAGTCAACAAGGTGTTGGACGTGCGCCTGAACAACGTCTCGCAGCTCGCCGGATTCGCGAAGAAGGACGATCTCCGGTACTTCCTCAGGGCCATCGGTGGCATCGATTACGCGCACGAACCGAAGCTCGCGCCGACGCAGGAGATGCTCGATGCTTACAAAAAGGATGGAGGCGACTGGTCCGATTACGAGAGGCGCTTCCTTGCCCTGATGGCTGAACGACGCATCGAAGAGACTGTTCCTCGCTCTGCACTGGAAGGGGCGTGTCTTCTTTGCTCAGAGGACAAACCGAAGCACTGCCACCGCCGCCTTGTTATCGAATACCTTATGCAGAAGTGGGGCAACCTTGAAGTGCAGCATCTTTAGCAATCTCGCTACGTTGCTGGCGGAGGCGAGCGAGGTGGGGCGTGGCCTGCCCCGGTATGAGGAGCGGGGCTTCAAAGGATCGCGGTGTATGTCCTCCTGCAACGCGAAGCGGGCGCCGGTGACGGCTGTACACCTAGTGGAGCGCGTGCCGGAGGTACCCCGCGAAGCGGACGTGCTGAGCATGGTGGGCATGGGGCGCCACGCTCGCCTCCTCCACACCTGCTGGGACCCTCACCTCTCGGCCCATCCCGTGTCCACGTAGCATTTCTGGAGTGGCGACGGTTCGGTGTGGCTCAGCGATTTCGGTCGGATACTTTAGTCGTCAGCCTCGTTTGGATCTTTGCTGATCGTCTTGGCAAACGCACTCGCATCCGCGAAATCATTTTGCGGCGAGAACAGGAACCGAGAGGCCATGAACACCTGCCCAGCGTTCTCGCTCTCGACGAAGTCGGGGGTGAACTCGACGGGTGAACGACAATCGGAAAAGCGGTCGACCTTCGTCCACGGCTGCTCATTCGGATAGCAGTACATGATGACATTAGGCGCCATTGGGTAGACGACGTATGTGCCAGGCGTAAAGACGTGGACCTTGAGCCACATCCGATTATCGCCCGCACGAAAAGCTATAGGATGGTCCGAGGTAATAAATGGCGTCGTGGTTCCGTTCACGCCGAAAAGCCACGTCGATTCCAAGATGCGCTTGGTTAGATCGTTCACAAGAGGTAGGTGCCAGACAAGATCCAAGTGGAGCGCCCTGAGGTCCTTCTCAGAAGGCTCCTTGTAGAACCCATGCGCCTGCGCGAAGAGTCCCAAGATCGTGCGCGACTCAAGCGTCCTGAGTACTTGGATGGCCATGAACTGTGAAACAATTTTCCTATTGATGTCCGGTATTGGAATGCGTTCGCCCGGTTCGGCGGCAGGTAACCACTCAAGCCATTGCGAGGTGATTCGGGAGGTCTCCCCTTCGATGTTGGAGAGTTGTTTCTCCAGTGTGAGCGGATCGTGGCCATGGGCGGCAAGTTCGTCATGCCAGTAGAAGTCGTGCTCTGCCGCAAGGTGGCGAGGAGACGTCGCAAACGACCGATCGCGAGTCTTGTCCCATACGAAAAGTTGACCGGTCGCATTCGCGAATCGGCGCAAGTAGAACTGGGGGACGTAGTGGTGGAGTTTCGGGTCGCTCATCAGCCTTGAGTAGCACGACTGCCGATAATTGAGCCTCAAGTGGGAGCGGAGCCGAAGCCGAAAAAGGCGAACCCTCCGCCTGAGGCAGCGGCGGGGGCCGGCCCAAGGTGGCAGACGACTCGTAGGGAGCGGCAACGAGTCCTTTGGCACCGTCCGACGGCCCCGCTTCACGAACGGCGCGCCCCGATGTGCGGCCCTTCTGGCGCAGACGACGTCTCGGTAACTGAACTGGGGCGGCTCATCACTGCGCTCCAAGCGGAGTGCGGAGTTCATCCGCTCTTCGGTAAAGTCGGCCTCGCCCTGAAGACGTGACCGACGACTCTACCGTGAGTCGATAGGAAGTGGAGGCGGCGGGAATCGAACCCGCCGCCTGGCACTCCCAGAGAGGGCCTGGCGGAGTTCGGCGTTTGCTGGCCCCTTTGTTCAAAGTCCCTGAAAGGAAACGGAGATGGAGAATCAATCGCTGGAAGCCACCATGGGTGGGCAGGAGCGCCCTTCGATATAAGCTCCCGGACATGTGGACCGTCCTCCTGCCGCTCCTCATTGTGGGCCAAGAGAGCCAGCCCCCAGCCGCGCACCCCCTGGGAGAGCGGCCTGGGCAGTCGTGTACCTCAAGGGGCTGCGCGGCCTGTCCACCCGCTTGGCTCACTGCTCGGACGGCCCCTGTCAGCGGTCCTCCTCGGCACCTGCGCTCCAGCCCTCACCCTCAACAGGGCCTCTATCCCGCCTATACGCGCGCGGTGAGTCATAGGCCACGGTTCCGGGGTTCGCACCGACGCAGAGTAGCCCCCCTCACCCGCCGGTCGAGCAGGGGCCCGACCGGTCTCCCGAGGACGACGCCTCGCGGGGCGACGGGTCCGCCTCTCCCGGCGGGCTACTTCGCCCGTTCGCCCTTCAGCTCCACCGTCTCGTCCACGAGGTCGCCCACCTTGATGACCTCGTATTGGGGGTGGTCGTTCGGGAACGGCGGCTTCTCCCCGTAGCGGCCCTCGAGCCAGAGCGCGCAGCGGGTCGCCTCGCGCCCGCACTTCTGCGCGATCCGCTCGCTCAGCGGCACCCCAAGCGCCAGAGCCGTCACGTGGAGCTCGACGTCGCCCACGCGGGAGCGCTTGAAGCGATGGCCGGGCTCTCCGAGCTCGATCACCACGGGCAGGCGAAGACGCTTCCCGCGACTCGCTTCGAGCCAGGTCGTCAGGGCTTTCGTGTCGGTGACCGCCGGCCCCGGTTCGAATTCAAGGACGGGCTCTGGATCGCCTTTGCGCATTCGGGGGTCGCGCAGCCGCAGAGCAGCATGAGCCACACGGCGTATCGGACCATCCCCTGCCTCCGCCCTCCATCCTTTGGCAGGGTTCGGGTCCAGGCACAATCCGTGAAACCAGCTATTCCATAAAGCATTGATCTCCCCCACACATATCTCTAGGGTGCGCGCCGCCTTACGGAAAACACCGGGGCATTTCCTTTCGGAACAGAGAACCATGAGCTTCAACACGAAGATGTTCCCGGGCGCGCTCGTCGTCGCCGGGTTGATGGCGGCGTGTGGTGGTGAGACGCAGGGACAGAACAACGAGCAGGGTGAGACCGCGCGCATCGAGAGCGGGCTGACCGAGACGCTCGTGACGAGGGGGGCGCTCGAGCCCATCACCTGCAAGATGGACTGGTACAGCCGGACCTACTGGGTGGGCACGCCGGGCCAGACCGGTTCCTACAAGGTGGTCGAGCAGTGCTACATCGGCGCGTCGTTCACCCACCAGTACCGCACCGGTCAGTACGTGACCTTCAAGGCCAGTGCGGACGGGGTGAATCCGCAGAACATGTACATCGGCGCCGATGGCTCCGTCGGCGGTGGCGTCATCGATGGCCCCCACACGCTGTATACGGGCACCGCGAACGGCTACGTGGACTTCCAGGGCAATGAGCACTTCGCCTTTGGCTACGGCCAGGCTAGCGGCGGCATCCTGGCCCATAACACGTGCCTCCTGGGCCTGACGGGCACGTGGGCGCCGATCTGGGTCGCCTGCGAGGGTGGGAAGAAGGCCGAGTTCTATGGTGACTCGGCTGCCTACCTGTACCGGTGCGCCAACACCACCGCCTTCACCTGCCCGTAAGGCACTCCCTGACGCGCGGGTCAGGGTGATTCAGAGCTCCATCGCCCTCCCGAGCGTCAACGGGAGGGACTTCCCCCGAGGACCGCCGGTATTCGCATTGCACTCCGAGGTGGCCTCCAATGGCACGGACTACCTCGTGGTGTGGGACGTCTGGAGTGGCTCGTCGAGCACCCTGCGGGACATCCATTTATCCAGCAGCAGGGAGCCGCAGCGGCCTGGAGGACGGTAAAACGTACGCCCCACCGCTGAGAGGACCGGTGACGACGTGAAGACCTCCAATGTCGACGAGCCCATCACCCTGGTCGAGCCCGACCCTCGATGGCCCGCGCTCTACGCCTCCGAGGCCGAGCGCGTGCGCGGAGTCCTCGGAGCTGTCGCCACGCGCATCGAACACGTGGGCAGCACCTCGGTGCCCGGGCTTGCAGGCAAGCCCATCATCGACCTCCTGGTGGGCGTGCGCACGCTGGAGGAGGGAAAGGCCGTCACCGCCCGACTGGTCGCGCTCGGCTACGAGGACTTCGGCGAGGTGTTCATTCCGGGCAGGCTCTACCTGCGACGGCGAGGACCGCCCCACTTCAACGTCGCCATCGCCGAAGAGGGAGGCGCCTTCTTCACGTCCCAGCTCGCCGTCCGCGACTACCTGCGCGCGCATCCCGACGAGGCCAAGGCCTACGCCGACGAGAAGCGCAAGGCCTACGCGCACGGTGCGCGCCTCTTCTCGACGTACTCGCAGCAGAAGAACGCGTTCGTCACCGCACTCGTCGAAAGAGCGCTGGCGTGGGCGCTCGCGTCGCGGTGAGTCACCCAACGCGTGGCTGGCACCCACCCGGGAAAGGGCAGTCGTGTACCTCAAGGGGCTGCGCGGCCTGTCCACCCGCTTGGCTCACTGCTCGGACGGCCCCTGTCAGCGGTCCTCCTCGGCACCTGCGCTCCAGCCCTCACCCTCAACATGGCCTCTGCAAGACCATCGGCGGACCCTCTCCGCGGGTCGGACGCCGCTTTGGCCTTCGGACCGGAAACGGTCAGGACTTCGTGATGGTGCGCGGAGGACAGTTCGCGCTGCGCGATCACATCTCGCGCGCAGCCTGGCGTAGGGCACATCGCGGCCAGCCGACAGTCGACCTGTCCTGGGGGATGACGGACCCGGGCCGCATGCCTACCTCCTGGCCCCAGGAGGCTCGGGCTCGCGCATGGGACGTGGACGAGGGTGGGTGATGGCAGTGGTGGCGGCCACCGTGATGTCGGGGTGCGCCGCGCTCACCACGAAGGAGTCCTCACGGCCCTTCCACCTGCGCGGGGAGGTGGGCTCGCGGGGCGGGGAGTTCGCCACGGCGCTCTACCAGACGGTGGGCGTGCGCATGGTACCGGGCAACCGCCTGCGCTGGGCCAACAACGGCGCTGTCTTCGACGTGATGGTGGAGGAGCTGTCCCACGCGCGCTCCTCCATGAACATCGTCATCTTCATCTGGCGCCCGGGAGTCGCCTCCGAGCGGCTGCTCTCCGTCATCACCGAGCGGGCCCGGGCGGGCGTGGCCTGCCGGGTGCTCGTGGACCCCTTGGGCAGCGCCCCCTTCGAGAAGGAGGTGAAGCCGAGGTTGGAAGCGGCCGGGTGCCAGGCGCACCTGTTCCGCCCGTTGCCGGCGGACGAGAACCTCGCGCGCAACCACCGCAAGGTCATCGTGGTGGACGGCCGGGTGGGAATCACCGGCGGGATGGCCATCCAGGACGAGTGGCTGGGGGAGGTGCGCAACGAGAAGGAGTGGCGCGACACGAATGCGCGGGTGGAGGGCCCGGTGGTGGCGCAGCTCCAACAGGCCTTCGCGGAGAACTGGCAGGAGACGACGGGCGAGCTGCTGCCGGCGAGCGACTTCCCCGGCCTCGACGCCCCGCAGCCCGGACTGGACGAGGCGGGCGAGGGCTGGGCGGCTTTCGTCGCCAGCACCGCGAACCCCGAGGTCACGCGCGCCGAGCGCCTCACGCAGTTGATGGTGCGCGCCGCGCGCAAGCGGCTGTGGATTGCCCAGGCGTACTTCACGCCGAACGAGGCCCTCACCGCGCTGCTGGTGGAGCGGGCGCGCGCGGGCGTGGATGTGCGGGTGCTCGCGCCCGGAGACAAGAACGACCACACGTCCATCACTCTGGCCCAGCGCGCCACCTATGACACCCTGAGGGCCGCGGGTGTGCGCATCTGGGAGTACCAGCCGTCGATGATGCACGCGAAGACGATGGTCGTGGATGACGCCCTGGCGCTGGTGGGCTCAACCAATCTCGACGCGCTGTCTCTGGAGAAGTTGGACGAG
>NZ_DASVSO010000325.1:0-3363 GCF_036388035.1 Archangium sp.
ACCGCGGGGAACGTCTGGTCCCCATGTCCCGCCTGTCCCTGCCAGTCGCCCGCGAGCGACTTCATCCGCTCGAAGGCGGCCTTGGGCTCCACCTTGGTGGGGGCAGCGGGCTCGGCGGCGAAGGCCTGGGCAGCGGCGAACAACGAGGCGACGGCGATGAAACGGTTCATGTGCGGTGTCCTCTCGGGCTGCGGCACGGGGGGCAGCGGAGCGCGGGTATAGCAAAGACGCGTTCACGGGTGCTCGGCTACCCGGCATTCGGGGATGGGCGGCTTGCAGGCAGACGCTCCGATGCGGAGCCTCCCCGGTATGGATCCTATCGAGCTCTTGACGCAGCAGCATGACGAGGCCGAGCTGCTTTTCCAGCAGGTGGCGATGGCGAGCGGGGAAGAGAAGCTCCACCTGTTCCGCCGTCTCGCCTGGCTGCTCACCCTGCATACCCAGCTGGAGGAGCGGCACTTCTACCCGATGGTGAAGCTGGCCGAGACGGAGGACATGTTGCTGCACTCCTTCGATGATCATGCCGAGGCCAAGGCGCTGATCTCGCAGCTGCTGCACCTCGACGCCCGCGACATCCAGTTCGAACCGGCCCTGGTTCGCCTCCGCACCTCTGTCGAGGCGCACGTCGCCGAAGAACGGACCACGCTCTTTCCCCTGGTGCAGCGGCTCCTCTCCGCCGAGCACCTCGCGCGCTTGGGCGCGGAGCTGGCGCTGAGAACGACCGAGCTGGCGCAACCAGGCGCCCTGCCGACCGTTTCGCCCGAGGCTCAGCTGGGAGCGTACTAGAACGCCCCTTGTCGGCTGGCCAACGCCCATGCCGCGCCGTGCCTAAATTCGGGGGTGGGAATGCCTCTAGCGTAGGGCCGCCGTACTCAACCCTCACCCAGGAGATCCGTCATGGCGACGCACAGGCCCATCTGGAAGCTCTCGGTCGGAGAAGAAGCCCCCGACTTCGAGCTCATGGCCACCGGCGACACGGCCGGCAAGGGAGACAAGCACAGGAAGATCCGTCTGAGCGACTACCGCGGCAAGAAGGCCGTGGTGCTCGCCTTCTACCCCGCCGCCTTCACACCTGTTTGAACGATCCAGATGCCCTCGTACGAGGAGGATCTCTCCGAGTTCGAGCGGCGCAATGCCCAGGTCCTGGGCATCTCGACGGATTTGGTTTACAGCAATGATGCGTGGGCGAAGTCGATGGGTGGGTTGTCCTATCCGCTCCTGAGCGACAACTGGCCGTATGGTTTTGTCGCGACCCAGTACGGTGTGATGAGAGGTTCAGGCACCGTGGAACGGGCGATCTTCGTCGTCGATAAGCAGGGCATCGTCCGGTACATCGACATCCACGACATCGCCTCGCAGCCGCCCACCGACAAGATCATGGAGGCACTCGACAAACTGAAATAGGCGCTGGCGCGTGATTCATCGGTGGCAATCCTTCGCGGGGTGGCTCCTACGCGCGGCCACCCCGCGGTCCGCAAGCCCTGGTGAGGCAGATGCAAAAACCGATCGAGCTCTCTCGCTACTGCATTCCGTTCACTCCGTTCCGCCGCAAGCTCGAGGAGTCATCGATCTGCCTCGTGACGACCGCCGCGGTCCGCCAGAAGGATGACAAGCCCTTCGCGCTGGAAGGGGACACGAGCTTCCGGGTCATCCGCAGTGACATGACCACCGCGGACCTCGCCTACGACGACACCCACTACGACCATGCGTGCGTCGACAAGGACCTCAACTGCGTCTTCCCCATCGATCGACTGTGCTCGCTGTCTCGTGAGGGGCGCATCGGGGGCTTGAGCGAGCAGCACTTCTCCCTGGGTTTCAGCCAGGCCCTGCGGGAGCTGCGCGAGACCACCATCCCCGAGCTGGTCCGCGAGGTGGACAAGGTGAGGCCGGACGCGGTGCTGCTCACCGGAGGTTGACGCCTCTGCCATCGCACCGTGGTCACGGTGCAGAGATTCATCGAGATGATCGGCATCCCCACGGTGCTCATCACCGTGGAGCCCGAGGAGAGTGCTCAGGCCCGGCCACCTCGGGCGCTGTGCCCGCGTGGATTCATCGCGGGGCACTCGCTCGGGAAGCCTGGGGAAGAAGCGCTCCAGAAGTGGATCCTCATGGACGCGCTGAACTTGCTGCTGGCCGCGCCCCAGCCCGGGGAGGTCATCACCCGGGACTACACCTGAGCGCACGGCGGCCGCTCGATCAGAGCCCGGCGACCTTGGAGGAACTGGCCACCGCGAAGGCGAAGGCCAGCTCCTGCTGTGAGCGGGGTGGGGCGGCCAGCTCGAAGCGCACGATGCCGTCCTCGCTCACCTTCGCGGGGGCGGGCTTCGTCTGCTCCTGGAGCAGCTTCACCTCCACGGCCTCCACCTCGGAGACAGGCATGCGCTCCTCGAGGACCACCTTCTCGGGGCGGGTGCCGGTGTTGGAGAGGAAGAGCTTCACCTGCTGCGTCCGCGTCCGCCGGCCGGTGAGCCGGTTGGTGTCCTGCTTCGAGTCCACCAGTCGGGCGATGCGCAGGGTGTCCTCGCTGCCAAAGCCCAGCTTGAGCCGCTCGCCCACGCCGGTGAACTTGAGCTGGGCCCGGCCCACGTAGCCACTGGAGCGCACGAGGTCCACCGGGCCGGCCAGCAGCACCGAAGTCCCCCGGTTGTCGAAGCGCGCCACCCGATGCACCAGGGGCGAGTGCTCCGGGTAGCCGATGAGCTCGGACGTCGCTGGGGCGGTGAATTGGAACAGCGGCACGCGGTGGGGCTCGCCATCACTGGGCACGGTGGCCCGGTGCTGCGCCCGCAGCGTCAGCGCCTCACCGCCGTCGTCCAGGCCCGGCATGTCCTCGGCCTGACTGGTGCCGCCCTCGCCGGTGGTCTGGATGACCTCCTCGCGCATGGACACCTCCACCGAGTGCTTCTCCTGCTCGCTCTTGTCGCGCAGCCGCAGCCAGTCCTCCACCAGCTTCGGCGGAGAGGCACCCAGGGTGGGGCGGGCCGTGGAGAAGAGCAGCTCCACGTCCTTCCACTCCTCCTCGGTGTGCTGCCACACCACCGCCTCGCACTCGAGCGTCACCGCCTCACCCTTCTCGGAGGGGGCGAGCGTGGCGCGGTACGCGGGCCGCCACACGGCGCAGGGCACCAGGTACGTCACGCGCAGCGAGACCGTTCCTCCCGCCGGGTGGTTCGCCTCCAGCTCGGCGGAGGTGACGAGCTGGGGCTCCGGCTGCTCGCTCTGGGCGATGGCCGACTGGGCCTCCACCAGCCGCAGCCGTGTCACCTCGGCGTGCTTGCGCGCCGCTCGAAGCCCCTCCTCGGTGGAGGTCGCCTCCTTGCGCACCGTCTCGAGCTGCTCGTGCCAGGACTCCGGCTTCGCGCG
>NZ_DASVSO010000326.1:0-13719 GCF_036388035.1 Archangium sp.
CATCCCCGTTGCTCCAGTAGACGTGCGTGGCGTTGAGGGCGATGTCGTTGGGCCCGCTGGCGCGCTCGCTCACGGGCTCGGAGGTGCCACCGGCGAGCGGCACGCGCATGAAGAAGCCACTCGCATCGGACCAGTAGACGCGGTCACCCGCCACGGCCACTCCCTCCGGGTGGCCCTGCCCGCTGACCACCGGAGTCGCCTCACCGCCCGCGAGCGGCACGCGCATCACACTCCCACCGTCGCGATTGGCCCAGTAGACGTGCGTCGAGCCGAGCGCGAGCCCTCGAGGCCGGGCCTGCCCCGAGGCGAGCACCTCGGGGGAGCCCCCGGCGAGCGGCAGGCGCATCACCTGCCCGCCCGCGGCGTTGGTCCAATAGAGGTGCGTGCCATCGGAGGCGAGCGCGACGGGGCCGGCCTGACCCGAGGCGAGGACGGTCTCGGGCCGGGGCCCACGGGTGCAGCAGGCGAGGAACAGGGGCAGCGCCACGAGGAGCGCGGCGCGGGGGAGCATGAGCATGAGGCCCTCCGACGGAGCGCGCAGTCTGCCACTCCCGGGGCACGGGCCTCAAACGGGCTACATCTCCTCCAGCTCCTTGCCCTTGGTCTCCCGGATGAAGGCGAGCACGAACACGAGGGAGAGCAGCGCGGAGCCGGCATAGAGGCCATAGGCCAGCCCGAGGCCCACCGTCCGCAGCCAGGGGAACGTGGCGGACACGGCGAAGTTGAAGACCCACTGCAGGCCCGCGGCGAGTCCCAGGGCATGGGCACGGATCCGATTGTTGAACATCTCCCCGAGTAGCACCCACACCACCGGTCCCCACGAGAGGCCGAAGCAGAAGACGTAGAGGTTGGCGGCCACCAGGGCGATGGTCCCCAACGACCCAGGCAGGACGGGATTGCCCGCGGCATCCACGCCGGCCGAGCCGAAGGCGAACGCCATCGTCCCGAGCGTCAGCGCCATGCCCACCGAGCCCAGGATGAGCAGCGGCTTGCGACCGAAGCGGTCCACCGTGGCGATGGCGATGAAGGTGGTGACGATGTTGGTGAGGCTGGTGATGACGGTGATGACCAGCGAGTCCTTCTCCGAGAACCCGACCGCCTGCCAGAGGACGCTCGAGTAGTAGAAGATGACGTTGATGCCCACGAGCTGCTGGAACGCCGACAGGCCGATGCCCACCCAGACGATGGGGAGCAGACCGAACCGGCCCCGGAGGTCCGAGAACCGGGCGACGTGCTCGGTCGAGAGGGTCTGGCGGATCTCCATCACCTTCTCCGCCGCGGCGCGCCCGATGATGGAGCGCAGCACGACCTCCGCCTGCGCATCGCGCTGCTTGGCGACCAGGTAGCGAGGGGACTCGGGAATCATGAGAGCGCCCAGGCCATAGAGGATGGCGACGGGCAGCTCGGACAGGAGCATCCACCGCCACGCCGCGAGCCCGAGCCAGAGGGTATTCATGGCGGAGCCAGCCATGGCGGCGATGCCATAATCCACGAGCAGCGCCGCGAAGATGCCGGTCACGATGGCCAGCTGCTGGAGCGAGCCGAGCCGTCCCCGCAGGTGGGCCGGGGCAATCTCCGCGATGTAGGCCGGTGCGATGACGCTGGCGATGCCCACGGCGATGCCGCCCAGCAGGCGCCACAGGCTGAAGTCCACCAGCCCGAAAGCCACCCCGGAGCCCAGGGCACTCACGGCGAAGAGCACCGAGGCCACCACCATCGTCCGGATCCGGCCCATCCAATCCGCGAGCAGTCCGCCCACGAACGCCCCGAGGGCCGAGCCGATGAGGGCCGAGGACACCGAGAGACCGATGGCCATGTCCCCCGCCTGGAAGGTCTGCTCCAGGGCACCGACGGCCCCATTGATGACCGCCGTGTCGAAGCCGAACAGGAAGCCACCCACGGCGGCCACCGAGGCAATCAGCACGACCTTCAGCGATGAAGCCTCGGTGGCTGTCGTGTCGCGCAAGTCCACTCGGGGAGCCTCCCGGAACGGGTGTGCCCCAACATCCGCACTCCGGACCATCCGTCATCCCGGACAGTGGGGCCGGTGTTCGCCGTCGGAAACGAGCGCCACCCACCCGCTCCTGCCGCGGTGCGTCGGGCGCTCAGGGTGTCACCGCGGCGGCGAACTTCCGCTTGCCTTCTTGGAGTTCGAGGATGACGGCCGGCTTCACGGGGTTGCGCTCGGCGTCCAGCGTCAGGGTGCCCGTGGCCCCGGGGTAGCCCTGGGTGCTCGCGATCGCGTCGCGGATGTCCGGCCCGGAGAGCGACTTCGCACGCCCGATGGCCGCGAGCGCCACCTTCGCCGCGTCGTAGCCCAGCGCGGAGGCGGCCTCGGGCGAGCGGCCATGGCGCGCCCGGAACGCGGAGATGAAGCGTTGCAGCTCGGGCGCGGGGTTGTCCTCGGCGTAGTGCGAGGAGTAGTAGGCGCCCTCGAGCGCACCGCCCGCCAGCTCGAAGATGCGGTCCGACTCCCAGCCATCTCCGCCCAGCAACGTCTGCGTGATTCCCAGCTCACGCGCCTGGCGGGCGATGACGCCCACCTCGCTGTAGAAGCCCGGCAGGTACAGCGCCTGGGGCTTCGCCTTCTTCACCGCCAGCAGCGGCGCGCGGTAGTCCGTGTCCCCCTTGGAGTAGCTCTCCACCGCCACCACCGTTCCGCCACGCTTCTTGAAGGACTCGGTGAAGGCCTCACTGAGCCCGAGCGAGGACGCGTTCTTGCTGTCGTGCAGCACGGCCACGCGGTCGATCTTCAGGTTCTCGCGGGCGAAGCGCGCCATGGCGCCTCCCTGGAAGGGATCGATGAAGCAGGTGCGGAAGATGAAGTCCCCCTTTTTCGTCACGTCCGGGTGGGTGGCCGAGGGCGTCACCATGGGGACCCGCGCCGCCTGCGCCGCGTCCGCGATGGCCAGCGAGCCCGACGACGTCACATCTCCGAGGATGAGCACCACCCGGTCCTGCGTGAGGAGGCGTTTCACGGCGGCGACCGACTCCTCGATCTTCCCCTGGGTGTCGTAGGCGCGGACCTCCACCTTCCGGCCCTTCACGCCCCCGGCGGCGTTCACCTCCTCCACCGCGAACAGGATGCCGTCCCGCACCACCGTGCCGAACGAGGCCTCCGAGCCCGTGAGGCTTCCCAGCATGCCGATGACGATCGGCCCCTGCTCCGAGGGAGCGCGCACCTCCGCGGAGGGGGGCCGCGGAGCCGGAGCCGTGGGAGGCGAGGCCTTCCGCTCACAGGCGAGGGAACACAGGGCGAAGGCGGCGAGCAACGGGACGAGACGAGACATGCGGGGATCTCCGGGCGCGCACTCTCGCACGGACAAAGCCCGGGGTGGACCGGAGGCGCCCCCGTCCCCACCGCCTCGTAGGTCAGGCGGCGTCCCGCTCCTCGTTCTCCGGCAGGGAGGACGGCGAGGAGTCGGCCCGACGGGCGGGAAACTCGAGGCGCAGGCGCGCGCCACCCTCCGGACGGTTGTCCGCGGAGAGCACGCCGCCGAACTGCTCCACCAGCTCGCGCGAGAGGTTCAGGCCCAGGCCAGTGCCCTTGTCGGGGCCCTTGGTGGTGAAGAAGGCCTCGAAGAGCCGGGGCAGCACATGGGGGGCGAAGCCGGGCCCGTTGTCCTCGACGAGCAGCACCACCTGGCTTCCGTCGGACTGGCCCGTCACCCGCACTTCTCCGTTCTCGACCTGGTGTGCCTCCAGCGCGTCGCCGGCATTGACCAGCAGGTTGATCACCACCTGCACCAGCCGCTGCCGCACGACGAAAATCTCCGGCAGCGCCACGGGCACGTCCACCCGCAGCCAGGCCACATGCTTCAACCGGAGCGAGGCCAGCTTCACGGCATCGGCCACCACGTCCGCCAGCGCGCACTCCGTGGGCTCCTCGGCATCCATGCGCGCGAAGCCCTTCAGGTCCGCGACGATCCGCCGGATGTGCTGGAGTCCCGCGCGCGTCTCCTCGAGCACCTCGAGCAGCTCCTCCCGGGACGGCGCCTCCGCCGAGCGCAGCTCGTCGCGCACGAAGTCGACGTTGGAGCCCACGTAGGCCAGCGGATTGTTGATCTCATGCGCCACGCCCGAGGCCAGCCGCCCGACGATGGCCAGCTTCTCCGACTGGGTCCGGCGGTGCTCGCTGAGTGCCAGCGCCTCGAGCGACTCGAGGCGGGCGCGCTCGAGTCGGGCCCGCTCCTCCGACTGCTGCACCTGGTGGAACCGCTCGGCGAAGAACCTCGCGTACAGGGTGATCGCCACCACGATGGAGACCCAGGTCAGCGCTTGGATGAGCCCGTACTCCGCCCACCACACGAACCCGACGGTCCCGACGCACCCCACCCCACCGCTCATCAGACTCGCCCGCTGGCTGTTCCGGTACATGAACGCGATGGCGACAGGCAGGACCGGAACCAGGAGGAAGTAGGGACTCCCGAGGCCCCCCGTCTCGAGGCAGATCCCCAGGATGCAGACGCTCCAGATCGCGGCGTTCAGGTCCGAGAGCAGGCGGGCCCGGAACGGAGGGCTCCTGCGAATGAGGACCGACGAAGCCACCAGGCTCAGGGCCCAGACCAGGCGGCACCCCAACGTCCAGACACTGAAGTGTCCCAGGTAGAGGGCATCCGCTCCGGCGAAACCCAGGATGAGCGCGGCGAGCACCCAGCCCGCCCGATCGCTCCACATCCCCCACTGCTCGTTCACCGGGAAACTCCTTGACCCTCCAACGGAAACCCAGAGTAGCACGGGAGCGGACGAGCCTCAGCCCCACCGCTCCGTGTTCGACCTCCTGCGCCATCCTTACCTTGACTCGGTAGGGGTCACTCTTTAGGTTCAGTCCCTTCTTTCAAGTTCCAGCGAAGGACCTTCCCACCATGGCTCGCGTCACAGTCGAAGACTGCCTCCCCCTGGTCGACAACCGCTTCGCGCTCGTGCTGCTGGCGGCCAAGCGCGCCCGTCAGCTCATGGCCGGCGCCCGTCCCATCATCGACACGTCCAAGAACAAGCCGCCCGTGCTCTCGCTGCGCGAGGTCGCCACCGGCCGCGTGAAGTTCGACCGCGACGTGCGCGAGGCCCTCACCGGCAAGTACTCCGAGGAGAAGGCGCCCAAGGCCGGCGCCATCTAGTCGAGCTACTCGCCCGTCCCCTCCGTGCGCACCGCGGAGGGAACGAGCGCGGCCCCCGCGCGCAGCAGCATCCTGGCCGCGCGCGCGGCGATGGCCTTCTCTCCTTTGTAGCCCAGCAGGGCCGCTGCCCGGGTCAACGGTATCCAGCGCGTCTCGTCCACCTCCACCCGGTGCCCCTCGTGCTGGATGTCTCCGAGCACGCCAGACTGGTAGCGGAAGAGGAAGAAGTGGACGCGCTTGAAGATGCGCTGGCCCCGGAACTGGTAGACGTAGCGGATCTCCCCCAGCGGCGTGACGAGCGTGGCCTTCAGGCCCGTCTCCTCCCACACCTCGCGCACGGCCGTCTGCTCGGGAGTCTCCCCCGGGTCCACATGTCCCTTCGGAAGCGCCCACAGGGAGCGGCCGTGGGGCCGGATGACGGCCACCTCCAGCTCGCCCCCATGTTCTCGGACGACAACTCCTCCGGCGGACGCCTCACGCGGCATACGCCCCGAACGTAACCGAATGTCGGGCGGCGCGTTCAGGAGACTTGCGCGAAGTGGCGCAGCTTGGCTTCCGCCCCCAATCGGTAGGCGTAACGCAGGTCCGACAGGAGCCGCTCCAGCCGCCGGCCCGTGACGTGCCCCATCAACCGGCCGCAGAAGTTGCGGGACAGCCGGTTGGCTTCCTCGTACCGCCAGCGCTCCGCCTCGGAGAGCTTCGCCCGGTAGGACACCCGGTCGAACAGCCGCCCCAGCAGCTCCTCCGCCCACGCCTCCACCCCGTCCCCCCACCGGTGCAGCAGGCACAGGGCGAACTTGTCCACCTCCGCCTGCGCCTCCAGCTCCAGCAGCGACACGGTACGGCCATGTACGGCCGTGTGTGTCACATAGAGGAAGTGGGAGACGCCCTCGGCGAGCTGGCAGAAGCCGTCCAGCTCGCGCTCCAGCAGCGAGTGGACGGGGCCGCTCTCATAGGGCTGGAGGCGGCGCAGCAGCCCGGGGGCAAGGTACAGGGCGAGCTCCAGCTCCTCCTCCCCCTCCAGGACGAGCAGCTCCTCGTCCGAGCGTCCGGTGGCGCCGAGCTGCACGGCGGCCTCCGTGTCCACCATGAAGCCCTCCGCTCGCGCGGAGCAGGTAATCCCATAGATGGCTTCCAGGTGCGCCTGCACACGACCGACCATCCACCACCTCCCCAGCTCAGTTGGGCATGCCCTTGGGGGCCACCATCCCGGCATCCACCAGCACCTGCTCCAGCCGGTCATTGCCCGTGCGCACCCACGACTCGTACACCTTGAGGGCGCCCGAGGCGCCGTTGCTCACCAGCCCGCGCGCGGCGATCTCCTCCAGCACGTCCACCAGGGCGCGGAACTTCGCGCACAGCTCCCGGTAGACGGCGGCGAAGCCCGCGGCGGGCGCCAGGTCCGCCACCTGCGCGTACGCCGCCCCGCCCATCTGGATGTAGTAGTCCTGCCCCACCGGCCCCTCGCGCAGCGCGCCCGAGAAGAAGCCGGCCTGGTACAGGGACACATCGCCCAGCCGCCGCAGGGTCCGGATGCGCTCGTCCCGCTGCTGCTGGAGCGAGCGGTGGTAGAGCATCGCCAGCGGCTCCTGCTCATTGCGCCCGTTCTCTCCCTTGCTGAAGAGATGGTCGGTGGTGGCGAAGTCGGCCAGCAGGTTCACCAGGTAGAACTCGGTCGTCTCCGCAACCGCCACCCGCTGCCGCCGGATGACCTCTTCCAACAGGGCCTTGAAGAACTCCTTCAACGACGGGGCCGTCACCAGTTGACTCATGGACTCTCGACCTCCCGATCCCCCGGGGATTGCGAGCCGGGGGACAACACTGAAAAAGATACCAACGGCCCCCCCCGCCTCGCAAAGAGACCCTCAATCATTCCGGGTACTTACGCTGGCTCTCGACCCCCGCGACTGCTAGCCCGAGCACGCCCGCCCCCCTGGCCTGCGGGGGCGTGTACTAGACGACAGAGCCGCGAAACCCCAGTTGTGACGGGGACTTGGCGCGCGCTAGCCCTCCAATCCCGCCTCGCTTGACGGGTCGACTTCCCTGGTTATTATCCCGCGCGCTTGCCGGTTAGCACTCGCGCGGTGCGAGTGCTAACGGCCCCGGGCCGCGAGGCCCCTATTCCAACCCCCACGGCACTCCGGACACCGGAGTGCTCATCGGAAGGAGACAAACCGTGAAGATTCGTCCCCTGCAGGATCGTCTGATCGTGAAGCGCGTGGCCGAGGAGAACAAGACCAAGGGTGGTCTGTTCATCCCCGACACCGCCAAGGAGAAGCCGCTCGAGGGCCACGTGCTCGCGGTCGGTAACGGCAAGGTGCTCGAGGACGGCAAGGTCCGCCCGCTCGACATCAAGGCCGGCGACACCATCCTGTTCAGCAAGTACGCGGGCACGGAGATCAAGATCGACGGCGAGGATCACCTCATTCTCCGTGAGGAGGATGTGCTCGGCGTGATCGAGAAGTAATCCCCCGCTCTCCAACCCCTACCCGAAGGACTCAATCAAATGGCAAAAGACATTCTTTTCGACGTCCGCGCGCGTGAAGCCATCCTGCGCGGCGTGAACATCCTGGCCGACGCGGTCAAGGTCACCCTGGGGCCCAAGGGCCGCAACGTGGTGATCGAGAAGTCGTTCGGCTCTCCCACGATCACCAAGGACGGCGTGACCGTCGCCAAGGAGATCGAGCTGGAGAACAAGTTCGAGAACATGGGCGCCCAGATGGTGAAGGAGGTCGCGTCCAAGACCTCCGACGTGGCCGGTGACGGCACCACCACGGCGACCGTGCTGGCCCAGGCCATCTTCCGCGAGGGCGCGAAGCTGGTGGCCGCCGGTCACAACCCGATGGACATCAAGCGCGGCATCGACAAGGCCGTGGCGGCCATCGTCGCCGAGCTCAAGACGCTGGCCAAGCCGACCAAGGACAAGAAGGAGATCGCCCAGGTCGGTACCATCTCGGCCAACGGCGACACCACCATCGGGCAGATCATCGCCGATGCGATGGAGAAGGTCGGCAAGGAGGGCGTCATCACGGTGGAGGAGGCCAAGGGCCTCGACACCACCCTGGACGTGGTCGAGGGCATGCAGTTCGACCGCGGCTACCTCTCCCCGTACTTCGTGACGGACCCGGAGCGCATGGAGGTGGTGCTCAACGACCCCCTCATCCTCATCAACGAGAAGAAGATCTCCTCGATGAAGGACATGCTCCCGATCCTCGAGCAGGTGGCTCGCTCCGGCAAGCCGCTGCTGATCATCGCCGAGGACATCGAGGGCGAGGCCCTGGCCACCCTGGTGGTCAACAAGATCCGCGGCGTGCTGAACGTGGCGGCCGTGAAGGCCCCGGGCTTCGGTGACCGTCGCAAGGCCATGCTCGAGGACATCGCGACCCTGACGGGCGGCCGGATGATCGCCGAGGACCTCGGCATCAAGATGGAGACGCTGACCCTGCAGGACCTCGGCCGGGCCAAGCGCGTGACGATCGACAAGGACAACACCACGATCGTCGACGGCGCCGGCGCGCAGAAGGACATCGAGGCGCGCGTGAAGCAGATCCGCGCCCAGATCGAGGAGACCAGCAGCGACTACGACCGCGAGAAGCTCCAGGAGCGCCTGGCGAAGCTCGTGGGCGGCGTGGCCGTCATCAACGTGGGCGCCGCGACCGAGACGGAGATGAAGGAGAAGAAGGCTCGCGTGGAGGACGCCCTCAACGCGACCCGCGCGGCCGTCGAGGAGGGTGTGGTGCCCGGCGGTGGCGTGGCCCTGCTGCGCTGCAGCAAGGCGCTGGACAGCGTGAAGGTCGACGCCGGTGAGAAGTTCGGCGTGGACATCATCCGCCGCGCCGTCGAGGAGCCGCTGCGCCAGATCGTCGCCAACGGCGGCCTCGAGGGCAGCGTCATCGTGAACAAGGTCAAGGAGGGCACTGGCTCGTACGGCTTCAACGCCGCCACCAGCGTCTACGAGGACCTGCTGGCCGCGGGCGTCATCGACCCGGCCAAGGTGAGCCGCTACGCGCTGCAGAACGCGGCCTCCGTCGCCTCCCTCATGCTGACCACCGAGGCCATGGTGGCCGAGCGCCCGAAGGAGGAGAAGGAGGGCGCTGGCGCCGGCGGTGGCATGGGCGGCATGGGTGGTATGGGCGGCATGGGCGGCATGGGCATGTAGTCCCCCCGGCACTGGAGCGCGGCCTCGCGTCGCGCTCCGGCTCCCGCACACGGCCTCCGGTTCCTTCGTGGACCGGGGGCCGTTGTCGTTTGGGGGGAGCCAGCGGGCGTCCGTCGGGTGGCACGGAGTCCCCCGTCCTCTTAGTTTGAGACAGACCCAGGAGGACTCGCGTGAAGCCCGTCAAAATCTACACCACCACCTATTGTGGCTACTGCGTCCGGGCAAAGGATCTGCTGACGCGCAAGGGCGTGAAGTACGAGGAGTTGGACGTCACCGGCGACGACGACATGCGCGCCAAACTGGTGGAGATGAGCGGCCAGCGGACGGTGCCGCAGATCTGGATCGGCGACACCCACGTGGGCGGCTACACCGACCTCGCCAGGCTGGAGAGCGAGGGGCGGCTCGAGCCCATGCTCCAGAACTGAGAGGCCACGGGCAGGCGGCCAGCCGAGCCTCGTGGGCACGCCCCCTGAGCGTGAGCAGGTTGCCCGGAGCAATCCTCACGCAGGGAGGCGCACATGGCAGAGGCAGGGGAACAGGTCACGGGCACCAAGGACGAGAACTACGACGTCATCAGCGTGCTCTACCACTGTCTCCAGGCGGCGTCGGAAGTCGGCCAGTACATCCAGGACGCCGAGCGGAACGGGGACCAGGAGCTGGTGGGCTTCTTCCGCGACTACCAGGAGTCCCAGCGAGATCTCGCCGAGCGCGCGAAGAACCTGCTGGGGGCCCGGCTGATCCGCACCGAGGGCGTCCAGGTTGAGGGCACCCAGAAGGCCGGCGGGCTCGAGGCCAGCGGCAAGCGCGGCAGCTCGCCCGGAGCCCAGACCAATGCGCAGGTGAAGTCCGGCGGACGGCGGGGCGACGACACCGTGGACGTGGACGAGGAGTCCAAGGAGTCCTTCCCGGCCAGCGACCCGCCCGCCAAGTACTAGCGGGCCCCGAGCGGACGGCGCACGCCGGAAGTTGGATTCCCAGGGGAGGTTCGTCTTCACTCCCGGCCCGTGAAACGTGCCGGACTGCCCCTCGCGTGCGCCGTCCTGCTCGTCACCCTCCGCGGGGTGGCGTGCCGGACCCCCTCTCAGACCCAGCGCCGCGCCCCTGGGCCTCGGCACCGTCGACGAGACGACATTTCTGGGACAGTTCGCGCCGACGCTGGCCTCGCTGGACGCCCTGGATGCGGAGGTGGTGCGCCACCAGCGCCTGCGCTTCGCCAACCCGGCGCTGGAGCCCGAGGCCCTCGCCCGACTGGGCCGGATGCCGGCCGGCCTGTACGTGCTGGAGGCCCCGGAGGGGGGAAGTCTCGCGCCCGGAGAGCGGGCGGTGAGCCTGGAGGAAGGCCCCGCCCTGCCCCAGGCGCTCGCCCGCGTGCGCTTCTCCCCCACCCCCGTCCAGGCCCGCATCCGGCTCCCCGCAGGGGACTTCGCCGAGCGCCTCCTGCCCTGAGTTGGCTTTCGGACTCACCGGTAAGGCTTGCCCCCGCCGTACCTGCCCCCATAAACAGGAAGCTCCCGTGACGCTGGCCGGGTTCCCAGCCCGCCGCCCGGGTGGAGGGTCTCGCCGATGATCAACGACAGGCCGGAAGTCACCCAGACCGTGCAGAGCACCGAGGCTCGCCCGACACGGATTCAAGTGCGTGAGTGGACGGTCGAGGTGCTGGCCGGACCGGACAAGGGCAAGAAGGTCACCACCCAGGATGCACTGCTGCGCGTGGGCTCGGACCCGGCGAGCGACCTGGTCCTCAATGATCCGACGGTGAGCCGTCGGCACGTGGAGCTGGAGCGCACCGGCAAGGGCATCGTCCTGCGCGACCTGGGCAGCCGCAACGGCACCATGCTCGACGGCCACCAGGTGATGCAGGTGCTGCTGCACCCGGGCGACAAGGTGCAGCTGGGCAAGACGAAGCTGGTGCTCAAGCAGGAGACGCGCTCCACCGAGGTGGAGGTGCTGGAGGGCGCGGACTCCTTCGGCGCGCTGGTGGGCGCCTCGGAGAAGATGCGGCTCGTCTTCGCGCAGCTGCGCAGCATCGCCCGCGAGGACATGAACCTCCTGCTGGAGGGCGAGACGGGCACCGGCAAGGAGCTGGCGGCGCGCGCCGTGCACGAACACTCGCGGCGGCGGCACGGCCCCTTCAAGGTGGTGGACTGCAACCTCATCACCGAGGAGAAGGCCGAGCGCGAGCTGTTCGGCGGCCTGCGCTCCGGCGGTGAGGAGGAGGGCAACCACCGGGGCGTCTTCGAGGCAGCCCAGGGCGGCACCCTCTTCCTGGACGAGGTGGGCGAGCTGCCGCTGTCGCTGCAACCCAAGCTGCTGCGCGTGCTCGAGTCGCGCGAGGTGCCCTCGGTGGACGGGGCGGCGGTGCCGGTGGACGTGCGCGTCATCGCCTCCACCCACCGCAACCTGGAGGAGGACGTGCGCCAGGGCCGCTTCCGCGCGGACCTCTACTACCGCCTCGCGGTGGCGCGCGTGCGCCTGCCCCCGCTGCGCACCCGGCGCGACGACATCCCCGTGCTGGCCCAGTCGCTGCTGCGCGGGCTCAAGTCCACCTTCGAGCTCACCCCCCAGACGCTCGCCCTCTTCGAGGGCTACGACTGGCTCGGCAACGTGCGCGAGCTGCGCAACGTGCTGGAGCGCGGCGCCCTCATGCAGGAGACGGGCAACGTGAGCTGGCTGGACTTCATGGCCCAGCCCCCGCGCAAGACCGAGGGCCAGCCGCAGCAGCCCACCACCAGCGTCTCCGAGCTGGTGTCCGGCATGCCCTACCACGAGGCCAAGGACCGCGTGGTGGCCGACTTCGAGCGCCTCTACTTCGCCGAGGTCATGCGCCAGTCCAACTTCGACATGAAGACGGCCGAGCAGCACACCGGCCTGTCCATGCAGAGCCTCTACCGCCTCCTGAAGAAGAACGGGCTGCGGTTGAAGGACCTCAAGAATGCCGAGGGTCTTGATAAATGAGGCCCCCGCTGTCCCACCCCCAAGGGAGATTCCCGACCATGATGCGCCGTATCGCCATCGCTTCCGTCCTCCTCGCCGCGGCTGGCTGTGCCACCCAGGAAGCGGCCCAGAAGAAGCAGCAGGGTCCGACCACGACCGAGGAGCGGATGCGCATCACCAACCAGGCTCCGTTCGACGTGGCCGTGTGCCAGGCCAAGACGCCCACCCTGCCCCAGCCCACCAACCAGGGCATCCTCGTGGGCGCCGTCCTCGCCACCCGCCCCGAAGTGCTGGAGTGCCTGGTGGACCCCAAGACCCGCGGCACGGCCGACTCCACCCGCGTGGTGGTGAAGACCACCGTCAATGACCAGGGCGGCACCCACGCCATCACCGGTGAGAACCTCACCCCCGAGGGCACCGCCTGCATCCAGAAGCTCGTGGACTCGCGCGTGCCGCTCACCGCCCTGCCCAAGGGCGCGCAGCCCGTCACCTCCGAGACCACCTTCGTCCACGAGGTGAACAACAGCGCCAGCGTCCGGTTCGGCATCAACCCGGGCTCGGACTTCTCGGGCGCCGTGCGGCTCGGCCAGACCACCTGGTGCGACTGCTACGCGGCCTTCGGCACCAAGGCCCCGCCCATCCTCAAGGCCAACGTGAACCTGAAGAAGGGCGCGCCGACCGCCGCCGCCATCGCCTTCGATCCGGTGGGCACCCCCGAGGGTGACGCGCTCGCCACCTGCCTCCAGGCCAAGATGATGGCCGTGCCGGCGAAGCTGGAGACGGACGAGCTGAAGTTCGCCTACCGCTTCGTCCACTTCAACTCGCAGGCCACCGAGCCCGCCGCGGAGCTGCCCCCCGAGCTGCGCTTCTTCCAGCTCGAGCTGGTGCGTGGCCAGCGCTCGGCCGACGCGGCCCTCGCCTTCGGCATCCGTGCCAACGCCGCCGAGGCCTATGACGCCATCGTCTCCAAGTACCAGAAGACCAAGGACTGGAAGCTCATCGACGAGCTGAAGGGCAAGTGCAAGGCGCTCGTCGACTCCGCCCAGTCCTGGGTGACCGCCATCGACGCCCAGCTCCAGGTGGACCGGGCCACCATGGCCCTCGCCCAGGAGCTCAAGGCCAAGGATGAGGCCTGGGGCGAGGTCGAGACGAAGACCCAGGAGGTCATCAACGGCACCCAGCAGGACCTGGCCAACGCCCAGAAGCGCCTGGCGGACGACCAGGCCGCCTGCCCCAAGGAGCGCAAGTAGCCCGCGCTCCCGCCTGAGCAACCAGGCGTGCGGTGACGAAGGCGCGGAACCCGGAGGCCAGGGTTCCGCGCGTTTCGTGGTCGCGAGGCTTCATGCAAGATGCCGGGCCCATGTCCACCCGGCGCCAGTTCCTGCGGCAGCTCTCCGTGGCCTCGGTGGCCACCCTCGCCGCCACGGCCTGCACCAATGCCCCGCCGCCCCCGGAGCCACCCCCTTCCGGGCGTCCCGACGGCCAGCGCGGCGTCATGGGCTTGGTCGT
>NZ_DASVSO010000327.1:0-20902 GCF_036388035.1 Archangium sp.
AGGCAGACGTCATGGCGCCCTGTCTCCAGCTCTGCGAGCGCCTGCTCGCCGTTGTCCACCCACTCGAGCACCATCCGCTTCGGGCCGATGGAGCGCAGCGCGTCCCGCGTCACCACGAAGTCATCCTCGTCGTCCTCGACGAGCAGGACCCGGACGGGCGGGTGGCTTCTCTCAGTGCTCATGCGCACCAACCGCGGCAGGCAACGCGACGAGCTGGAACCAATGCCTGTCGAGCACCTTCATGACTTCGACGAGTCCCTCGAAGGTCATGGGCTTGATGATGTAGCTGTTGGCCCCCAGGTCGTAGCTGTGCAGGATGTCCTCCTCGGTATTCGAGGTGGTCAGGACGACCACGGGGATCCGCCGGAAGGCGGAGTGGGACTTGAGCACTCGCAACGTCTCTCGGCCATCCAGGCGGGGCATGTTCAGGTCCAGCAAGATGAGGCTGGGGTCTGGCGCGTTCTTCGGGTCGGCGTACTGCCCGCGTCGGTGCAGGTAGTCGAGCAGTTCCTCACCATCCTCGACGAACCGGAGCTTGTTGGGGAGCCGGCTCTCCTCCAACGCCTTCCGTGCGAGCTCGCGGTCGTCCTCGTCGTCATCGGCCATCAGGATGGTGCCGGGCTTGAGGTGTTCCATGGGTGCCTACCTGGGGAGGGTCTGCTTGAGCGGCAGCGTGACGATGAAGGTGGACCCCTGCCCGGGGGTGCTCCGCGCACTGATGCTCCCCCCGTGCCGCTCGGCGATCTTGCGGCATACGGCGAGGCCGATTCCCGTCCCTTCGTACTGACTCCGCCCGTGCAGGCGCTGGAACACCTTGAAGATGCGGTCGAGGTACTTCTCCTCGAAGCCGATGCCGTTGTCCTCCACGCGCAGTTGAACCTGCCGGGTTTCCGCCTCGACCGTGCCATGGATGGAGATGGCGGGCGCAATGCCCTCCTGGCGGAACTTGAGGGCATTGCTCAGGAGATTCTGGAACAGTTGCCGCATCAGCGGTGGAGCGGCCTCGACCGCGGGCAGCTCACCGAACGACACAGTCGCTCCCGCCTGCTCAATGGTCGTTTCGAGGTCCCCCAGCACCCCACGCACGGTGTCCGTGAGGTTCACCTGAACGAAGGTCTGCGCTTTCGAGGAGACGCGGGAGTAGGAGAGCAGGTCGTCGATCAACTTGCGCATGCGCGCCGCGGCCTTGTTCATCCGCTCCAGGTAGTCGCGCCCCTCGGTGCCGAGCGCCTCGCTGTACGTCGTCCCCAAGCGCTCACTGAAGGTCTGAATCTTGCGCAGCGGCTCCTGCAGGTCGTGCGAGGCCACGGACGCGAAGCTCTCCAGCTCCCGGTTGGACTGCTCCAGACGGAATTGCGTCCGCTTGAGGTCCGTGATGTCCATCATGCTCATCGTGACGCCGATGACCCGGTCACCGGCGCGGATGGGCGCCACCTTCGTTCCGAACCACTCGGGCCCGGAGGGAAGCACGGAGCGAACCTCGTAGCTGCTCGGCTCGCCGGTCCTGAGCACCCGCCGAACGTGGCTCTGGATGATCTCGACCTGCTCCGGTGCGGCGAAGTCATAGAGGCTCCTCCCCACTATCTCCGAGGGAGTCAGGCCCGGCACGCTGTAGTTCAAGAAGCGGATCCGCTCCTCGGCGTCGACCGTCATCATCATGATGGGCGACTGGGCGACCAACATCTCGATGCCGAACAGCTCGTGGGCCAGGGTGCGGCGCGCATCGAGGGTGGCGGCGAGGTTGTTGAGTGCCACGGCCATGGGGGCGAGCGGCCCCTCACTGACGCGGCACCGGGCATGAGGCTCGTTCGCCGCCAACCTCGCGATCAACTCGAGCAGTTCATCGGGGGTTGAGGCCTCGAGCGAGGCCGTCCCCGGGGCTTCATCCAGCGTGCGGGCGTCCACTGCGGCACTTCGGCGCGTTTCCAAGCGACTTCCCCCCTGTAGAGGCGCACCGTCTTACTTTATAAGAATGCAGCAGTGGTGAAATTTTGTGATGAAAGTGTTGGGTGTTGGACGAAAGCGTGAGGGCCGACTGACACCTTCGGCCGGGCGTGTGCTGGCCCGGCTTACTGGGTCCTGCGCTCCACGCCCACCTGCTCCAGCGGGCGCTTCGTGGACGGCCGTGAGGAGCGGACGGGCGCCGCCGGCAGCAGGACGCGGAAGGTGGCGCCCTGGCCCGGCTGGCTCTCGACGGACAGCTCGCCCCCGAGCCCGGAGACGATGCCGTGGCAGATGGACAGGCCCAGCCCCGTGCCTTCCCCCACCGGCTTGGTGGTGAAGAAGGGCTCGAAGATGCGGCCCAGGTGCTCGGGGGCGATGCCGGGGCCGTTGTCCCGGATCTCCACCTTCACCCGGCCGTCGGGATGGAGGCCCGTGGCCACGCGGATGGTGGGCTCGGCGGTCTCTCCGTTCCCCCGCAGCGCCTGGGCGGCGTTGATGAGCAGGTTGAGGAAGACCTGTCCCAGGCCGTGCTCGTCGGCCACGGCGGGCGGCACCGGTTGCAGCTCCCTCTCGATCCGCAGCCCTGGCACCCGGGCAATGCCGGCCATGGCGAGGGCCTCCTCCATCACCTCCACCACGTCCACCGGATTGGCGGGGGTGTTGTTGACGCGGGCGAAGACCCGCACGTCCTGCACCAGCCGCCGGATGCGCTCGCAGCCCCGGAGCGCATCGTGGCAGGCCTCCTGGAGCTCGCCCGGGTCATCCACGCGCTGCCCGGTGGCCAGCCCGTTCAGCTCCCGGTGGACATGGTTGAGGTTGGAGATGATGAAGCTGAGCGGGTTGTTGACCTCATGCGCCATGCCGGCGGCGAGCCTCCCCAGGGACTCCAGCCGCTGGGCCTGGGCGAGCTGGCACTCCAGCACCCTGCGCTCCTCCGCCTCCTGCTCCAGCCGGGCGTTGGCCCGCTCCAGCTCCTGCATGCGACTGCGGTCCCGGCGCAGCAGCTCCCACTTCTCGGAGAGCGCGTGGGCCATCTGGCGCACCTCGATGCTGTCGAAGGGCTTGCGGAGGATGAGCAGCCGCTGGCTGATGCCCAGCCGTTGCGCCACCTGCTCCCAGGAGTAGTCCGCGTACGCCGAGCAGAGCACCACCTGGAGGTCCGGGTCCTCCCGCCAGAGGCGCTCGATGGTCTCCACGCCGTCCATTCCAGGCGGCATGCGCACGTCGACGAAGGCCACGGAATACGGCCGTCCCTCCTTCAACGCGGCGCGCACACACTCCAGGCCCTCCTCCCCCTGGAAGGCGGAGTCCACCTCGAAGAGGCGCCCCTGCGCACGAGACGGCGCCAGGTCGAAAAGGGCTATCTCCTTTTCGGTGAACGGTGAGCTGTCCCGGGGTCCGGCGAGGATCCGGTGGAAGTCCTGATGGATGGTGGGGGTGTCATCGATGATCAGCACGCGGGGCGCGGGAGCACGGGGGCGGGTACTCATGGGCCTCATCTCTTTCTACCGGGTGCGGACCACGACAGACCGCAGCTCGGCTTCATTCCCCGGGGGCAGGGATGATCCGAGAATCATCCAGTCCGGATGGAAAAGCATGGGGGCGCGCGCTTTTCACGCCGTTCGATTTCAAAGTGAACACAGCGCGTCCCGCTCCTACCGGGTGCGCAATCCCAGCGTGGGCGAGGACAGCCCCGCCGTCCGGCCCTGGCGCTCCTCGTGCTCGTCCAGGACGCCCCGCACCTTCTTGACGAGGTCGCGCACGTGGGGCTCTCCCAGCATGGTCACGTGATTGCCCGGCACGACGTGGACCTCGACGCCCCCGGCGGCCAGCGGAATCCAGGCCAGCTCGGGGTGAGGCGAGTTGATGGCATCCCGCTCCCGCGCGTGGAAGAAGACCAGCCGGCCCGGGTAGGGACGCGGCGTGTAGGCGAACATGGCCGAGGCGTTCTCCCGGAACACCCGGAGGAAGACCTCGCCGCGCGGCAGCAGGGCGTCCAGCGAGCCCTCCCGCGCCGCCGGTGTCAGGAAGAGCTCCCGGAACAGCTCGGGCGCCATCCTGTGGAAGTACTCCTGGATCTCCTCCTGGGAGCCCAGGCTCACGGGCATCTGTCCGGGGCCCGGGGAGTCCATGAGGAGGAGGGACTCCACCTGCTCGCGGCGCGTCAGCAGTTGCTGGGCCATCTCGTACGCCACCACGCCCCCGAAGGAGTGCCCCGCGAGCCGGTAGGGCCCGGAGGGCTGGCGGGTGCGCACGGCCTCCAGGTACAGGGTGGCCATGTCCTCGATGCTTCCGGCGAGGGTCTCGCCAGGCTCGAGTCCCCGCGCGCGCACGCCGTAGATGGGCAGGCCCGGGTCCAGCATGCGCGCCAGGGATTGATAGGTGAAGACGGTGCCCCCCACCGGATGGATCAGGAAGAGCGGGCGGCGTCGCGGGTCACCCCGGTTCAGCTCGACCAGCAGCGACGCGCCGCCGTTGAGAAGGGGTGCGCCCGCGCGGGCGGCCCCCTGCAGGAAGGACGCGAGCTGTTCGATCGTCCGGTGCTCGAGAATCCGCTGCTGGGGAAAGTCCACCTGCAACGTCTCCCGGAGCCGCGCGCCGAGCTGGACGGAGAGCAGCGAATCACCTCCCAGGTCGAAGAAATCCTCGTGGAGGCCCACGGCGCTGACGCCCAGCAGCTCACGCCAGATCGTCGCCACCGCCTCCTGGAGGGGCGCGTCCCCCGGGAGCGGAGCGCGAGCGGGTACCTGGGTGGGAAGGGGAGGCGGCGTCGCCTGATCCGTCCAGTAGCGCTGGCGCTCGAACGGGTACGTCGGCAGGGAGACGCGCCGGCGCCGCTCATCCGGAGCCAGGCCCCGCCAGTCGACCGCCGCTCCGTGGCTCCAGGCCTCTCCCACCTGCGACAGGAAGAACTCCGCGTCATCGGCCCGTGAGCCGGGCCGGGGCAGCGACGAGCGCAGGGCGTGGGACTCGCTGAAGCCCGGGCACTGGCGGACCAATCCCCCCAACGTCTGGCCCGGGCCCACCTCCAGCAGCAGCCGCTCCGGCCCCTGTGCGTCCAACAGGGACGCCACTCCGTCCGCGAAGCGCACCGGCTGACGCAGGTGCTGGACCCAGTAGTCGGGATCCGTCGCCTGCTCGGGGGTGATCCACGTCCCCGTGACGTTCGAGATGAAGGGGAGGGTGGGGGCCGAGAGCCGCACCCGCCGCACCTGCTCGGCGAAGGGGGCCAGCGCGGGCTCCATCATGGGCGAGTGGTAGGCATGCGAGGTTCGCAGGCGCCTGCTCCCATTCCCGTTCGCTTCCAGGCGCCGCTCCAGCCGGGAGATGGCCTCTACGGGACCGGCCACCACGCAGCGGGCGGGCGCGTTGTACGCCGCGATGTGGAGGTGCTCCTCGAGCAGGGGCCGCAGCGCGTCCGCCGAGAGCGCCACCGCGAGCATCGCGCCCTCGGGCAAGGCCTGCATCAGTCGCCCCCGGGCGAGGATCAGCCGCAGCGCGTCCTCCAATGAGAACACCCCGGCGAGACAGGCGGCCACGTACTCCCCGAGGCTGTGGCCCATCATCGCCTTCGGGACGAGCCCCAGGGACATCCAGAGCCGGGCCAGCGCGTATTCGAGGACGAAGAGGCAGGGCTGCGCGAGCTCCGTCTGGTGGATGCGCTCGCCGGAGGCCTCGCCCTCTGGCTGGAGGAGCAGCTCGCGCACGTCCAGCCCCAGGTGCGGCCGGAGCAGCTCGGCGCACCGGTCCACCTCGGCCCGGAACACCGCCTGGGCGGAGTAGAGCGCGCGTCCCATGCCCGCGTGCTGCGAGCCCTGGCCAGCGAACAGGAAGGCCACCTCCCGGCCTCGGGCCACACCTGGTGAGCGCTCGCCCCGCGCGAGCTCGCGCGCCAGCCGCTCCAGTTTCGCCACCGCACCCGGGACGTCCCGGCACACCAGGGACACGCGCTGCTCGAAGGGAGTCCGTCCCCGCTGGAGCGTGTGGGCCACGTCCGCCAACGGCAGCTCCGGACGCCTCGCCAGGGCTTCTCCCAGGCGCCGGGCGGCCTCGGCGAGCGCGGCGCCGCTGCGCGCCGAGAGGGGCAGCACGCGCCAGCGCTCCGAGGCCGTCTCGGCGGGCACGGCCGGCGGCTCCGCCACCACCACATGGGCGTTGGTGCCGCCGATGCCGAAGGAGCTCACTCCGGCGATCCGGGGCAGGCCCTCGGGCGGCGTCCAGTCCGAGAGCCGCGCGTTGATGGAGAAAGGCGTCCCGGCCAGCTCCAGCCCCGGGTTGGGCTGCTCGAAGTGGACGACTGGCGGGAGCTGACCGTGGCGCAGGCAGAGCACCGTCTTGATCAGCCCCGCGATCCCCGCGGCCGAGTCCAGGTGACCGATGTTGGGCTTGGTGGCTCCCAGTACGCAGTGCCCCTGGACGCCCCCGCCGCGCTGGAACGCCTTCGTCAACGCGGCGACCTCGACGGGATCTCCCAGCGGGGTGCCCGTTCCATGGGTCTCCACGAAGGACACCTCGTGAGGCTGGACTCCGGCCACCTCCTGCGCCCGGGCGATCACCTCGGCCTGCCCGGCCACGCCCGGCGCCGTGTAGCCGAGCTTGCCCGCGCCGTCGTTGTTGAGGGCCGAGCCGCGGATCACCGCATGGATGGTGTCGCCGTCGGCCAGGGCGCGCTCCAGGCGCTTGAGGACGACGACGCCCACGCCGTTGCCGCGCACGGTCCCCGCCGCCCGCGCGTCGAACGCCCGGCAGTGGCCATCCGGGGAGAGGATCATCCCGGGTTGGTAGAGGTAACCGCCCGCGAGTGGCACGGAGATCGACACGCCCCCCGCCAGCGCCAGATCGCACTCACCGGAGAGCACGCTGCGGCACGCGAGGTGGACCGCCACGAGCGAGCCCGAGCAGCCCGTCCGGACGGTCAGCCCCGGCCCGCGTAGGTCCAGCTTGTAGGAGACGCGGGTCGCCAGGAAGTCGCTCTCCAAGCCCAGCTTGAGCTGCCACGTGTCGGCGGGCTCGTCCGAGGACGGGTGGGGTTGGTAGGTGGTCGCGCTGGAGGTGGCGAAGACGCCGACGGAGGCGCCGTGCGTCTGGGGGGGATGGCCCGCGTCCTCCAGCGCCTCCCACGCGCACTCGAGGAAGCGCCGCTGTTGCGGATCCAGCAGGCCCGCCTCGCGGGGGCTGATGCCGAAGAACTCCGCGTCGAACAGCTCCGCGCCTTCCAGCACGCCCTTGGCCCGCACGTACTCGGGGCGGCCCGACAGCCCGGGAGGAATGCCGGCCGCCGTCAGCTCCTCGTCGCTCGGGCGCGAGATGGACTCCACGCCCGCGGCGAGGTTGCGCCAGAACTGCTCCAGGTCCCTGGCTCCCGGGAACTGCCCGGCCATTCCGATGATGGCCACCGCCTGTCCCCGCTCCTCGGAGGACGCGGACCTGGCACGCAGGGGCTCCGGTGCGGACGTGGCCGGGGTGAGGTACGCCGCGAGGGACTCGATCGAGGGATGCTCGAACAGCTCCAGCATCGACGGCGCCCGTCCGAAGGCCTGCTTCATCCGCGCCTGCACCTGCGTGAGCAGCAGCGAGTGCCCGCCGAGCTCGAAGAAGCTCTCCGTGGCTCCCACGCGCTCGAGCCGCAGGAGGTCCTGCCAGATGCGCGCGAGGGTGCGCTCGACCTCGTTCGCCGGAGGCCGGGAGCGGGTGCTCCGCTCGCGACGCAAGGGCAGGGCGAGCAGCTTCGCCCGGTCCACCTTCCCGTTGGAGGTGAGGGGCAGGTGCTCACACGGCACGAAGACGGAGGGCACCATGTGCTCGGGCAGGGAGCGCTTGAGGAAGGTCCGGAGTCCGGCCTCTTCCACCGCGTGGCCCTCGCGCGCCACCACGTAGGCCACCAGGAACGGGCTCCCGGGACTCTCCTCCCGGGCCAGCACCACGACCTCGCGCACGGCTGGGTGCGCTCCCAGCACGGACTCGATCTCCCCGAGCTCGATGCGGAAGCCGCGGATCTTCACCTGATGATCCATGCGCCCGAGGAACTCGAGCTGCCCGTCGGGCAGGTGGCGCGCCAGGTCTCCCGTCCTGTACAGGCGGGCCCCCGGCACGGTGCCGAAGGGATCCGGGACGAACCGCTCCGCCGTCAGCTCGGGGCGCCGCGGATAGCCGCGCGCCACGCCCGCGCCTCCGATGTACAGCTCGCCCGGCACCCCTCGGGGCACCGGCTGGAGCCGCGAGTCCAGCACGTACACCTGGACGTTGCCGATGGGCCGGCCGATCGTCACCGGAGTGCCCGCGGTGCATGGGGTGCAGGTGGCGTAGATGGTGGCCTCGGTGGGCCCATACCCATTGATGAAGCGGCGGCCCGCGCTCCAGCGCGCCACAATCGGATCCGGACAGGCCTCTCCGCCCACCATGATGGCCCTGAGGGCCGGATACTCTCCCGGAGGCAGCGCCGCCAGCGCGGAGGGAGACAGGATGACGGTGGTGATCTCCCGCTCTCGCAGGAGGCTCGCCAGCTCTGGCCCGGGGACCAGGGCTTCCCGCCGGGCCAGGCAGAGGGTGGCCCCCGAGACGAGCGGGGAGAAGATCTCCTGGACCGCCATGTCGAAGCTCACCGACGCGAGCTGCAGCAGGCGATCTCCTGGCCCGAGGGGGAGCACCCGCGGTTGCGCCGCGAGCAGGTTGAGGATCGACCGGTGCTCGACGATGACGCCCTTGGGCCGCCCCGTGGAGCCCGAGGTGTAGATGATGTACGCCGCGTTTCCGGCGCTCACGCCACTGGCGGGCGCGTGCGAGCGCGGACCCGGCAGCTCCTCGCCACCCGGGCCGATGAAGAGCCGCGCGGTGTCGCTGGCGGGCAGCCGATCGGCGAGCGAACGCTGGGTCACGATCACGGAGAGCCGTGCGTCCTCGACCATGAAGGCCAGGCGGTCGGCGGGGTACGCCGGGTCGAGCGGGACGTAGGCACCACCGGCCTTCAACACCCCGAGCAGTCCGATGATCAGCTCCGGCGAGCGCTCCAGACACAGGCCCACCCGCGCCTCCGGCCCGACCCCGAGCTGGCGCAAGCGGTGGGCGAGTGCGTTGGCGCGCTCCTCCAGCTCCCGGTAGGTGAGCGCCTGTTGCTCGAAGCGGACCGCGAGGGCGTCCGGTGTCTGCTCCGCCTGTCGGGCGAACAGCTCGTGAAGACACCCCTCCGGCGCCGCCATGCCAGTCGCGTTCCACTCCACCAGGAGTTGGTGCTCCTCCTGGGGCGGGAGCATTCGCAGCCCAGCGAGCGGCTGGTCGAGGTCCGAGGCGATGGACTCCAGCAGGGTGACGTAGCGCGCGGCGAGGCGCTCCACGGTCTCCGCCTCGAAGAGGTCGGCATTCACGCCCCAGAGCAGCTGCGTCCCGGAGTCGCGGGTGAAGTGGACGTGCACCGAGAGCTCACCCGGCACGCCGACGTTGGAGGCCGTCAACCGCTCGAACTCGAACGGAGGGGGCTCCCGTGACGCCTCGGGCCGAGGGCGTGGCATCAGCGTGAACGTCGCCTGCACGAGCGGCGCGCGGCCCGGGTTGCGCGGCAGCTCGAGCTCCTCGATGAGCTTCGGAAACGGGTAGTTGCCCTGGGCCAGGGACTCCCGCAGCGTTCGCGCGGCTTGCCTGTAGAACGTCCGGAAGGACGAACCCACGGGGGCCCTGGAGCGCACGGCGAGGGTGTTGACGAGGTAGCCCACCACCCCGGAATGCCAGTCCTGGCTTCGGCCGGAGAAGGGGACTCCCACCAGCAGGTCATCCTGCCCGCTGTGACGATGGAGCAGGACCTGGAAGGCCGCGAGCAGCAGGGCATAGAGGCTGGTGCCCTCCGCCTTCGCCCGCGCTCCGAGCGACTGGGCCAGGGTGTCGTCGAGCCGCAGGAGGTGCGTCCGTTGGCGGAAGGTCTGCCGGACCGGCCGCGGGTGATCAGTGGGCAGGTTCAGCACGGGCGCGCATCCGGCGAGCTGCTCGCGCCAGTAGTCGCGTGCCCGGACACCCTCGGCGCTGGCGAGCCACTCCGCCTGCCACTGGACGAACTCGCCATAATCCCGAGTCCCAGCGGGCACGGGGTCCACGTCACGGCCCTGGGCCAGCGCGCCGTAGATCCGCTGGAGGTCCTGGAGCAGGAGCATCAGCGAGCCACCGTCGAGCGACAGGTGGTGGGTGGCCAGCAGCAGCGCGTGCTCGCGCGGGCCCCGCCCGTACAGTGCGCAGCGGAGCACGGGTCCGTTCTGGAGATCGTAGGGACGGGCCGCGTCGGCATACAGGCGCGGCAAGAGGGCCTCCTCCTCGAGCCGTACCGCCTCGAGGTGCTGGAACTCGAAGTCCAGCTCGCCGTGAACCACCCGGCGCGGTCCGTGCTCCGTCTCGGCGAAGGTGGTGCGGAGCACCGGATGGCGCGCGATGAGGAGCGCCAGCGCGCGCCGCAGCAACCCCGGTTCCAATGAGCCCTGGAGCCGGAACCCGTAGGCGAGGTTGTACGCGCTGGAGTCGAACTTGGAGGCGAACCAGAGTGCCTGCTGGTTGTACGCGAGGGGGCCGCCCTCCAGCACAGTGAGGGGACGGCTGGAGGATTGCTCCCCGGTCGAATCAGGCATGGTCCCTCAACACTCCTGGCCGGCATGCTTCGTCGGTGCATGGCTCAGCGGACCACCAGCCAGCGCTCCGCTCGGCGAACTTACTGACCGGTGGCCTGCTCGCTCGCTCGGGAGTGGATATCAGGAAGGAGCTGCTCCATGGCTCCCCCGTCTTCCGCGTGGGCTTCACCACTCCGTCCCACGTCCGCTTCTACTCGCGTCCCCTGTTACCCAGGGCGCCGCAGCCGCCTCCCCGCGGCCTCCTCCGCGCGCTTGAACCCCCCCTTGGCTGACGATCAGCCATTACGCTATACAGGTAACTGTTGCATGGCGGCACCCTGACAGGGGGGGGCGATGAGGATGAAGGGAGGAGGCGCGAGGGGGCTCCAGGAGCCAGCGCTTGCCCCGATGCCTTTTCCACCTGTTCGTCAGCTGAGGTGAGAGCGGGGTCGGTGCCCCGCCCGGAACCTCGTGCCGTGTCTTGGGGTTCGACGTCTTCCAGGAGTTCTGTCTCGTTATGTCTCCGTTCTTGCTCATTCTCGCGCTCTCCCAAGGGAGCGTCGTGCCTGAATCCCCTGGGGAGTCGTCGGGGGCGCCCGCCGTCGAGGCCGCCCAGGCAGCTCCTCCTGTTGAGTCCTCCGGGGAGTCGGCGGCACCCGCCGTCGAGGCCCCTCCGGTTGCTCCTCCTGTTGAGTCCTCCGGAGAGTCAGCGGGGGCGCCCGCCGTCGAGGACCCTCCGGCCGTCTCCACCGATGTGAGCCCCTCCACGGACCCGGAGTCCCAGCCGACCGCGCCGTCCGCCGAGACTCCCACCGAGCCGCCGCCCTCCGTTGGCGCCGTGGCCGAGGAGGTCCCGGCCGCACCCGCTGCTCCCGCCAAGAGGCCGCACACGCGCTGGGGACTGCTGCTCGATGGCGGCGTTCCCGATGGGGTGGGGGCCTCGTTGCTCTACCGCCCCATGTCCTGGCTGCGCCTGAGCGGAGGATTGGCGACCAATACGATTGGAGTGGCGGCGCGTGCTGGAGTGGGCGTGGCCTTCTACTTCCCCATCACGCCCTCCCTGAACGTGGACGTCGGCCACTACTTCCCCGCGGACTACGGCTCGGCCCTCTCCAAGAGGTTCGGCATGAATACCTCCGACGAGCTCGTCAGCCTGGTGTTGAAGGACTTCGGCTACGACTTCGCTACGGCCAGCGTGGGCTTGGAGCTCGGCTCTCCGCGCTACTTCTCCTTCTTCTTGCGCGCGGGCCTCAGCTACGTGTCGGTCCGTGTGAATGAGTCGGAGGCCCTCCTGCAAGGCACGTTGGGCGATGAAGGCATCAGCGCCGATCCCATCAAGCTGAACTTCACCTTTCCCTCGGTGAAGCTGGGCTTCCTCATCTATTTCAAGTGATTCGCGGAACTGGAGACTCTCTCATGCGCAAGGCTCGATGCGCCCTGGTGCTGTCCGCGGCATGCCTCCTCGGGGGTTGTGCCGAGGATTTCTCTCTCAAGCAGCTCTTCTTCGTGGAGGTAGACGCACAGCGGATCTGCAAGACGTTGAAGGATGAGCCGGTTCCGGGGATGGACCTGGGGCAGCAGGAGCTGAACTGGGTCACGCCCTTCCCAGTCCCCGTGCCTGAACAAATCCCAAGCGGCGCGGGCAAGCTCACCCTCCGCTTCACCGAGGTGACGTTGGAGACCGACGACAACACCCGGCTCGATACCCTGGAATCGGCCTCGGTGACCGTGAGGACCAAGGACTCCACGGACCCCTCGGAGGCGAAGGTGCTCCTGGCCTACCAGCGTCAGCCCGGGTCGAGTGGCCAGCCCATTCGCCTGGCGGGCGACGAGGTGGACCTCACGGCCCTGGGGGACAGCCCGAAAGAGCTCTTCCTTCAGGCCAAGGGCTCGCTCCCCAGCGAAGACTGGAAGCTGAACCTGCACGCGTGCTGGGCGACGCGCATTCGGGTCAACTACCTCTACCTCATCTCTGGAATGCCCTTCTGAGGTGAGGGGGAGGGCAGCGCAGTCGTTGCGACAACGACTGCGCTGGTGCTCCTGCCGCGGACTAGACCAGCTTCGCCATGATCTCGCGCTCGCGCTGCTCGAGCTTGATCGAGGCGAGCGCCCAGTCGATGAGCTCGTCGGCGATCGACGCGTTGAAACCGAAGGCGCTGGCGGCCGCCTTCACCGACGCGCGCTCCTCGTTCGCGATCTCGCCGTCGGCGCACGCCACCTCGACGAGCATGCGCAGGAGGGCAGCGCGCAGCTCGCGGTTTTCGATCTTCCCGACGATGTCGGTGAGGCGGCTGGGCTTCTGGAATTCCTGCTCGATGAGCGCGGAGACCTGCTCGTCGCGGGGCGACAGGCCGATGCCGGCCACCATGTTGTCGAGCTGCTGGCGCTCGTCCTCGGTGATGCGGCCGTCGCTCGCGACCACGTTGGCCATGGCCTGGACGAACGCCATCAGTTGTTCCTGGGGATACTCGCGCGTCATGTCGTCTCCTTGGCTGCTCGGCGCGGCAGGATAGTCGGCGCCACCGAGTACCGGAAACGGTTTTCGCGCACCCCTCGTCCCTTGCACGAGCTGAAGCGCCGGTGTTGAAGAGCGCGTGCTCCCCGCTCTCATGCAATGGGGTGCTCCGGGCAGGACACCGGCTTGATTTCCGACGCACGCCTGGACCATCGTCGCGGCCTCTTTCCCGGTTCCGGAGGTCTCATGTTCGCGTCTTTCAGCCGAGTGCTCGGCGTCTCGATCGTGGCTCTTTTCCTGGCCGCCTGTTCGCAGAGCGCCCGTTCGACGCCGCCGACCGAAGCCGAGGTGAAGGCCTACGTCACGCGCAAGGCGCAGGCGCTGGCGACGGGCGTCGGCTCATCGCACTCGTCGACGACGGTCACCTTCGAGAGCGTGACCTTTGGCGAGTCGCGCGAGACCACGGAGCGGGACCGCCTCGTCAACGGCATCAGCGGGCCGATGGTCTTCCCGGTGCGGGTGAAGTACTCGGAGCTGCGCCGCTGGGGCAATGGGGACACCCAGACGGTGCAGACCCACTACGCCTACGAGTTCTACGTCGACGAGTTCGGCGAGTGGAACGCGTACGGCGTGGGTCCCGTGAACTGAGCCCACGAGCGGTACGTCTGAGCGCCGCGCGGGGATTCACCCTAGAATGGCGAGGCGATGAGCGACACGAGCGGCGAGCCGGCACGCAAGCTGACCCTCGAGGTGCGGGGCCTCCACAAGTCCTTTGGCGGCCATCAGGCCCTGCGGGGTGTGGACCTCGTGGTGCCCGAGGGCACCACCTGCGTGCTGGTGGGGATGTCCGGTTCGGGCAAGTCGGTGCTGATGAAGCACCTCATGGGCCTGCTCAAGCCGGACCGGGGCCTGGTGCTCGTGGAGGGCGAGGACGTGGCGCGGATGGACGAGTCCGCGCTCAACCAGATGCGCCGCAATCAGGGCATCCTCTTCCAGGCCAACGCCCTCTTCGACTCGCTCACCGTCTTCGACAACGTGGCGTTCCCCCTGCGGGAGCGCACCCGCATGTCCGAGGAGGAGATCCAGGAGACGGTGAACAAGACGTTGGCCATGGTGGGGCTGTCGCACGCGGCCCAGCGCTTCCCCGGTGAGCTGTCCGGCGGCATGCAGAAGCGCGTGGGCTTCGCGCGCGCCACCATCCTCCGGCCGAGGATCCTCCTCTACGACGACCCCACGGCCGGCCTGGATCCGCTCACCACGGCCGCCGTCAACGACATCATCCTCACCGCCAAGCAGCAGCTCGGGGCCACCTCGCTCGTGATCACGCCGGACGTGGCGTCCGCCTTCGGCATGGCCGACACCATCGCCCTCATGCACGAGGGCCTCATCGTCGAGTCAGGTCCGCCCGACGTGGTCCGCGAGTCCCAGCACCCGGCGGTGAAGGCCTTCCTCCGCAACTGGCTGGCGCGCCGTTCGAAGAACCGCTCCTCCTACGACGGTTCCACGTAGCTGCCCCCCAGGCGAATTCACGCTGCCGCACAATCCCGCTGAATCCGTGGCCGCCATGCGACCCGGACAGTGGTATGGGATCGCGTCGTCTCACTACGACCAGGAGTCCATCATGGCTGCGAAGAAGGCTGCAGGCGCTGCGAAGAAGAGCACTACCTCCAACACCGGTCGGGCCCCCACCAAGTCCCAGATCCTCCTCAACATCGCCGAGGAGACGGGCCTCTCCCGCAAGCAGGTCGGCGCGGTCTTCACCGCCCTCAGCGGGCAGATCGAGAAGAACCTCGGCGCTCGCGGCTCGGGCAAGTTCGTGGTCCCCGGCCTGATGAAGCTGAAGGTCGTGAAGAAGCCGGCCACCAAGGCGCGCAAGGGCATCAACCCCTTCACGGGCCAGGAGACCGTCTTCAAGGCCAAGCCGGCCCGCAAGGTCGTGAAGATCCAGCCCCTCAAGGCGCTCAAGGATCTGATCTGATCCGCTGGGGCGGTCCCGAGCGCCAGCTCGCGCTCGCGCGGGCCGCCCCTTTCCGGCGCTACCCAGCCGGGGGCGTCGGTGTAGCGAATGCCCGGAACGAGCCCTCGAGGTTCGAGAGCTCGAACCGGAGCAGGCTTAGACCTGGAAGGTCCGGCGCCGGCTCATGAACAGCGCCAGCAGCAGCAGGGCCACCGGCACCGAGGCATCGGCCGCGCTCGAGCAGCCGCAGCCACTGGGAGGCGGAGGCGGCGTTTCGCCCGTGCCACCGTCGTTGCCACCGGTTCCAGAGTCCGGGCTGTCCGGAGCCAGCACCTTCACCGAGGTGGAGGCGCTCACCCCGTCGAACGTGGCGGTCACCGCGTCGGGGAACTCGCCCGCCCGGGTGCCGGCGGTGAACAGGCCCTCCCCGGTGATGGCGCCGGCCGAGGCGTTGCTGGTCCACCGCGCCTGGGCCGAGCGCTCGTTGCCGTGGGCATCCAGCGCGCGCGCGGAGAAGCGCACCGTGCCTCCCACGAGCACCGTGGGCGCCAGCGGCGTGAGCTCCACGCGCGCCGTGGGGCCTGCCACCACCGTGACGTTCGCCACCACGGTGACGCCGCCGCTGCTCACGCGCACCGCCTCCGCGTAGCTCCCGGCCACCGTGCCCGCGGTGAAGCGGCCCGTGCCATCCATCGTGCCCACCTCCGGCGCCGCGACGCTCCAGGTGAGCGGAGTGGCACTGGGGTTGCCGAACACGTCGAAGGCCCGCGCGGTGAAGCGCCGCTCCTGCCCGGGCTCGAGCACGACGCTCGTGGGCGTCAGCTCGATGCGGGTGGTGGAGCCGGCGAGGACGATCACGGTGGCGTTCCCCGAGACGTCCGAGGACTCCGCCCGCACCGTGCCCGTGTACGTGCCCGCGGCGGTGCCCGCGGTGAACTCACCCGAGGGCAGGATGGAGCCGCCGCCGGCCACCACGCTCCAGGTGGGCGACACCGGCACCGTGTTGCCGAAGCGGTCCGCGCCTCGGGCGGTGAAGGTCTTCTTGCCGGCCGGGAGCAGCTCGGTCCGCTCGGGGCTGATGGCCATCGAGGCCAGCGCGCCCGGTAGCACGGTGAGGCTGGCGCTGGCCGACAGCGTGCCCGTGCTCACCCGCAGGGTGTCGGTGTAGCTGCCGGCCCGGGTGCCCGCGGTGAGCAGGCCCGTGCCGTCCACCGAGCCTCCTCCGGACACCACCTCCCAGCTCACCGACGGCGTCAGCGCGTTGCCGCACACATCGGCCCCCCGCACCGAGAACTGCTTCGTCTCGGTGACGGCGAGCATGGCGGACGTCGGCTCGACGGAGAGCGAGGCCGGCGCTCCCGGCTTCACCGTCACGCTCGCGCTGGCCAAGAGGCCGCCGAGCCTGGCCACCACCGCTCCGGGCAGGCTGCCCACGGTGCACGGCGCCGTGTACTGGCCCCCCTCGGTGATGGAGCCCGCGCCACTCGTCGTGCTCCACGTCACCGAGGGCGGGGGCAGCGTGTTGCCGCACGTGTCCGTGGCCGAGGCGCTGAAGGAGGTGGAGCCCTTCGCCTCCACGAGGACGCTGGCGGGCGAGACCGTCAGGCGCCCGGCGGGGCCGGCGACGATGGTGACGTCCACGCTGCTGGAGATGCCCTCGGCGGTGGCCGTCACGCCCGCCGAGAAGGTGCCCGGCGTGCACGCGACCGTCAGCCGACCGCTGGAGTCGATGGAGCCCGCGCCCGTCCGGGCGCTCCAGGTGAGGCCCGCGTCGAGCACCTCCGCGCCGCTGGAGTCGAAGGCCCGCGCGGTGAAGGTGGCGGTGCCACCCGCGTCCAGGGCGCCCGTGCCCGTCCGCGACACCTCCACCCTCGCCACCCGGCGGGAGATGTCCACGCTGGTGGCGGCCTTCACTCCCTCCACCTCGACCGCGACGGCGTCCGTGAAGAAGCCGGCGGTGTTGCCCGCGGTGAACAGGCCGGTGGCGGTGAGGGTGCCGGCCGAGGGCTGGACCGACCAGGTGCGCGGGCTGGAGGCCAGCTCGTTGCCGAAGGCATCCGTGGCCCTGGCGGTGAATTGCAGCGTGCCGCGGGTCAGCAGCGAAGGGCTGCTCGGAGAGAGCGAGACCTTCACCACCGGGCCCGGCCTCACCACCACGGTGGCGGTGGCACTCAGGCCGTCGGCGCGCACCCGGACCGTGTCCGTGTACGTGCCGGCCAGGTTGCCCGCGGTGAAGGTGCCGATGGTGCTGATGCCGCCGCCACCGCCCACCACCTCCCAGAAGGGCGTGATCGCCACCTCATTGCCGTACTCATCCAGGCCCTTGGCGGTGAAGGCCACCGACTCGCCCACCCGCGGCGAGGCCGACGAGGGGCTGAGCTGGAGCCGCGACAGCGCCCCGGGCCGGACGAGGACGGAGGCATAGGCCGTCTTTCCGCCCGCTTCCGCCCGGATGGCATCCGTGTAGTTGCCTGCCACGGTGGTGGCGGTGAAGTCGCCCGGGGTGGTGTTGAACTTCCCGGCGGTGTCGGTGAGCAGGCTCCAGGTGACGGTGTCCGTCGTCCGGAGGTTGTCGTAGGCATCCAGCACGCGCGCGGTGAAGCGCACCGAGCCACCCGGCGAGAGCATGGCCGGCGAGGGGCTCAGCTCGATGCGGGCGACGGGCCCGGGCTTGATCACGACGGTGGCGGTGGCCGAGGCACTGCCCGCGACAGCGCGGACCGTCCCCGTGTAGGTGCCGGTCACGGTGCCCGCGGTGAAGGTCCCCGCGGAGTCGATGGTGCCGCCCCCGGCGATGACGCTCCAGGTGGGGGTGGCGGGGACCTCGTTGTTGTACGCATCCCGCGCGACGGCCTTGAAGGTCACCCGGCCCTTGGGCTCCACGGTGGGGGTGCTCGGGACGAGCTCCAGCGAGACGATCTCACCGCCCAGCACCGTGACGCTCGTGTGGCCCAGCTTGCCGCCGCTGGAGGCCTGGAGGGTGTCGGCGTAGAAGCCCGCGCGGGTGCCCGAGGTGAAGACGCCCTCGGAGGTGATGGAGCCTCCGCCGTTGACGACGCTCCAGGCAATGTCCGGGGACGTCAGGACGTTGCCGCAGCGATCGGTGGCCATGACGGAGAAGGCCTGCTGGGCCCCCAGGGCGAGGCTGGGCGACGAGGGCGAGACATGGAGCCGCGTGAACGGGCCCGTGGAGACGAACACGTTCGCGGTGTTGGAGAGGGCGCCCAGGCGGGCGGTGACCGCGCCGGGGTAGCTGCCCGGGGTGCAGGTGGCCGTGTACTGGCCGGTGGCGCTGATGGTGCCGGCGCCGGTGGCGGTGCTCCAGGTGACGGTGTCCGTCGTGCGGGCATTGCCGCACGAGTCCAGCACGCTGGCCGTGAAGAGGCGCGAGGCGCCGGCCTCGATGCCGGTGGCCGGGGGCGAGATGACGACCTTCGTCGCCGGGCCGGGCACGAGGGTGACATCCGCGGTGGCGCTCACGCCATTGGGGCTGGTGGCGGTGACGGCGGCGGTGACGGTGCCGGTGGTGCAGGAGGCGGTGAGCACGCCGGTGGTGTCGATGGTGCCGGCGGCCTCCTTGGCGCTCCAGGTGAAGTTCACCCCGCTGATCGGATTGCCCAGGCCGCTGTAGGCGCGCGCGGTGAAAGCGGTGGTCTGGGTGGCGCCCACGGTGGTGCTGGCGGGCTCGATGACCACACTGGCCACGGTGTCATCCCGGTAGGGCAGGGCGCCGAGGTCCGTGCCGCCCGTACCCCTGCCTCGGCAGGGCGAGCTGGCCTGGAGGTGGAAGTCCGTGGGGGAGGCGAAGAGGGGATCGGAGGAGATGCTCCCAAAGCTCGAGGACACGCCGGAGTAGTTGCCCGAGCCGTTGCTCCACACGTTGTTGGAGGCGAGCGACGCCGAGCCCGGGGTGTAGCTGGGGCGGTAGACCCCAAAGCCGTTGTTGCTGGAGACGATGCTGTCGTACAGGGAGAGGGAGTAGCCGTTGCTGGCCATGACCACCCCGTCGCCCGTGTTGAAGGAGATGGTGTCGTGCAGGAGGGTGGCGGTGCCGGCGCCGACCTGGACGCCCGTGAAGTTGGCGTAGGCCACGGTGTGATCCATGTCGAGCGTGCCGCCGGAGACGCCGACACCGTAGTAATTGCTGGTGAGGATGCTGGAGGACACCGTGACCGAGGTGCTGGCGCCGGTCACCTCCACGCCGTAGCGCGGATGAGGGCGCTGGTCAGGACGGTGGTGGTGCCCGACTCCACGCGGATGCCACGCCACTTGTCATAGCCAACGGCGGAGCCCTTGAAGGTGACGGGACTGGAGTCGGTGCCCAGCACCTAGAGAGCGCCTTGGACGATGAGCTCCACCTTGTCGGGGTCGGCCCCGGAGGCCTGGGCATCCGTCGAGGCGGCGATGACCTGCACCCCGGGCTCGAGCGTCAACGTCACCCAGGGGGGCACGGTCACGTCGCCCGTCAGGGTGTAGGGGCTGCCCGCCAGCGTCCACGTCGTATTCGTGGCGAGCTGTCCCTGCACGCTGGCCGCCGAGGCGGCTCCCGCCACCAACAGCACCACCATGAAGACGCCTCGACGCATTGCCACTCCCCCAGCTGTTGGAAAGCGGGAATGCTCTAAATCAGACACACTGAGACTGGCAAGTGACGCTCCCAGTGTGTGCGGGTCGCCCTCAGGTAGCGCACCTCCGCCTCGATGTTGGCGGGGGTCAGGCTCCTGGCCACCGCCGCCCGGGCGCGCGGAGCGAAGGGGGCCTCGGGGAACGTCCGCGCCAGCCGCACGAGGAGCCAGTGGCCGTGGACGGCCGAGTGCCAGTCGTAGCAGCCGAAGAAGGCCGGGGTGAGCTCGCCATGACCACCGGGAGGGCCCTGAGCCGAAGGCCCTGCCGTCGGAGGAGGGCGTCCTCACACGACGATGGGAGACCCGGGAAAGGCTCCATCTGTTTCGGACCTGAACTTTCCGGGAGGCCCGTTCGTGCCGAAAGCGCGCCCCTCACCGATATTTGGGTATGGCAGGACGCGGTCGCCGGGAGGGGCGTAGCACATGAGGAGAGGCGTCACCGGATCGGACCCGGACGTGCCCGAGGCCGAACGGGAGTTGGAACGGCGGTTGGCCCTGGCCACGCCGGAAGACAGCGTGCGGGGGATGTTCTTCCGCAGCGTGGTGGAGGTGATGCGGGCGTTGGGGGACGAGGCGGCGGTGGAGCGCTGTCTGCGCGAGTGCGGCGAGCGGCGGTTCGTGGACTTCACCTGCTACCCGACGGACTCCTTCCTGCGGCTGTTGTGGACGGCGGCATGGTTGCTGAAGGACGGATACGGAGACTTCGAGGGAGCCCTGCGGGCGCTGGGGCGCCGGGGGGCGATGGACTTCTTCGCCTCGGCGACGGGTCGGCCGTTGCAGGCACTGCTGGGGGGCGACCCGAAGCGGCTGCTGGACAGCCTGCCCATGGCGTACGCGGTGGCCTCCTCGACGGGCAGCGGGCGCTGCCAGGTGACGTCGGCGGAGCACACGGCCCTCATGAGCCTGGATCGCGACTTCCTCCCGCGCCCCTATGTGGAGGGCGCCCTGGCGTCGGCCCTCGAGGTGGTGGGCGCGCGCGAGCCCCGGGTGAGGGGCCGGCACACGGGCCCGCTGGCCAGTGAATACGTGCTGACCTGGGGGTGAGCGGTAGGATGGGGGCATGCAGCTCGCCATCCCCCAGGCCCCCCGGCGTGTCCCCCTCTCGCAGGTCCCCGGTTCCCTGCTCCGGCTCGTCCGGGTGCTGGGGGTGGGGCTCGGGTTGATGGCGGCGCTCGGCGCGGGAGCGTGGGCGTTGGGCCGGCTGGTGGTGGAGGAGCAGGGCTTCCTCGCGCGGGCCGAGGCGGTGGAGGGCCAGGTGGCGGCCCTGAAGCTCCCGCCCCGGGACGCGCGCGCGGGCGCCGAGGCGACGCTGGAGGTGCTCTACATGGTGGGCAAGGCG
>NZ_DASVSO010000328.1:0-11829 GCF_036388035.1 Archangium sp.
CTCGTCCAAAGCCGCGGCATCCGTCCCACCGTGACGGGTGCCGCGGTGCTTTTTCAGGCTCCCTTCCTGGAACGAAAGCCCGACGGCTTCAGCGGATGAGGCCGCCCAGGATTCCGCCCAGGCCTCCACCGCCCTGGGAGCCGCCACCCGGAGAACCGCCCCCTCCTCCGCCTCCCAGGTTGGCGAGCATCGGCATCACCGCGAGGATGCCGCTGACCAGCTTCGGGTCGAGCCGGGACTTGAGGAAGTTGAGCAGCAGCGGCGCCACCAGCGAGGCCTTGCCCGCGTCGAGGTTGAAGCGCTGGAGCAGCGCCACGACGCCCGCCATCTCGCCGGCCTGACCCCCCAGGGCCCCGCCGAGCGCGCCCATCAGCCCGCCTCCGCCCCCGGACTGCCCCTGTCCTCCTCCCATGAGCCCGCCGAGCGCGCCCATCAGCCCGCCGCCGCCACCGGACTCGGGCTGAGGCGCCTGGGTCGCCGCCGCCTGTTCCCACCCGTGCATCTCGGGGATGGCCTTGCCCATCTGGTCCGCGGCGTCCCCGCCCATCTTCTCCTTCACCGTGCCCTGCACCAGCTTCAGCAGCGAGCCCGCGAGGCCCTGGGCCTGCTGGGAGTCCACGCCGAGTTGCTGCGAGAGCTGTCCGATGAGATCCATTCCGTTCTCCTCCGTGTCCTCGGGAGCGGCGGTTCTAGCCAACCGCCCACCACCCCCACCGGAAAACCTCCCCTCCTCCCGAATGGACGTCCGTTGCCGGACGGAACCCGGGGGGCTCGGTGGAGTAGTATCCAGCGCCGGGAGTTCACTTCATGAAGACGGCGTTTTCACTCGGGTTGTTGCTCGCCTTCCTGCCCCTCGGGGCCCGGGCGCAGACAGGCAAGTACACCTCCGCTGGGGACTGTGACGGACTGCCCCGGATTGAGGTCTCGACACCTCGGGGCGTCTGCGTCGGCGTGGTCGCCGATGGGTTCCGGTTTCCCCGCACGGTGACGTCGCTCGCGGATGGCAGCCTGATCGTGGTTGACATGGGGGGCTGGGTCCCCAAGCGCGGCTCGCTCTGGCGCCTGTCTCCGGATCCCGCCACCCATACCTATGTGAAGCGCAAGGTGCTCGAGCGGCTCGATCGTCCGCATGGCGCGGCCGTCGGCCCGGATGGGTTGCTGTACATCGGGGAGCTCTCCCGCGTGTTCCGCTTCAATCCCGATGCGGCCGATCCCGCGGCCACGGTGGAGACCGTCATCGCGGATCTGCCCACGGAGGGGCGCCATCCGCTCACGGCCCTCGTCTTCGACAAGCAGGGCTACCTGTATGTCAATCGCGGCTCGGCCTCGGACAACTGCGAGACCACCAAGGCGTACCGCCCCACCAACGGCCGCATCTGCCCCGAGGCGGAGGGCCACTCCGCCCGCGGCGTCATCCGGCGCTACGCCCTGACCGGGCCGAACCGCACGGCCACCCGGTGGAGCAACTACGCCGTCGGCCTGCGCAACTCGATGGCCCTGGCCATCCATCCCGACTCGGGGCTGTTCGTGCAGGGCGAGAACTCCCGCGACTCCATCAGCAGGAAGGACCGGAGCCTCGACGATCGCACCCTGCCCCACGAGGAGCTCAACATCATCACCCCGTGGCAGGACTACGGGTGGCCCTATTGCTACGACGACAACAAGGCCAGCCCCGAGTTCAAGGGCTTCGACTGCTCGCGCATGCGCAAGCCCGCGCTGCTGCTCCCCGCCCACGTCGCGCCGCTGGGCATGGCGTACTACTCCGGCGGCATGTTCCCGGACTGGTACAAGGGCAAGCTGCTCATGACGTGGCACGGGTATCGGGACTTCGGCCAGAAGCTCGTCGCCATTCCCACCGATGCCGTCGGCAGGCCCGTGGGCGAGCCCCTGGAGATCATCAACGGCTGGTACAGGAAGGGCGCGCAGCCCATGGGCGCCCCCGTGGGCGTGAGCGTGGGCAAGGACGGCTCCCTCTTCCTCGCCGAGGACAAGAACGGCACCGTGCTGCGCGTGTTCTTCGACCCGTCCAAGGGCAACGGCATCCCCACCCCGGGCCTGTCCGTCAATCCGGGCAAGGACCCCGATCTGGAGGCGCGCTGCCAGGAGCTCGCCACGCGCGATGACTCGTTCTCCCGGATTCAGCGCGACATCATCGATCCGCTCTGCACGAGCTGCCACGGTGCCGCGGGAGGCAACGCCGGCAACCTCCGCCTCGCGCGCTGCGATGACATCGGCAACGCGCAGCGGCTGCTGGCTCCCCGCCCCGGGCGCTCGCCCTTCGTCGTCCCCAAGAGCCTGAAGAGTGAATTCTACCTGCGCCTGGAGGGGACGACGCCGGGACTGCCGCCCATGCCCGCCGGTGGGCTGAGCCCCGAGCAGCTCGAGGAGGTCGCCGGATGGATCAACGAGGGCGCGCCCGTGCCCGTGAGCCGGGCTCCTGGAACGGACACGCCGGTGGCCACCGACGGCACGCCATGAGACCGCTGCTCTCCGCGCTCTTCACCCTCACGCTCCTCGCCCTGGTGTCGGGCTGCCGGCGCCCGCTCGGGTCCTCCGAGGCGGATGCGGGCACGCCGCGCGCCGCGGAGGAGCCCGTGGACATCGTGACGGTGAAGGGCTCGGACACCATGGTCCTGCTCGGCCAGCGCTGGGCCGAACAGTTCATGAAGCAGCGCCCGAACCTGAAGCTCCAGGTGACGGGCGGCGGCTCGGGCACGGGCATCGCGGCGCTCATCAACGGCACCACGGACATCGCCATGTCCAGCCGTCCCATCAACGACGCCGAGAAGCAGCAGCTGCGGCAGCGCGACCCCAAGGGTCCGGTGGAGCTCACCGTGGCCCGGGATGGCATCACCTTCTACGTCAACGCGAGCAACCCGGTGGAGGCCCTCACCCTCGCACAGCTCCAGGGCATCTACCTGGGGGACATCACCAACTGGAAGGACGTGGGCGGCAAGGACGCACCCATCGTCGTCTACTCGCGAGAGAACTCCTCGGGCACCTACGTCTTCGTGAAGGACGAGGTGCTCGGGGGTGAGGACTTCACCGTGCGGGCCCAGACGTTGCCCGGGACGGGGGCGGTGGTGAACGCGGTGGCCCGAGAGCTCAACGGCATCGGCTACGGCGGCGCCGCCTTCGCCAAGGGCATCCGGGAGCTGAAGGTGAAGAAGGATGCTCGGTCGGAGGCCATTCCCCCCACGGAGGACAACATCCGGAGCGGCACCTACCCGCTGGCACGCGACCTCTTCTTCTACCTGCCCCGGGAGGCCACCGGCGCCACCCGGGCCTTCCTCGACTACGTCCTGTCGCCCGAGGGACAGAAGATCGTCATCGACGTGGGTTACTTCCCCGCGAAGTAGCCTCCGACCCGCTGGCACCGGCGGCCCGGGATTGCGTAGGCTGGACGGATGATTCAGGGCTCGGGCCGCTGCCATTACCACCCGGAGCGCACCGGGCTCGGCATCTGCGTGGAGTGCCGCCGCGTCATCTGCCGCGAGTGCACCACGCAGTTCGAGGGCATCAACCGGTGCGCCAACTGTCTCGAGAAGCGGCTGAAGGCGCTCGAGGGGCCGACGGAGCGCCGCGACTGGAGCGTGGGGAACGTGCTGCTGGCCCTCATGGGGGCCGCCGTGGTGTACGGCGTCGTCCTGCTGCTCGCCAGCATGGCCTCGGAGCTCTGAGATGGCCGTCTCCGCGCTCGAACTTCGCCCCCGAGGCGCCGTGGCCATCCTGGACGCTGGTCTGCGCGTGTGCGTGCGCAGCTCCGGCGTGTGGGCCCTCACCCTGCCCGGCGGGGCGCTCGTCACCGCCGCCCTGCTGCACCTGACGGACGCGGTCACCCGCCACCGAGAGCTCGGCCTGCCCGCGCTGCTCTTCACCCTGGCCTGGCTGGCCCGCGGCCTCTTCCAGGGCGCCGCCTGCCACCACGTCCAGGAGCTGCTGCTCGGCAAGAGCGCCGGAGAGCCCACGGCCTGGGCCTCGCTGCGCGCCGCGCTGGCCCGCGCGCCCAGCCTCCTGTCCGCCGTGGCGTACCTCTTCACCTTCAACCTGCTGTCGCTCGGCGCCTCGCTGGGCTTCGCCTTCTTCTTCGCCTCCGCGCACCTGGTGGGCTACGCCGCCACCATGCAGGGCAAGGGCAGCCCCCTGGGCCTGTATGGGGTGTGCTCGCGGATGCTCGGCCCGGCGCGGGGCAGCGCCACCGGGGTGCGCCTGCTGCTGCTCGTGCAGTTCCTGGTCTTCCTCAACCTCCACATCGGGGCCAACGCCCTGCTCTACATCGGCCGCAAGCTGCTCGGCATCGACCTCACCTTCGTCGAGCGCTTCGCCTCCCTCGACAACGCGCCCTGGCTCGTCTTCCTGGTGGCCGCCACCTTCACCCTCTTCGAGCCCCTGCGCGCCGCCACGTCCACGCTGCTGCTGGTGGACGGCCGGGTGCGCCAGGAGGGGTTGGATCTCCTCGCCGCGGTCCAGCAGCTCCCCGGCCGGAAGGCGGCCAGGGCGGCGCTCGTCCTGTTCGCCGTGCTGGGCTCCTGGCTGGTGGCCTCGCCGGCCTGGGCACAGGAGGCCGAGGCGTCCCTGGCTCCCGTCGGCATGGAGGAGCGCCTGGAGAACCTCGCCGAGACGTGCGACCTGGAGGCCTCGGAGACGGAGCCCTGGAGCAAGACGCTCGCCTCGCTGAGCACGGCCGAGGCCCAGAAGTTCCAGCGGCTCGTGCGCGACGTGGAGAAGGCCGTGTACCAGGACGAGGACTGCGGGGCCCTCGACCGGCTCGAGCAGGGCGTCACCCTGGCGAACCAGACGGTGGCGTTGGAGAAGGCCCAGGCGGACGCGCGAGCGGCCCAGGCGAGCGCCCGGGACATCCTCTCCCGGCCCGAGTTCCAGGTGCCGGCGCCCACGGACGAGAAGCAGGACCCCACGGCCGAGGCGAAGTTGGGCCCATGGGAGCGATTCCTGAAGTGGTTGGGCGAATGGCTCGCCGAGCTGTTCAAGCGCTCGAATCCGGAGCCGATGCGGAGGTCCGACACGGGAGGCAGTGGCCTGAGCGCGGCCAACGTGCTGTTCGTGGTCCTCGGTGCCGGAGCGCTGGTGGTACTCGTGCTCGTGCTGCTGAAGCTGCTCGGCAAGGGCTCGATGGACGACGAGGGCGCCGCGCTCGAGGTGAGCACGCAGAACGCGGCGTCGCTGGCGGCGGATCCGACGAATGCCCTCTCCCGTCCGCCCGAGGGTTGGGCCCACCTCGCCGACGAGCTGGCCGCCCGGGGCGAGTACCGCGAGGCGGTGCGCAGCCTGTACCTCGCCCTGCTCTCCCGCCTGCACCGCGAGGGCGTCATCCACTACGACACCACGCTGAGCAACTGGGACTACCTGCGCCAGTTCAAGGGCCGCCGCGAGTGGCTGCCCCCCTTCCGCGAGCTGACGCGGCGCTTCGACTTCGCCTGGTACGGCAACCTGCCGGTGGGCATGGAGGGCTACCGCGACTTCCGCACGCTGTGCGCCCCCATGCTGGCCACCTCCACCCCTCAGGAGGCCGCCCGTGCGTGACCGTTTCCCCCTGCTCCTGGTGGGCGGACTGCTCCTCACCGGCCTGCTGGGCTCATGGCTGGTGCGCGGCGCGGCGCGGGGTGGCTTCGCCGACACGCTCTCCACCTGGCGGGCCCAGCCGGATGGGGCCCGCGGCCTCTACCTGCTGGCCGAGGAGGGGGGCCTGCCCGTCGTCCGGCGCACCGCGGACCTTCAACTCATGCAGGGCGCGGGCGCGCTGGTGCTGCTCGCGGTGGAGGTGGAGGACGCCCGCGAGGACGACCCGGACCAGACGGCGCTCGCCACCGAGCGCGACGAGGGACTGGAGGACGAGGACGTGCCCCGCCACGGCCTCAACAAGCTGCACGTCCCCGAGCTCAGCGAGGACGAGGCGGAGAAGCTGCTCGAGCACGTGCGGGCCGGGCACACCCTCCTCTATGTCCCCTGGGGCTCGAAGGAGAACCGGCTGCTGGACGCGCTGGGGGTGAAGCTCACCAAGGCGGACACCTCGCTGCCCATGCGCACGCTCGTGCCACCCCTCTCCAGCCCGTACACGCTGGGCGTGGAGCGCGTGGAGGCGAAGGTGCAGGCCTACCTGACGCTCCCCGAGGAGGGCGCGGTGCCGGTGCTGGCCGATGAGCCGCTCGGCATGACGGTGGCGGCGGTGGTGCCGTACGGCGCCGGCCGGGTGCTGGTGGTGGGCGCGCCGGAGCTGGCGATGAACCAGGCGCTCGCGCGCGCGGACAACGCGCAGTTCTGGCTGAGCGCCCTGCGCGCCCTGGGCCCGGGCCCCTACGAGTTCGACGAGCACCACCATGGCTTCACCAACGAGCGCTCGGTGGTGGACTTCGCCCGCCGCTACGGCCTGCACTTCGCGGTGGCGCAGTTGCTGCTGGGGCTGTGCCTGTGGGCGGTGGCCCTCAAGCGCTTCGGCCGGCCGCTGCCTCCGCCCGAGTCCGTGCGAGTGGGCGCCACGGACGCCCTCTTCGCCATGAGCCGCCTGTACCGAGAGGGCCGCCACCACGCCTTCGCCGCCGGCCTCATCACCCGGGGCCTCACCCAGGAGTTGGCCCTGCACGCGGGCCTGCCCGCCCACGCTCCCGCGAAGGCCGTCGCCCAGGGCCTCGTCTCACGCGGGCGGGAGGATCTGGCCAACGGCCTGCGCGCTGTCGTTCGCAACGCCGAGGCCACCTCCAGCGAAAGCGAGTTGCAGCACCTGGCCTCGCGCGCCGCGGTACTCCGCCAGCGCATCCATCCTTCCGGGCCGCCCCCGAGCGCGCCCACCGCTTCGCTCTCCGAGGAGTCATGACCCTGCCCACCTTCGCCCCCACCTCCCCCACCGCCACCAGCAACGCCGTGGCCGCCGCCCACGCCATCCGCGAGGGCGTGCTCGCCGAGGTGCGCAAGGCCGTCGTCGGCCAGGACGAGCCCCTCGAGTTGATGCTCGTCGGCCTGCTGGCCGGTGGCCACGTGCTGCTGGAGGGCGTGCCCGGCGTGGCCAAGACGCTGATGGCCAAGGCGCTCGCGCGCGGCGTGAGCGCGGACTTCAAGCGCATCCAGTTCACCCCGGACCTGATGCCCGCCGACATCCTCGGCACCAGCATCTTCGACTTGAAGAGCCAGTCCTTCGTGCTGGTGCGCGGCCCCATCTTCACGGACCTGCTGCTGGCCGATGAGATCAACCGTGCTCCCGCCAAGACGCAGTCCGCGCTGCTGGAGGCCATGCAGGAGCGCGGCGTGTCGCTGGAGGGCCGCAACATGGCCCTCTCCCCCCTCTTCACGGTGTTCGCCACGCAGAACCCGGTGGAGTCCGAGGGCACCTACCCGCTGCCCGAGGCGCAGCTCGACCGCTTCCTGCTGAAGATCGACGTGGGCTACCCGGCGCCCGAGGAGGAGGACGCCATCCTGGAGTCGGTGCACCGGGGCTTCGACTCGGGCGACCTGGCGCGCGCGGGGGTGACGGCGGCGGTGACGAAGGAGGGGCTGCTGTCGGCGCGGGCGGCGCTCAACGAGGTGACGGTGGAGCCGCCGGTGCTCGCCTACATCCGCAAGCTGGTGGCGGCCACGCGCACCTCCAGCCGCATCCGCCTGGGGGCGGGCCCTCGCGCGGGCGTGCACCTGCTGCTGGCCGCGAAGGCGCTGGCGGCACTGCGAGGCCGGGGCTTCGTCACGCCGGATGACGTGCGCTTCCTCGCGGGGCCGGTGCTCAAGCACCGCCTGCTGCTGTCGCCGGACGCGGAGCTGGACGGGGCCACGCCCACGGACGTGCTGCGCGAGGTGGTGCAGTCCGTCGAGGTCCCCCGGTGATTCCCACCGGGCGCCTGTGGGTGCTGCTCTGCCTGCTGGCCCTGCCAATGATGGCCGCGGGATTCTTCCCGGGCCTCGGCGGCGCGGTGCTGGTGCTGGACGTGCTCGCGCTGGGGCTGGCGGCGGCGGACTTCCTGATGGCGCGCCGGGTGCGCCTGGAGGTGAACCGGAAGCTGCCGCCCCGGCTGTCCGTGGGCGTGCCCAACAAGGTGGAGCTGCTGCTGGTACACCGGGGCGGCCAGGCAGTGGACGTGCGCGTGCACGACGACGTGCCCGAGTCCTTCACCGCCACCCCCGACGAGGCCCCGCTGCACCTGCCGGCGGACAGCCAGACGCGCTGGGTGTACCGGGTGTCGCCGGCCAGGCGGGGCAAGTTCGGGTTCGGAGACATTCACGTGCGGGTGCGTGGGCCGCTGGGGCTCGTCTTCCACGAGCGGCACTTCCCCGCGGCGCAGAACGTGGCGGTGTACCCGGACCTGCGAGGCGCGAGCCGCCTGCTGCTCTCCGGCGCGGCGTTGGATCTGGTGAACCTGGGCCTGCGGCAGCTCCGCCGGGACGGCCGGGGCAGCGAGTTCGCGCGCCTGCGTGACTACGCCCAGGGAGACTCGGTGCGCGAGGTGGACTGGAAGGCCACGGCGCGACGCACGAGGCCGGTGACGCGGGTGATGGAGTCCGAGCGCTCGCAGTCCATCCTCATCTGCGTGGACGCGGGCCGCTCGATGGCGGCGCAGGTGGACGGGCTCACCAAGCTGGACCATGCCGTCAACGCGGCGCTCTTCCTGGCCTTCGTGGCGGTGCGCAACGGGGACCGGGTGGGGCTGGCGGTGTTCGCGGACGGGGTGAAGGCGTACCTGCCCCCGGCGGCGGGTCGCCTGCAGTACCGGAAGATATTGGACACGCTCTACTCCACCACGCCGAGCCTCACGTACGTGGACTACCTGGCGCTCTTCAAGGAGCTGAACGTGCGCCTCACGCGGCGCAGTCTGCTGTGCGTGTTCACGGACTTCCTCGACGAGGAGCAGGCCTCCACCATGGTGGCGCCGCTGCACCGGCTGGCGCGCAGGCACGTGCCGCTGTGCCTGTCCGTGCGGGACACGGCCCTGGCGAACCTGCTGCGCACCGAGCCCTCCGGCCCCGAGCAGGCCTTCCAGCAGGCCGTGGCCAGCGAGCTGCTCACGGACCGCGAGTCCCTCAAGGCCAAGGTGAGCTCCGGAGGCGTGCAGATGCTCGACGTGCAGCCCGACGAGCTGAGCCTCGCCGCCGTCAACCGCTACCTGGACATCAAGGCCCGCGGCGTCCTGTAGGCGCTACGCCGCGGACTCGCCCCACCGCTCGCGGGCGAGCGCCAGGGTCCGGGCGTTCTCGGGCACCTGATTCAGGAAGCGCTCACGGGTAGCGTCGTCCGGAATGTCGCTGGCGCGGGCGCGCACGCACCGCAAGGCCTCCCGGAGGGCGGCCTCGCCCGCGTCGGCATTCCCCTGCGCGAAGCAGGCCTCCGCCAGCGCCAGGCGCACGGTCACCGCGTACACGCCCTGGCTGCCCATCTGCTCCAGTTCCCGCACTCCCAGTTCCGCCACCTCCCGCGCCTCCGCGGCGCGTCCCTGCACGAGCAGGATGTCGCTGAAGACGGCGCGCGCGAAGCCCAGGTAGGACTTGAAGGACCCCAGCAGCTCACAGGCCTGGCGCGCATAGGCCTCGGCTTCGTGGAGACCTCCGCGCGTCCCCGCGATCACTCTCGCCAACATCGCGTACGCCAGTCCCAGCCTGGAGGAATGGGAGTTGCGTCCCATCCAATCGAAAATCTGGAGGAAGGCCTCCTGCTGGTGTGCCGGCTCGGAGCTGCAGGCCAACGCCAGGGACAAGTAGAGCTGCGCGAAGAGGACCGTGAGGTGTTGTTCCGAACGCAAACCGGACTGCAGGCACTCCCGCAGCCGCGCCAGCGCATCGGGGTGGTCTCCCAGAGCGAACAGCAGCATCCCCGAGAGGGTCTGCATCACGCCCGCGTCCCGCTCCGCGCCAATCTCGTGGAAGTCGCGAATCCCCATCTCGGCCATCGTGAAGGCCTGCCAGGGACGGGCCTCGAAGAAATAGAGGAAGCTGCACTTCGCGTATCGCATCCACCCCCGCGCCCAAGGATCCTGGGCGAAGACGGCAGCGCCTGCTTCCATGACCCGCCCGAGCAGGGCCTCCGCCCTGTGGCGGTCCCCGGACCAGGTGTACGTGCTCGCCACCTGGGAGAGCGCCTGGATATAGACGGAGGCCGCCTCGGGCTCTGGCGAAGTGCACATCAGGAGCTCGCAGAGCCTGTCCGCCTGCTCCTGGCTCTCCGCATGGGCGGTCGCGATGCACAGGTTGCTGATCAACCTGCACCACAGCGAGCTACCGGCCTTGAGTGCCCCCACGACCGGGAGGCCGAGCTCCACCGAGCTCGGCCATTCATTCATCCAGTACACCACCACGGATTGGATGGCGCGCAGCCGGATCAAGGGCTCGCCACTGACGCCACAGGCCAGTGCCGCCTCCACACACCACAGCGCCCTCTGCAGGGCGTTGCGCTCGAAGAGCTGCTCGGCGGCCCGGGTATAGAAGTGGGCGGCGCGCTCCGGCTGCTGCCCGAGCTGGTGGTGCGTGGCGAGTGGGAGCGGATCGGACTCGCCCACCTGCTCCAGCCAGGCGCCGGCCAGCCGGTGGCCCATGGGCCGGTGACTGTCGGGCACCAGTTCATAGGCCGCGTCCCGTACCAGGACGTGGCGGAAGCGATACTCCGCCTCCGAGGAAAAGCGGCTGGCCAGCAGCGGCTCGATGATCTCCTGCTCCACGAGCACCCGCAGGTGGTGCTCCAGCCGCTCGCCTCCCCCTTGGCCTCCCAGCAGCGCCTTCACGCCTCCGGCCCAGAAGTTACGGCCGAAGAGACTGGCCGCCAGCAGCACCTGCCGTCCCCCCGGCTCCATCCGCATCAGCCGCGCCTGGAGCACCGCCAGCACCGTCTCGGGTGCCTCCTCCCCGCGCCCCTCGGCCGCCATGCGGATGAGCTCCTCCAGGAAGAGCGCGTTGCCATCGGACTGATCCACGACGCGCTGGACGACGGCCTCGGGCACCTGCGCCCCGAGCACCTCTCGAATCAGCCGCGCGCCGGCCTTGCGGCTCAAGCCGTGCAGCGCCAGCTCCTGCACGCGCCGCGACCACAACCCGGGGAAGAGCTCCTTCACGTCGGGCCGAGCCAGTGCCAGCACCATGAAGGGCTGCTCGGCCAGCTCCCTCAACAGCTCGTCCACCAACTTCACCGTGAGCTCATCACTCCAGTGAAGGTCCTCCAGTACCAGCAGCACCGGGGAGTGAGCGCATTCGGCTTGGAGGAAGGCAGCCAGTGCCTTCCCCACCTGCGCGCTCATCAGCCGCGGGTCTCCTCGCGCCGCGCGCAGCCGGGGACTGCCTTCCTCGGGAAAGGGAATGGCGCACAGCTCTCCCAGGAACTCGACGATCTCCTGGGCCTGCGCCTCCGGCAGATGCTGGGCCACACGCTGGTACAGCCGGTTCCGACGTGCATCCAGGTTGTCCCCTTCACCCACGGAGCACAGCCGCCGCAGCGCCTGGCCCAGCAGACCGTACGAGGCCCCCGCGCTCATGGGATCCGCGCGGCCCAGCAGCACCAGGGGCGGCTGCGCCCGCCGCTCGACGCGACGCAGGAACTCGTGGCGCAACCGGGACTTGCCCGTCCCCGCCGGAGCTGTCACCAGCACCGCGCGGGCGGCCGGCTCCTCGGCGCTGGAGGTCAAGGTGAACTCGAGCAGGACCAGCTCCTGCTCCCGGCCCACGCAGGCGGTGGGCCTGCCCAACAGCGGGCGTGACTCGTCCGCGCCCAGCTGCTCGCCTTGCAGCAGGAAGGTACCCGAGGGGGTGCGCGAGAGCTGGAAGCCGGACCCGAGCAGCCCGGCCGTCACCTCGTCCATCACCACGAAGGAGGCGGGAGCCTGCTCGAGCTGGTGCAACAACCGCCCGGCC
>NZ_DASVSO010000329.1:0-6939 GCF_036388035.1 Archangium sp.
CTCGGCCTTCTGCGAGGCCACGATCGACGTCTGCTTGATCTCCTGGGCCGTCACCTGCGTCTCCTGCAGGGAGGAGGCCTGGACGGAGAGCGCCTGCGTCTGCAGCCGGTGCGAGTCATTGAGCCGCTCGGCGCACTGGCCCAGCATCTGCGCCGACTCACCGAGCGAGAACGAGAAGGCACGCAGCCGCTCGAAGGCGATGGCCGTGGAGCTGGAGAGCTCGCCCACCTCGTCGGTGGAAATCCACTTGGGAAGCGCGGGCCTGCCCGACACGAGCGACTCGATGGAATGACCGACGGCATCCGTGCCCGCGCGCTGGTGGTTGGCCAGCTGGAAGGCCGCCATCGCCGCCGTGGTGACCAGGAACCCGCCGACCAGCAACACCGGCATCACCATCGAGCCCATGATGCCCTCGACCCGCTCGGTCAGCAGCGCCAGCACCTCGGGGGACACCATCGACTGCAGATCCACGAACAGCGCGCCGAAACCCACCTGGGCCTTCTTGGCGATGATGATCCCCGTCACCGACAGGGTGCACACCACGTAGAGCGCGAAGCAGTACGGCAGGTACCAGCGCTGCTTGGCCCAGATGAACCCCTTGCCCTCGGGCCGCACCTGCGGGTGCTTGTGGAACTCCTCCAGGGCGTAGGGACGGAACACCGTCTCGATGCGCTGCGACTGCCAGATCATCACCAGCGACGCCAGCAGCAGGAAGGAGACGACCACCTGGGGAATCGTCCACGGATCCAGGCCATAGACGAAGGGCGGCCACACGACGAAGCAGAAGCTCGACGCCCCATAGTTCCAGAGGAGTCCCGCCTCGATGCGCCGCGGGGCCTCGAGGATCCGCTTCAACCGATCACCCGGCTTGTCGCTCGGCCGCGACTCCAGCGCACCCTTCGTCACCCGGACTGTCAGCAGCCACGGGATGATGGTGCCAAAGACCGGGAGGATCCAGGTCACGTTGCGGACCGCGATCTTCCAGGCGAGTTCGCCCTCCAGGCCCATGATCAGCACGACCATGTAGACCATCGGGACAACCGCGGTCATGACCGCGAGTTGCATCTGCCAGAAGACCTTGAGGACGACGCGATTCAACTCCGACTTGCTCATGATGCCGTACTGTATCACCACAAATGTCCTCCGCCTCGTTCCCAACCTACTGGGAGGGGCTGGACGCGCCTCGTTGGATATGGCTCCCTGCGGGAGCAGGTAACCAACCAGGCGCCTCCTTCATCGCACCCAGGTGTTGCGAGAACCTTGATCACGTACCCTGACTTTACCGCACCCACGGTGTGTACGCGACTTACAGCATTGCGAGGGATTGCATGAGCACCGGCCAACGCGCCTTCGGGCAGGCCATCGTCATCGGCGGCAGCATCGCGGGACTCTTGAGCGCCCGGGTGTTGGCGGATCACTTCGAGAAGGTGGTGATTCTCGAGCGCGACCCGCTTCCCGATGGACCCGAGCCGCGCAAGAGCGCGCCGCAGGGACGACACGTCCATGCCCTGCTGGAGGCCGGGCTGAAGGTGATGGAGGACCTGTTTCCCGGGCTGGTGCAGGAGCTGGAGCGCGACGGGGTCGACTTCATCGACATGGGCCTGGAGTCCTCCTGGTTCCACCATGGGTCCTGGAAGGTTCGCTACGAGAGTGGCATCCGGACCATCCTGTGCTCCCGCCCGCACCTGGAGTGGAAGGTGCGCGGTCGCGTCACCGCGCTGCCCCAGGTGCAGCTGCGAGAGGGGTACACCGTCGAGGAGCTGCTCACGGACGGCTCGCGCGAGCGGGTGACCGGGGTGAAGGTGAAGGGCCCGGATGGCGCGCAGACGCTCCAGGCGGATCTGGTCGTGGACGCCAGCGGCCGGGGCTCGCGCGCGCCCCAGTGGTTGGAGGCGCTGGGCGTGGGCCCACCCGAGGAGGAGCAGGTGGGCGTCGACTCGGCCTATACGAGCCGATTCTACGAGCGCCCCGCGGGCTTCGACGACTGGAAGATCCTGGCCGTGTACGCGCGAGCGCCGGAGAACCGGCGCTCGGGCTTCGTGGCGAACGTGGAGGGCAACCGGTGGATCGTGAGCCTCAACGGCTACTTCGGCGACCATCCGCCCACCGACGACGAGGGGTTCCTGGAGTTCGCGCGCGGCCTCCCCGTGCCCCACATCCATGAGGCCATCCGGCAGGCCAGGCCGTTGACGCAGGCCGTCACGTACAAGATGCCGGCGAGCCGGTGGTTGCACTATGAGCGGGTGGCGCGCTTGCCGGAGGGGTTCGTGCTCCTCGGCGACTCGGTCTGCGCGTTCAACCCCCTCTTCGGACAGGGGATGACGGTCATCAGCCTGGGCGCGCAGATGCTCGGGGAGTGCGTGGCCAAGCAGGCCCGCTCCACTCCAGGTGACATGCGGGGGCTGTCGCGACGCTTCCAGAAGAAGCTCTCCGGGCTCATCGGGCTGTGCTGGTTCCTGGCCACCACCATGGACCTGCGCTACCCGCAGGCCCGGGGCAAGCGGCCCTTCGGGCTGGGGCTGCTGCAGTGGTCCGTCATGAATCTCATCGACCTGACCTCGATGGACCAGAAGGCCTGCCAGGAGTTCTACAAGGTCCTCCACATGCGAGGAGGCCTGGAGGTGCTCCTGCAGCCGAGGCTGGCGCTGTCGCTGCTCGGCTACAGCCTCAAGAGCCTCTTCGTTCCGCTGGAGCGGCGGGCCAACGTGACCGCCCCGCCGCCCCGGCCGGGGCAGCCGGCGCCGGGGCGTGACGAGCGGCTGGACACCGCCGCGTAACAGCCATGTGAGGGCGCCGAGTTGGCGTGTCGGGAAGGGAGTTGTAGAACCTCCCCCCACACGGCCGTCCCCCCTTCTGGGAGCCCCCATCCATGACTGAAGCAGTCAAGCCCGAGGCCAGCCGGAGCGGCACCGCTCCCAGCGGCGCCTCCACGAGCGAAGCCGAGTTCCAGCCCTACATCCCCGCGGAGCGCAACGACGTCGCCGAGTTCACCCCGAAGGCCGTCGGCATCGGCGTGATCTTCGGCATCATCTTCGGTGCCGCGACGGTGTACCTGGCGCTGAAGGCGGGGCTGACCGTCTCGGCCTCCATCCCCATCGCGGTGCTGGCCATCTCGCTGCTCAAGAAGCTGGGTGGCTCGACGATCCTCGAGAACAACGTGGTGCAGACGATCGGCTCGGCGGGCGAGTCCATCGCCGCGGGCGTGGTCTTCACCCTGCCGGGCTTCCTCTTCCTGAGCACCGACAGCAAGGGTGCCAGCTTCTTCGAGTACTGGACCATCTTCACGCTGGCGCTGCTGGGCGGCGTGCTGGGCACGCTGATGATGGTGCCGCTGCGCCGCTCGCTCATCGTCAAGGAGCACGCTAACCTGCCCTATCCCGAGGGCACGGCGTGCGCCTCGGTGCTCATCGCCGGTGAGAAGGGCGGCGACCTGGCGAAGATCGCCTTCCAGGGCGTGGGCTTCGCCTTCGTGTACGCGCTGCTGCAGAAGATCGTGAAGCTCATCGCCGAGACGCCGGCGCTGGTGACGGAGCAGAAGAACAAGTACTTCCCGTCCGCCACGCTCAACGCCGACATCACCCCCGAGTACCTGGGCGTGGGCTACATCGTCGGCCCGAAGATCGCCGGCGTGCTGGTGGCCGGTGGCGTGCTGGCGTGGCTGGGCATCATCCCACTGCTGGCCTCGGTGGTGCCGGCGGACACCATCGCCGGGCAGCTGGTGAAGCTGGGCTATCTGCAGAGCCTCACCACCGCGGGCGGTCGTGGCGGGTGGGATCCAGTGACGCACACCTTCCGGGACACGGCGAGCGCCATCTACTTCGCCTACGTGCGGCAGATCGGCGCGGGCGCGGTGGCGGCGGGTGGCTTCATCACGCTGCTCAAGACGCTGCCCACCATCGTCACGGCCTTCAAGGAGAGCCTCGCGTCGTTCAAGGACGGGGCCACGGCGGCGGCGATGAAGCGCACCGAGCGCGACCTGCCCATCACCTTCGTGCTCTTCGGCAGCGTGGGCCTCATCCTGACGATGGCCGCCCTGCCCTTCCTGCCGGGCAGCATGCTCGGCCGGCTGCTGCTGGGCGTGCTCATCGTGGTGTTCGGGTTCTTCTTCGTGACGGTGGCCTCGCGCATCGTGGGCATCATCGGCTCGTCGTCCAACCCCATCTCCGGCATGACGATCGCCACCCTGATGGCCACCTGCCTCATCTTCATCGGCATTGGCTGGACGGGTGACGTGTACCAGCCCATGGCGCTGTGCGTGGGCGGCATGGTGTGCATCGCCGCGGCGAACGCGGGCGCCACCTCCCAGGATCTCAAGACGGGCTACCTGGTGGGCGCCACGCCGAGGGCGCAGCAGATTGGTCTCATGATCGGCGCGGTGGCGGCGGCGGTCGTCATCGGCCTCACCATGAAGCTGCTGGACACGCCGACCGCCGAGCTGCGGGCCCAGGGCGTGGAGCACATGATCGGCACGGCCGCGTTCCCCGCGCCGCAGGGCACGCTGATGGCCACGCTCATCAAGGGCCTGCTGTCCTTCAACCTGGACTGGCAGTTCGTGCTGGTGGGCGTCTTCCTGTCCATCACCATGGAGCTGTGCGGCGTGAAGTCGCTGTCCTTCGCCGTGGGCGCCTACCTGCCGCTGTCCACCACCGCCCCCATCTTCGTGGGCGGCGCCATCAAGGGCCTGTCGGACTACGTGGCCGCGCGCAAGGGCGAGCACGTCGAGGAGTCCGAGCTCGGCCCCGGCAACCTCTTCTCCACGGGACTGGTGGCCGGCGGCGCGCTGGCGGGCGTCGTGGTCGCCATCCTCTCGGTGAACGAGGGCCTCAACGCGGCCATCGGCAAGCTGTCCGTGGAGCACGCGCTCATCAACACGGTGGGTGTGGGCGGCTTCCACCTCATCGGCGTCACCGCCTTCGCCATCATGGGCTTCGTGCTGTACCGCATCTCGCGCAGGCCCGCCTCCGCGCAGGGGTAGCCCCCCGCTGAAGGAAGTCCCCTGGAGCGCCCGGCGTGAGTCCTCCCGCCGGGCGCTTCGTCTTTTCACGGGCCGTGCGCTGACCGAGCTCCTGGCTGAAGCCAATCACTATGAACCTCAATAATCGTCTGGCCAACACTCCCTGAGGTGCGCTGTCCGACAGCAAGCACCCCCGCTAACATGGCGTCATCGTCGCGGCTGACGCCTGTGCCAGGCCGACGCGGGGAAGCACTCGAGCCTGAAGCCAGACATCCAGCCCTGAAGCCAGACATCCCAGCGGAAGTGCCCCCTGCGCGGCCGGGGCTTCCACCTCCAGCCACGGCAGTCCTCCACCCCGTCTGCCCGCCACCCGGCCCCCGCCATAGCGGCGGCCTTCTTCCCAAAGCCATGAGCTCCCTGACCCTCTCCACGTCCTTCTCCGACGCGCTGGCCGAAGGCCTCTTCCAGGTCCAGAACCACGCCCTGCTGCGCGCCATCCTCGACAGCATCTCCGAGGGTGTGATCATCGCCGACGCCTCGGGTCGCCTCGTCTACTTCAGCCCCTACGCCCACAAGTTCCTCGGCCACGGGATCCTCGACTCCAGTCCAGAGGGGTGGAGCAAGGACTACGGCATCTTCTACTCGGACATGCGGACGCAGTGCCCCTCCGAGAGGCTCCCGCTGTACCGCGCCCTCCAAGGAGAGGAGGCGCCCGAGGAGGATCTCTTCATCCGCAATGCCCTCGTCCCTGGCGGCCAGCACGTCCACACGACCGGCAAACCCATGCGCGATGGGCAGGGAAAGCTGCTGGGCGCCATGGTCTTCATGCGGGACACCCACGTCCAGCGACAGGCCGAGGCCGCGCGGCGTCGCACCGAGCAGCGCTTCCGCCTCATCGTGGAGGCCGCCCAGGAGGGCGTCTGGACGATCGACAGCGACCAGCGCACCACCTACGTCAACCGCTACCTGGCCGACCTTCTCGGCTACACCGTCGACGAGATGCTGGGCAGGCCCGTTCTCGACTTCATCCCGGAAGAGGCCCACGCCCGAGTCACCGGCAACCTCGAACGGCGGCGCCAGGGCCGATCCGACGTCTATGACTCCAAGCTCCTCCACAAGGAGGGCCGGCACGTGTGGACCTTGATGTCGTCCAACCCCATCTACGACGAGGAAGGCGACTACGTCGGGGCGCTGGCCATGGTCACCGACATCACCCGGCGGCGCGAGGCCGAGGAGCAGGTGCGCCAGCTCAACGAGGAGTTGGAGCGCCGCATCGCCGAGCGCACCGCCCAGCTCGAGTTCTCCAACCGCGAGCTGGAGGCCTTCGCCTACTCGGTGGCCCATGACCTGCGCGCTCCGCTGCGCAGCATCTCCAACTTCACCCTGGCGCTGGCCGAGGACTGCACGGACAAGCTCGACGCCATGGGCCTGGACTACCTCCAGCGCATCCGCGCCTCCTCGCAGCGCATGTCCGAGCTCATCGACGGCATCCTCTCGCTCTCGCGCGTCAATCGCACCGAGTTCGTCGAGGAGGAGGTCAACCTGTCCACCCTGGCGCGCTCCATCTCCGAGCAGCTCCAGCGCTGGCAGCCCCAGCGCTCCGTGCGCTTCTCCCTGCAGGAGGGGCTGGTGGACCGGGGAGACGTCCACCTGCTGCGCTCGGTGCTGGAGAACCTGCTGGGCAACGCCTGGAAGTTCACCCGTGAGCGGCCCGTGGGGGAGATCGAGTTCGGAGTGCTCCCGGCACAGACCGGGGAGCGGCGTGTCTACTTCGTCCGGGACAACGGGGCCGGCTTCGACATGGAGTTCCAGGCCAAGCTCTTCGGCGTCTTCCAGCGCCTGCACACCCAACAGGAGTTCGAGGGCAATGGGGTGGGGCTGGCCACCGTGCAGCGCATCATCCGCCGCCACCAGGGCCGCGTGTGGGGCGAGGGCCGGGTCGACCACGGCGCCACCTTCTACTTCACCCTCCATGAGCCCGCGGG
>NZ_DASVSO010000330.1:0-10073 GCF_036388035.1 Archangium sp.
GACCACGGGCCGGGCATCTCCCCGGAGGAGCAGACGCGCATCTTCGAGCGCTACCAGCGGGCCTCGGGCAAACACTCGCGCGAGAGCCTGGGACTGGGCCTCTACGTGGCACGGCAGATAGCGCGCGCGCATGGTGGGGACCTCACGGTGGAGAGCACCCTGGGCGTGGGCTCCCGCTTCATCCTCCGCCTCCCACGGGGCTGAAAGTCGCCTTGAGACCTACCCGAGTGCCCTGGCTAGGCTGGGAGCACCAACCACGAGCGCCGCGGAGGGCGGGATGGAGCGAGCAGCGAGCGACACGGAGCAGCGCCGGCGCGCGCGGTTGCCGTGGCTGTTGCTGGCGGGCACGGTGGGGGTGTCGGCGCTGGGAGGGGGGCTGGCATGGCGCTCCCTCTCCTCGCTGCTGACGCGCGTGGAGCAGCTGGAGCGCGAGGGCACCGAGTCCGAGGCACAAGTCGCCGAGCTGCAGGTGCTGCGCGACAGCATGGCGCGGCGGCTGCGCCAGCTGGAGCAGCAGCAACAGACGACGGCACCCGGCCGTCGCACCAGCGAACAGGGCCCGCAGCTGGCCCGGCGCGAGGCGGCGCGGGCGGAGCTGGAGAAGCTGCTGAAGGCGGAGCTGGAGAAGGGCGAGGCCTTCCTGGAGGAGTCGGAGGGGCGGCTGCGGGTGGAGCTGGCGGACCGGCTGCTCTTCGAGCCGCGCAAGGCGGCGCTGACGCCCGGAGGCGCGGAGCTGCTGGCGCGGGTGGGCGCGAAGCTGGCGGGGGTGGAGGGACACCTCGTGCAGGTGGCGGCGCACACGGACGCGGTGCCGGAGGCGCCGGAGACGGCTCCCCTCCCAACGAGCTGGGAGCTGTCGGCGGCGCGCGCGGTGACGGTGGTGCGCCACCTGGGGGAGAAGGCGAGAGTCTCCCCGGCGAAGCTGGTGGCGGCGGGCTACGGGCCCCACCACCCGGTGGTGCTGGACGATGGGCCGCTGGCCCGGGAGCGCAACCGGAGGCTGGAGCTGCAGCTCATGCCCGCGCCGCCACCGCGCCAACCCCCACCCCCGGCGCCCGGGGACCAGCGGCTGGCGAAGAAGCGCCCGGGGACCGGGCGCTGACGGCCGGGAAAATCCTTTGAATAAATACGGACAGGCAGCCGTCCGAGCGCCAAGTCACCTCTCGCTGCCCTTCTTCTTCCCTGGAGGAGTCTCCGTGTCCACCCTCAGGCACCTCGTGTGCGCTTCGCTGGCGACTGGCCTGGTCCTCACCTCTGGCACGGCAGAGGCCCGCTTCGGCAAGCGCTCCGACTCGAGCTCCAGCTCCAGCAGTGAGAAGAAGGAGGAGAAGCGCGAGGAGCGCAAGCACGAGGCCTCGCCCGTGAACAGCAGCGGCTCCAGCAGCAGCTCCAGTTCCAGCCGTCGCCATGAAGCGACTCCGGTGGGCTCGAGCGGCTCCAACACCCAGGGCACCTCCAGCTACGCCACCTCCACGTACAGCGGCTCCAGCAGCGTGACGGTCGTCTCCGTGTCCGACGACCACCCGCCGGTGTACCCCTACTCGCACACGCCGCAAGTCGTGCGGCAGCCCGCGCACCGCAGCCCGGTGCTGGTGCGGATGGGCCTGACGGGGCAGGCGCTGGGCGGCGGCGGCGCGCTGGGGCTCAACCTGGGCCTCGAGGGGAAGCGGTGGGGCGTGGACGGCTCGCTGACGGCGCTGAAGCTGCCGACGGATGACGGCACCGAGGGCGAGGACCAGCTGGGCCTCTACTCGACGCACCTGACGTACGCGCTGCTCTCCAGCGACGAGGGGCGGCTGCGGGCGGAGGCGGGCGTGGCCATCGCGACCGCGCCGGACGTCACCTTCGTGGGCCCGAGCATCGCCCTGTCCTTCGAGCGCTGCCTCTTCGGCGGGCTGGACGTGGAAGGCCGGGGGCAGCTCGTGGCGCTGCCGTACACGCAGCTCGACGCGCAGGCGGGCCTGGCGCTGCACATGGGCATCCTCACCGTGCGCGGCGGCTTGCGGTGGCTGCTCCTCAACGACCACGGCCTCGTCGATAGCAAGGAGCACGAGGACGTCTTCACCGGGCCCTACGCGGGCCTCGGTCTCAACTTCTAGGCGGCCACGTCGCCCCCGCCCCTCTCCCTCCGTCGAAGGGAAAGGGCGAGGGGACCGGGCCCGCCTGACTCATTTCCCCGACATTCCCTCGGACGCGGCCTCCATCGCCATGGGAGGTGGAGCCTCCGAGGTGGTGCCCTCGCTCTTCTTGCCCCGGCGCTTGGGCGGCGGCGCGAGCTTCGGCGCCGAGCCGAACAGCCGCTCGTACGTCTCCGGGGTGTTGATGTTGACGACGACGCCCGGGTCCTTCACCGGCACGCGGCGCAGCTGCATCGCCTTGAGCACGCCCTCGAGCTGCGTCTCACCCGACTCCCGCATGCGCTCGGCGGCGCCGCGCGAGAGGACGATGGGGTAGCCAGCGGCCCCCTCGAACTCGGGGCGCAGGGCCTCCAGCGAGTCCCCCATGGGCTTGAGCAGGGACTTGAGCGTGGAGGCCCGCACGGCGGGCATGTCCACGGGGTGCAGCAGCACCACGTCCGCGCCCTCCTCGAGCGCCGCCTCCAGCCCGGCCTTCACCGAGCTGAGCTGCCCGTCCTGCCACTGCTCGTTCTCCACCAGGTGGACGGCGGGGTGCTGGTCCTTCACGGCCTGGGCGTCCTTGCCCACGACCCCGATGACCGAGCAGCCGGCCTTGCCGAACGTCGACGTGAGCGACTGGAGGAAGCTCTTGCCCCCCTCGTGCTCGATGAGCGCCTTGTGATGGCCCATGCGCCTGGCCTCTCCCGCGGCGAGGATGATTGCCACTGCCTTCATGCCATGCCTCCTCGGCCCCCACCGGTTGGCGTGGGGGCGACCGGCTACAGGCTGGCAAGCGTGGAGCGATCTGGCCGCGCACTGGAGGGCAGGTCGTTGGGAACACGGCACTTGAAAGCGGCAACATGTTCGCCATGTACGGAAGTGTTGCGCCATCCGCCCATGAGCGAACTTCTGGCCTACATCCCCCGCCTCTCGCCGTCTCGCTCGCACCCCGTCCCGTTCCCGCACGGCGACCCCACCGGGCCCTTCCTCGAGAGGAGGGTGCCGGCGAGCTGGTGCTGGAATGCAGGGAGGGGTTGAACCCGAGGGCCGCACACGCAGGGAGACCCGTCCTCCTTCTCGGGGGACGTGGCCAGGGCCTCTGCGTGGCCGCTGCGCAGGGGGTTGCTCGAGCCCGCGCCTTCAGGAGCGGGCGTGAAACGGATACCCGAGGACACTGTCGCCGCCATCCGTCGGGTGGCGGACGCGCTAGTGCACCCAGTTGGAGCGGGAGCCCTGACCTTCCGGGACGAAGACGAGCCGCGCGGGCCGCGGGTCTGCAATTCCTTCCGAAGCCATGGCCGCGCGGGCAGTCAGAATTTCAGACATGCGGGCCAGCGGGAGCGTGTACCAGATGCGGACGAGCTCCTCCTCGGTGACGTGGCCGAGCACCTCGCCGTGTCGCTCATCCACCACTGGCAACAGGTGGACGCCGTAACGGTGCATGACCTCCAGCGCGCGCAGCACGGTGTCGCGCGGGTAGAGGATGATGTCAGGCATTGCAACGACTTGGGTTTCAACCGTGCGGCGCGTCAAAGGATACCCCCAGGAAGGAAGCCTGTCTGGCCCCCACTCAGGCCCTAGCAATCCCCCTGCCGACCCCTGAGGGTCCCCCACACAACTTTCGAGGCCGATGGGGCGATAATGGCGGGAGCAGTTTCCGGAGCCACTCCGGGAGCGTGGAGCCCACCATGTCCGTGAAGCCGACCAGCCCGTCCACCTCGTCCCTCACCCGACGCCCGCCGGAGGCGCTCACCCCGCGGCAGCCCGCGACGTCCGCCCACCCGCTGGAGAAGGTGGGCCAGGCGCTGCAGAACGCGGCCAAGGGCGTCGCCCAGCACGTCAACAACGTGGTGGACGTCTTCGAGGCGAAGCTGCCCTCGCTGCCCCGGCCCGCGGGGAAGAAGCCCTGGGAGGGCATCACCCTCACCGGCAACCCGCTGAAGATTCCGCTCGACGCCCTCAAGAAGGTGGACCTGGGGGATGTACGCAAGGTGCTCGAGCGCATCTTCCCGCCGAAGATTCACGATGAGCAGGGCAAGCAGCTCGTCGCCCAGACGCAGGACTTCCGCGACACGCTGGGCAAGGTGCGCGCGCTGTCGGCGGAGCTGGAGCTGCTGCCCGCCTCCCACCCGCGCCGCGCCGAGGTGAAGAAGGCGCTGGAGTCGGCCGAGGGCAAGCTCCAGGCGGACTACGGCTACACGCGCACCACCGCCCCCAAGCCGGGCGCGATGTGGATTGATCCCCAGTTCTCCGCCAAGGAGCTGCCGGGCGGGAAGCTCAACGCGAGCCACTTCCCCACGGGCACGCCGGTGACGAAGCCGCCGGCGCCCCTGGACTTCATTTTCGGCAAGGGGCCGCGCGAGCTGACGCTGGGCGAGGGCCCCACGGCGCGCACCGTGCGCACCCCCGAGGAGTACAAGGCGGCGGTGGCCGCCCGGCGCGCCGAGCTGGGCATGCCGGTGAAGGACGGGGAGCCCCAGGGTGTCCACCTGAGCCTCCAGGGCGGTGGCGGCAAGGGCAAGCGCTACGGCTCCATGCTCGCGGAGATGTACGACCTGGGCGTGGTGCCCACCAGCCTGAGCGGCACCTCGGCCGGCTCCATCGCCGCGGCGTTCGCCGCCACGGGCGCGGGCCCCGCGGAGATCCAGGCGCTGGCGAAGGACCCCCGGTTGAAGGACCTCTATGACTGGGACCTGGACATGAAGGACGGAGGCATCCTCAACGGACAGAAGGCCTTCGACCTCGTGGACCAGGAGCTGCGCCGGCTGACGGGGATCACGGACCGGCCGGTGACCTTCGCGGACCTCAAGGTGCCGCTGCAGCTCATCACCGCCAAGGCCTACGACAGCGCGGCGGGCCCGGACGGGGGGACCTCGGCCAAGGACCGCATCTTCGTCTTCAGCCAGGAGACGACGCCGGACACGCCGGTGGCGCTGGCGGTGCGCGCCTCCATGGCGATTCCGGGCGTCTTCGAGCCGGTGCAGGTGGTGGACCCGGCCACGGGCCGCCGCATGCACCTGGTGGACGGCGGCGCGCTGGACAACCTGCCCATGGGCTACAACAAGAACGACCTGCCGCAGATTGGCGCGTCGCTCTACAGCCGCGCCACGGGCCACCCGGCGAGCCACCAGGACACGACGAAGCCGCTGCCCTCGGGCAACCTGGACTCCACCAACGTCCTGTGGAACGCCCTCAACGGCTACACGCTGATGAAGGACTCGGCGTCGGACTACACCGACTACATCGACCGGACGCAGCCCAAGGCCAACCAGTACATGCTGTCGCTGCCCACGTGGGACCTCACGGACCCCACCAAGGCCGACAGCACGCTGAGCTTCGGCTACGACGAGAAGGTGGACCCGGCGCTGGACGGGCAGTCGCGGCAGGTGACGCGCGACTTCCTGCGCAACTTCCTCGACGACCTGCGCGTGCCGGGCTCGCGGGGCACCAACTACTCGGCGCAGGTGCCCCAGGACGTCCACTTCGACCTGCCGGTGGTGGCCAAGGGCAAGCAGTACCAGGTGAGCTACGCGGGCGGGGACAACCTCATCGTCACCGCCAGGGACGGAGGCCACCGCAGCGTGCTGCCGGTGGGCAAGCAGCGCATCGAGGCGATGTACCTGGACCACCAGGCCTTCGGAGACCTGTCGGCGCAGCTCGCCCACACCATCACCAACCCGCGCAGCGTGAAGCCGAGCTGGCTGCCCTTCTGAGCCCTCGCGCCAGAGCAGAAGGGCCGCCCCGGTCATCCCGGGACGGCCCCTCGAGGCCCTCAGTACCTCAGGGCGAGCGTGCTAGCGCTGGGCGCTCTTCTGCCGGGCCTGGTGCCGGCGGAAGTCCTCGTGCCAGGCGCCGTTGAGCTTCGTCAGCACCTCGCGCGAGTCCCGCAGCTTCTGCTTCTCCAGGGTGGCCTGCGTCTGGCTGTCACCCACGAGGAAGCCGTTGGCATACAGCGTGCGCGCCTCGGCGGGGGCCTTGGCCAGCTCCTCCGGCGTGCCCAGGGCGAAGTTGAACACCTCGTCGTTGTAGGGCACGCGCTCCACGCCCACCAGCTTCGTGGCCCCGGTGCGCGTCAGCAGGACATCGCCCACCGCGAGCTCGCCGGCCTGCACCACGCCGCGCCTGGCCGTCACCATCGGGTGGGTGCCCGTCACCATCACCTCGGCGCCCTTCTCATCCCGCAGCTTCACCACCGGCTTGCTCTCGCCGCCGCGCGACACCGTCGTCACCGTGAGCGCCAGCCCGTTGCCATTGGCCAGCAGCTTGTCGCCCACCTTCACCTGCTCCACCGCCACCGCCTGGCCGTCCGCCTTCACCACCTGCGTGCCCTTGGCCAGACAGGCGTTGCGCCAGTCGATCGTCTGGACGTTCTGGGTGCGCGTGTTGATGCGCTGTGTGGTGCCCCAGGTGTTGGTGGCGCCGAGCACCATGCACGTGGACTTCACCGTGGAGCGCACGAGCAGGCGGGTGTTCTGGAGGAAGCCCATGCAGTCCCGGCCGAAGTCCACCAGGCCATCGAAGGGGAACACCACCACGGTGTTGTCGTAGTAGTCCCGGGCGTACGGCTTGTAGGGCAGGGCGCTGTGCGCCACCACGGAGCCCGACGCGCTGCCACCGGCGCACTTGCCGCCCGTCTCCAGCAGGATGAGGGCCACGTCGCTGTCCTGGGAGTCGACCCGGCACCAGGTCTCCAGCGTCAGGCGGTGCTTGCCGCGCATGGCCAGGTAGAGGTGGCTCGTGTCATAGGTACCGCTCGCGGGCGCCCAGTAATCCCCGCGCTTGGACACCCAGACGCCGGAAGGCACCCGGGTCGCCTCGGAGTCCACCGCGCCAATGCCGGTGTAGGGCTTGACGAAGGGGAGGAAGTCGCCCGTGTTGGGATCCTTGCTGCCCGAGGCGTAATCACAATCCAGGTAGCCCGTGACGCTGCCGCGCTCCAGGCAGGTGCGGATGGGGTTGTCCGTCTGGTGCTTGCCCACCGGCTCGCGAGGGTGCTCGAAGTTGAGGGTGTTGGTGGGCACGGGCGTCGGCTGCGCGCCCAGCGAGGCGAGCGAGGACTCGGTCACCGTATAGGAGACGTGCGACTCGCCCGTGGCCTCGTTGAAGGCCATGGACACCGAGTCCACGAAGAGGAGCTCATCCGGGCTGACCTTCACCCCGAGGTCGAGCGTGGGCGTCTCCAGCACCTTGCCCGCGTACTCCTCGTAGGACTGCGTCCCCAGCACGCGGAAGCGCTGGTGCGCCGCATCGGTGGCGAAGGCGGTGACGTCGACGTAGCCGTAGTCCGAGCCGTTGAAGCAGGTGACGAGGCCCGAGGTCTGGAACTTCGCCACGGAGGCGTCCGTGCTGTCCACGTCCGAGAGCGGCAGCAGGTGGCCGCACCACGGGTTCTCCCGGGGGTCCGTCCCCGCGGTCGTGGAGGTGACCATGTCCTTGCGGGTCTGCGCGCCCGGGACGCCGGCCTTCTTGTCCTTGTGCAGCTTGTCGAGGCGGCGGAAGAGCTGCGGCGAGTTCTCCGGGGTACTGCCCGCGGCCTGGAGGCGGTTCTTCACGAAGCGGAACTGCGCCTCGTCGGAGAGATCCAGGGGCATCTCCCGGCTCCCGCGAGGCTTGTTGGAGTCCTTCGACTGGGCGCTGACGGCCTGCTCCCACTGCGAATAGAGCTGGGCCATGTGGCGCGAGTCAGCGGCGAGGACCTCCTTGTCCACCTGCTCCGCGGGAGCCTTCTGCTGGGCACAGCCCGCGCCGAGCAGCGTCAGGCACGTGAGGGCCGGCATGAAACGCTTGAACATCCGGGGGGATCCTTTCAGTGACAGCTTCATTTGGGTTTCACCTCAGGGGACGACAAAGACAGACACGTCATCTCGAAGGGCCGAGAAGGAGACCTACAGGGTGAGCAGGTGTGGCGTGCGAGTTGGAGAGAGGGTCAATCGCTCATCGTGCCGGTTCGCTCAGCAACGTGGGGATTCCTCGCTGGATGGGAAGACAGGCGAAGAAAAGCTTTTCCCTGCTTGTCCAAACACAGACACACTTTGGGGAAACCCCGCGAGCAGAGAACAATCCCTTGCTTTTTCCGGGGAGGGCATCCGGCCGAGCGAGCGGATGCGCCTGCACGCTCTCCCGCACTGGCAGTGAGGCTTTTCTGCCAGCCCGTGGCCCCTGGGAAAAGCAGAAGGGCCGCCCCGGTCACCCGAGACGGCCCCTCGAGACTCACGCGGAGTCAGTGCGGCCGAGCGAGGCCCGCGCCTACTTCCTCGCCTGCCGCCGCTGGGACTGGCGGTAGTCCTCGTGCCAGGCGCCGTGCAGCTTCGCCAGCACCTCGCGGGCGTCCAGCTTGCGCTGCTTCTCCAGCACCGACTGCGCATGGCCGTCGCCCACCAGGAAGCCGTTGGCGAACATCGTGCGCGCCTCGGGCCCCGCCTTGGCCAGCTCCTCCGGCGTGCCCAGCAGGAAGTTGTAGACGGGCCCCTGGTAGGGCACGCGCTCCACGGCCACCAGCTTCGTCGCCCCGGTGCGCGTCAGCACGGCCTCGCCCACCCTCAGCTCGCTGGCCTGCACCATGCCGCGCTTCACCGTCACCATCGGGTGGGTGGCCGTCACCCGCACCTCGTGGCCCTGGTCGTCCCGCAGCTTCACCAGCGCCTCGCTCTCACCGCCGCGCGACACCGCCGTCACCGTGAGGGCCACACCGCTGCCATTGGCCAGCAGCTTGTCCCCCACCTTCACCTTCTCCACCACCTCGCGCTCGCCGTCGGCCTTCACCACCTGCGTACCCTCGGCCATGCACAGGCGCGTGTAGTCCACGGGCTTCACCTCTGTCTTCGACGGGCAGCGGAAGGGCTCGCGCTTCGTCGCGTCCCCGGGAGCGAAGGGGTCCGGGCATGTGCCCTCGGCGTACACCCACATCTCCAGCCGGACGTTCTGCGCGTTGGCCACGCAGTTGCCCTTGCCGAAGTCCAGGATGCCGTCGAAGGGGTACTCGCGGGGCCGGGTGGGCGTCTTCCAGGGCAGCTCGCCCTTGCCCACCACGGTGCCGCTGGTGGTGCCCTCCTCGCACCAGCCGCCCGTGTCCAGCAGGATGGCCACCACCTTGCTCGTCACCTTCTCCACCTGGCACTCCTCCAGCACGTAGGGCTTGAACATCCCGCGCGTGGGCACCTGGAAGCGCGTCGTGTCGAAGGGCTTCACGGCCGGCTCCCAGTACGACGTCGGGTCGGCGACCCACGTCGACGTGCCGCCGCCCGCGGTGGTGGCGAGCGTGGCGGCCACGTCCACCGCCGCGATGCCCGTGCCGCCCGTGGTGGCGAAGGGCGTGAGCGTCCCATCCGCGTTGGCCCGCACCGAGGCGTAATCACAGTCCAGCGAGCCGTGGACGTACCCGCGCTCGAGGCACACGCGGATGGCCTTGTCGTGGGTGTTCGGGCGCAGCAGCTCCCGCGGGTGCTCCAGGGTGATGTCCCCATCCCCCACCCTCGCGTGCAGCGAGGCCGTCACCGACGTATAGGTGATGTGCTCCCGGCCCGTCACCTCGTCGAAGGCCATGGCCAGCGAGTCGACGAGGAGCTCCTTGTCGTCCACCCGAGGCACGGAGACGGTCATGGACGGCGTCTCCATCACCTTGCCGGCGTACTCCTCATAGGACTCGGTGGCGAGCAGCTCGAAGGTCGTCTGCGCCATGTCGGTGACGTAGGCATTGAGGTCCACGTAGCCGTAGTCCGCGCCGTCGAAGCAGGAGGACAGGCCCGTGCCCGCGAAGCTCGCCAGGGTCGCGTCACTGCCCTGGCCTCCGAGGGAGACCATGTGCCCGCACCACGTCCCGTCGGCCCCCGCCTGGGCGGAGCGGGTGGGCGCCTCCAGGGGCCGCTCCGACGGCCGGAGCTGGATGGCCCGCAGGCGCGCGAAGAGCCGGGGGGCGCTCACGGCGTTGAGCCCCGCGGCCTGGAGCCGGTTCATCAC
>NZ_DASVSO010000331.1:0-7731 GCF_036388035.1 Archangium sp.
GCCGGGCATGCTCTTCCTGCCGCGCCCCTACATCGTCCCCGGCGGCCGCTTCGTGCAGATGTTCGGCTGGGACAGCTACTTCAACGCCCGGGGCGCCCTGGCCTCCAACCGTCCCGAGCTGGCGCGGGATCTGCTGGAGAACCAGCTCTACGAGATCGAGCACTACGGGAAGATCCCCAACTCGAACCTGAGCTACCACCTGTCGAGGACCCAGCCGCCGCTGATGCCCCGGCTCGCGCTGGAGCTCCACGCGGCACGCGCGGACCGGCGCCTGCTCAAGCGCGTGGTGAAGGCGGCCGAGCAAGAGCTGGAGGAGGTCTTCCGCACCGGCGCTCGCGCCACCCCGAGCGGGCTCTCCCGCTACAAGGACGACGCCGAGGGCCCCGACGCCGAGGACCTGTCCGCGTTCTACGTGTCGCGGCCGGACGACGCCGAGTTCCACCGCCACGACCGGGCCATCCGCGAGAGCGGCTGGGACATGTGCCACCGCTTCGGCACGGCCACGCACCACCACGAGCCGGTGTGCCTCAACTCGCTGCTGTTCCAGTACGAGAGCGACCTCGCCCGGCTGCTGCGGCTGGTGGAGGGGGAGGACTCGCTGCGGGCGGCCCGGTACGCGAAGGCGGCGCGGGCTCGGGCGCGCACCATGCGCGCGCGCTTCTGGGATGCCGAGCGGGGCCTGTTCTTCGACCACCAGTTCATGACCGGGCGCCGCTCGCGCTACGAGTCCGTGGCCACCTTCTACCCGCTGTGGACGGGTTGGGCCTCCCGAGACGAGGCCGCCTCCGTGGCCGCCGCGCTCCCGCGCTTCCTGAATGAGGGCGGGCTGACCGCCACCACCCGGGCCTCACGCGAGGCCGCGGGCGGAGAGGATCTCCAGTGGGAGTGGCCCTTCGGCTGGGCGCCGCACCAGATCATCGCGGTGGAGGGCCTGCGCCGCTACGGCTTCCACGCCGAGGCCGATGCGGTGGCCTACCGCTGGCTGTCGATGGTGCTGGACATCGCGGGGAGCCACAACGGCCTCATCAAGGAGAAGTACGACGTGGTGAGGCGGTCGGCCGAGGTGCCCGTGGAGTACGGCAACCAGGGCGCGGATCGCGGTGCGCTCCTGGCCCCCCGGTCCGAGCGGACGCTGGGCTTCGCCTGGACGAACGCCTCGGTGCTGGTGCTGCTGGACGGGCTGTCTCCCATGCTGCGCGAGGCGCTCGATGCCGGCATCCCCGCGGACCGGGTGCTCGGGCCTCCGCGCGACCAGGGGGGCCAGGGCCGCTCCCGGAAGAAGAGTGCGCGCGGCTCCGTCGCGGCCTGATGCGCTTCGAGTGAAGCGTGAAGGCGCCACCTCGTGGGCCCCTTCCGGTCGCGCATCGCGCGAACTTGTCCACTAAGTGTACAGGTTGCTCAAGAACGCGCCCGGGAGGTGTCGGAACCGGGTCGTTCCGCTCACTCCAGCACGGTCTTGAGGGTCAGGGCCGCCGTGCGGACGGAGAGGCGCGGATGCTGGCGCAGCGTGCGCAAGTGCCGCCGGGCTGCGTCTCCCTGCCAGTACTGACGATTCCCCGCCACGCGGACGAGCTCCAGTGCGATGAGTGGGGCCTCGGCCTCCACCCGGGCCGCCACGTCCAGCAGGAACTCCGGCGGGTACTCGCCGCATGGGAGTTCCACCGCGGCGCCCACCATCGACGCGAGCACCGGGGCGAAGAGGGGCTCCTCGCACACCTCCGCCGTGAGCACCCGCAGTACGTCCGTGAGCGCGGCCGCGTCCTTGCCGCAGAGCACGGGGAAGAGCCGGAGCCGGGCCGACAGGGGCCACAGCGACGCGTCCCGATCGAGGACGCGTGACAATTCCGCGAAGCGTGAGCGCAGGCGCGGCAGCAGCGGGCGAGGCAGGTCCAACAGTCTCGTGCAGAGGTGCTCCAGGCGCTGGCGGGCGGGCAGATCCCTCTCGGTCCCCGCGTCATGCGCTACCGGCACGGGCGCGGAGACGAGCCCCGCCGCGCAGGCCACCACCTGCTCGAAGGCGTGCCCCTCGCGCGCCACCGAGACCAGCGTCTCGACGGCCTCCTTCCACCCGGCACCGCTGGAGAGTTCCTGGATGCGCGCCACCAGGGTCCGAGCCACCTGCTCCTCTCGGACGGGAGCCCACGCCGTCAGTGCCGTGCTGGCCTGGCTTCGCACATCGGGCTCGGGGTGGCCCACCAGGTGGAGGACGAGCGCGGCGTAGCGGGCACGGAGCCGGGCGGGGAGGAACTCGGGACGCTGCCCGAGGAGGCTCGCGGCCACGTACGTGTCCGGGTCTCGAGCCATGGCCTCCAGGATCTCCCAGGCGGACTCCTCCGTCTCCAGTAGCCGGCGCGCGGCGTGGCCCACCGCGATGCGCACGTCCCGGTGGAGCCTGGGCCGCTCCCATTGCTGGTGGAGCAGGGCCACGGACCGGGCATCGCGGGCGGTGCCGAGCAGCCGCACCACCTCCTTATGTACCGTCACCTTGAGCCGGTCGCGCGTGAGCAGCGTGGCCAGCGCGGCGGTGCGGGTGTCGGGGGGAAGCTCCTCCGCCACCCGGGGCACCGCGTCCATGGCCACCCGGGCGCGGTCCCCGTCCAGGTGCTCCAGGAGCACGGGGAGGGCGGGCGTGGGCTGGTCCAGCCAGGCGAGCGCGCCGAGCGCGGCCTCCATCGTGGGCACGTCATGCCATCCGAGGAAGGGCAGCAGGTACTGCTCCGTCACCGCGGGAATCCGGGTCAGGACGTCGAGCAGCTCCACCCGCTCCCAGGAGCAGCGCACCTCGCCATTCGCCATGCGCAGGAGCAGGTCGCGGTAGCGCGCCTGTTGCCGGGGCAGCCAGCGGTGGAAGCCACTCCGGAACAGCCGGTAGTCGTAGAGCGCCTCGTTCGTGCTGAAGCGGCCCTGGATGGGGCGCCCGTCGAGGTAGGGGTCCAGCCACTCCTGCCGGTAGCGGTGGAGGTGCTCGGCGACCTGGGGGAAGGCGATGGCGGCCGAGGCGTCCCGCGCCAGCAGCTTGCGCACACGCACGTCGCGGGTCCGGGGCGGTTCCAGCCAGAGCTGGATGGCCCGGTGCGCGTGCCAGGACGTCTCGGCCTCGGTGAGGGGCTCGAGCAGCGCCTGGAGCATGTCCACGTTCCATGCGCGCCGGCCGAGCGCCTCGCACAGGTTGAGGACGAGGAGGCAGCGCTCCTGGAAGCCGGCGGCGCGGATCCGCGGCAGCAGGGCGGCGACGAGGTGGTGCTCGGCACCGTGGGGCAGGTCATCGAACCGGAGGTGGCCCGACTCCTCGTCCTGTCCGGTGAGCCGCCGCTCCAGCAGCTTCAGGGCGAACTGGAAGAGGGGGCTCCGGTGCTCGGTGACGTGGGCGCGGACGAGCTCCTCGGCCAGGTGCTGCAGCGCGGCCAGGGTGACCTCCGAGGCATCTCGGGCCTCCTGGGTGTCCCTCACCAGCGCCTCCAGGAAGGGGAGGTGCTCGGGGGTGAAGAGGGAGGCCGGGACCTTCCGGAGCTCCTGGAGGACCTCGCGGCGGACCGGATCCTGCTCGTTCCTCAGACGGGAGGAGAGCTCCGCGAGCGTCTCCGTCATGCCCCGGCGCGAGAGGGCGGTGCTGCGCACGAGGAGCGCGAGCGCTCGCGCCCGATCCTCGGCCTTGCTGGCGAAGGCGGCCTCCCGCAGCGGCCCACGCGAGTGCTCGATGGCGCGGAAGGCCAGCGTGGAGAGCAGGTGGACGCGGTTGTCCCGCCCCTTGCTCCAGTCGAGCAGCCGCGCCGCCTCGGCATCGCGCAGGGCGTCGGGGAGGACGGCGAGCAGCTTCTCGTCCACCAGCTCCCGAGGTGGGAGGCCGTTGAAGTGCTGGGCGAAGGACTGGGTGTAGAGGTCGGCCCGCTCCGAGGGCGGCGTCATCCGGAGCAGCTCGATGAGGACCTCCGAGTCCTTCAGGGCGCGTACGAGGGCGCCGCGCTGCGCGGAGGAGAAGGACCTCACCACCTCCCGGAGCACGCCCTTGCGAAGGACCCTGCCGCGCAGGGACTCCCGATAGGCGGGCCGGGTGAGGAGCTGGCTGCTCTGCTCCGGGTGCCGCCGCGCGAGCCGGGGCATGGCCTCCACCACCACGACGGGCAACGACCAGGGGGAGGTGTACTCGCGCACGAGGGCGAGCACCGCCTCGCCGCGCAGCAGGGTCAGCACGGCCAGGGGCTGGCGCCAGGTGACGAAGAGGTTGTCGCGCTCCCACCGGGAGGCCTCGGTGAATTGAGCTTGGAGGAAGGCCAGCACCACGTCCGGATGGCGGTGCACCAGCGTGCCCCAGGCCCGTACGGCATGGGCGAGCTCCGGCAGATGGCGTCGCACGCCCTCCGCCTCCAGTGCGGGCAGCAGGAGGGCCGCCTCGTTGTCGCCATGGTGCGCGCGGACGCTCGGGAGGAGCCGGGCCGCGAGCGTCTCACGTCTGGCGAGCCCCACGCCCTTGAGGACCCGTCGCCGCGTCTGGGAGGGCAGCTCGGGGAGCAGCTGTTCGAGGGCGGCGTCGTTCCGGAGGGAGGTGCCGGCGTAGGCGGCGGCGCGCGCCCGCACCGAGCGGGAAGGGTGGGTGAGCCCTCGGAGCAGCGCGGCGTCCTCGCGGGCGGCACGGGCCATCACCAGCGCGAGGGTGGCCTCGTAGGCGTCCCCGGCCACCAGCTCCGCCAGCAGCGTCGGGAGGGAGGGGCTCCCCCGGGCCTCCCGCCCGAGCGTGGCCACGCGTGCGAGGCGCGCCCCGTACCCCAGTGAGTCCAGCTCCTCGAGCAACGTGGCGCGCGTGGGTACCTGCAAGCCGTCCTCCCCCTCGTGAACAGGTGCTGCGGCGGGAGTGCTGACGATGGGTGCTCCAGCGCCCTGACGCGCCTCGTTTTCGAGGGAGGGGTCGCGCCCCACCTTCCGGCGCTTTAGTTGTTCAGCGGATCCAGCACGGGGTCCTGCGCTCAACACCCGGAAGGCCGCACGGTGGAGCTGGACTCACTCCGGAGCGAGAGGGGTTGTCCTTTGTATCGTTTTCGTAAATCGTGAGAATTCAATCCACGCTGGCAAGCGAGTGCGTGAGCGGACAGATGGATGTGCCCAATCACCCCAGTCACGCCGGGCCGGGGGCCCCGGAAATCGAGACACAGGTGAGTGGCGAGACTTCGGCGGAGCAGGCGCTGCGCGCCAGCAACCTCCTGCTGCAGGCGCTCACCGAGGTGCAGACGGAGTTCATGGGGGGGCACGAGCCCTACCGGCTGTTCGACAAGCTGTTGTCGGTGCTGTTGAAGCTGACGTCCAGCGAGTACGGCTTCATCGGCGAGGTGCTGCGCACCCCCGAGGGCAAGCCCTACCTGCGCACCCACGCCATCACCAACATCGCCTGGACGTCGGAGCTGCGGGAGTTCTACGCGCGCGAGGCGCCCAAGGGCATGGAGTTCCGCAACCTCCAGACGCTCTTCGGGGCCGTCATGACGAGCGGCGCGCCGGTGGTGTCCAACACGCCGTATGGGGATCCGCGCCGGGGCGGGCTGCCCGAGGGCCACCCGCCGCTGTGCTCCTTCCTGGGCCTGCCCTTCCACTCGGCCACGGAGCTGGTGGGCATGGTGGGCATCGCCAACCGTCCCGGGGGCTATGACGCCGAGGTCATCTCCTTCCTCCAGCCCTTCCTGGCCACGTGCTGCGCCCTGCTCCAGGGCCTGCGCACCGAGCAGCGGCGCCGCCGCGCCGAGGAGGAGCTGCGCCGCTCGGTGGAGAGCTTCCGCACCCTCGTGGCGAGCACCCCGGATGCCATCTTCCTGCACCGGGAGGGCCGGGTGGTCTTCGCCAACCCCGCCGCCGTCGGCCTGCTGGGGCATGAGAACGTGGGGGCGCTCGAGGGTCGCCCGGTGGAGGAGCTCGTCCTGCCCGGCTACGAGGCCGCGCTCACCATGCCCTCCACCTCCAACGCACCCCACGAGGCGCAGTTCCGGCACCGCGAGGGGCGGCGGGTGTTGGGCGAGGTGGTGACGGTGTCGATCCTTCGCGAGGGGCTTCCCACGGTGGTCTCCATCGCCCGCGACATCACCGAGCGCCGGCAGGTGCAGGAGAAGCTGCTGGCCACCGAGCGCATGGTCTCGCTGGGGACGCTGGCCGCCGGCGTGGCCCATGAGATCAACAACCCGCTGTCCTACATGCTGAGCAACCTGCGCTTCGTGGACGACGAGCTGTCCGCCCTGGCCGAGTCGGGCGAGGGGGTGGCCGGAGAGCGGGGGCAGGAGGTCCGCACCGCGCTCAAGGAGGCCATCTCCGGCAGCGATCGCGTGCGCGACATCGTGAGGGACCTGAAGACCTTCTCGCGCAGCAACGAGGAGCAGCGGGGCGCGGTGGATGTGCGGGCCGTGCTCGACTCGTGCGTGAACATGGCCTGGAGTGAGATCCGCCACCGCGCGCGGCTGGTGAAGGACTACGGCGAGGTGCCGCCCGTGGACGCCAACGAGTCCCGGCTCGGACAGCTCTTCCTCAACCTGCTCGTCAATGCCGCCCAGGCCATCCCCCACGGCAACCTGGAGGCCCACCAGGTCCAGCTCTCCACGAGGTACGAGGAGGGGTGGGTGGTGGTGGCGGTGCGGGACACCGGGGTGGGAATTCCGCGGGAGAACCTCGGCCGGCTGTTCGATCCCTTCTTCACCACCAAGCCGGTGGGCGAGGGCACCGGGCTGGGCCTCTCCATCTGCCACGGCATCATCACCGCGATGGGCGGGCGCATCGAGGTGGACAGCGAGCCGGGCCGGGGGACCACCTTCCGGGTCTTCCTGCCCGGCCCGGCCGCCTCCTGACGGCGAGGGGAGGGCGCTACTTCCTCGGCAGCTCGTACTCGCCGCCCGGGTAGACGAAGGAGTCCCGGGGGGCGTACCAGCACCAGCCCTCCACCCGCTGCAGCGGGCTCGCCGGCCGCAGCGCGTACACCGGGTGATCCTTGGCGAGGAACTCCAGGGAGACGAGCTCGAAGTCCGCGGCGATCTCCCCCACGTAGGGGTAGTTGCCGCCCATCAGCCTGCCATTCACGCGCGTCACGTACAGGAGGTGGCCGCGCGCCACCGAGGCGATGCGCGAGCCGACCCGGGCCACGGTGCGGATGATGGGCACGCCGTCCACGCGCGTGGTGGCCACCAGCTCGCCGCCGGTGAGCTCCAGCGTCGTGGTGCCCGGCGAGGCCGGCACGCCGCGCTCGAGCACGTAGCTCCGCACGACTTCCGAGGAGTTGAAGTAGTGGGTGAAGAAGCGTCCCGGCGTCACCCCATCGGGCGCGGTGTGGTCCGCCAGGTCCACCCCCAGGTACGTCAGCGAGTAGGCGCCGAAGCTCGACGTCTGGTCCGCCGAGTCGACGACGTACTGGTTCATATAGAGGGCCCGGTTGGCGGCCGGCGCGAGCCCGGGGGGCAGCAGCGCGGCGGTGGCCTTGGGGTCGGCGGGAATCCAGCTCGAGTACAGCATGCGGCTGTTGATGACGAGCTGCGGGGCTGCGAGCTGCGTGCTGGGCATGAGGCTTGATAGCACGCCCCCCGGTGGACCTCCCAGGGCGGACCTGGACCCGCGACTGCCTGACACTCGGGCCCCGAAACCCGTGCTTCCCCCCGAGGGAAGCCGTGTATACGGTGGGATTACCCATGCCCAAGGCTCTTCCGAAGCCCGCCGCGCGCAAGGCGGATCCCGTCCTGCAGTCCCTGTTCGACGTCCAGGAGGCCACGCTTC
>NZ_DASVSO010000332.1:0-25308 GCF_036388035.1 Archangium sp.
AGAACCTGCTGGTGGTGGCGGATCCGCTGAAGATTGGCGGCGAGGTGCTCCTGCGCGGCCGGATCCGGGCGGAGCGCCAGGACGATGGGCTGAACGACACCTATACCGTGCCCGCCATCGTGGACACGTACCTGGACGCGCGCCCCAACGAGCGGCTGCGCGCGATGGTGACCGGCCGGCTCACCTACGACCCGACCCAGCCCGCCCTCGCGAGCACCAACCCGGGCGTGCTGTTGGACCAGCTCTGGCTGCGCTTCGACCTGGGCCGGGCCGTCTTCGTCACCGTGGGCAAACAGAAGGTGAAGTGGGGCTCGGCACAGTTCTGGAATCCCACGGACTTCGTCAGCCCCCAGCAGCGCGAGCTGCTCGCCACCTACGACCTGCGCGTGGGCACGGACATGCTGAAGCTCCACATGCCGTGGGAGAGCAAGGGCGCGAACTTCTACGTGCTGGGGCTGATGGACCGCGGAGGCCCGGAGGACAAGCCCCTGCGCGTGGGCGGCGCGGCGCGAGCGGAGGTGGTGCTGGGCGGCGCCGAGTTCTCCTTCACGGGCGTGGCGCGTCAGGGACAGCGCCCGAAGGTGGGCCTGGATGTCTCCACCCCGCTCGGACCGCTGGATCTGTACGTCGAGGCCGCCGTCCGCCGAGGCGTGGACAAGCCCCTCTTCCGCCTGAAGAGCGATGTGCCCGCGGAGGCCCCGCTCGCCGAGCGCATCGAGGAGACCTCCCCGGAGGGCTGGCTCCCCGCGGTGAGCGGCGGCCTGTCCTGGGAGCGTGGCATCAACGACCGGTACACCGTCCACGTGGGCGTCGAGTACTTCTATGACGCCACCGGCTACACCCAGCCCGAGGTGCTGCCCTGGCTGATGCAGCAGGGCCGCTTCACCCCCTTCTACGCGGGCAGCCAGTACGCCGCGGCAAATGCCCGCGTCATGTACTCGGACAGCGTGGACATGAGCGGCATCGGCCTGTCCACGGTGGCCAACGTGGTGGACCGCTCCTTCCTCGCCCGCCTGGACGCCTCCTTCACGCTGCTCAGCGCCATGTCGGTGGAGGGCTTCGTCTCGGTTCCCTTCGGTCAGCGGGGCGGCGAGTTCCGCCCGTCCTTCGAGCTGCCCGGGCTGCTCGCCCGCCCGGCTCTGTTCGAAGCGGGGCTCGGATTGCGGCTGAAGCTCTAGTCCGTGCAGAATCGGACGCGATGCCCAAGCCCGCTCGCTCCCGAAACCTCCTCGACTTCCTCTTCGACGTCCCGAAGGAAGAGTTCCTCAACGACTACTACCCCCACCGGGCGCTCATCTACCACGGGCCTCCGGAGCGGTTCGGCGGGCTCGAGAAGGACCCGACCTTCCAGAATCCCGAGGCCACCCTGCACGCGGCCAAGGGGGACTACATCCTCGGCTTCCACCACAAGCGCGGCAGCTCGGTGCAGGCCCAGTCCATGTTCGCCCGCTTCTCCGCGCTCGGCATGCTGCAGGAGGGCTGGAGCCTCAACGTCGACTTCCTGGACCAGACCGTCCCGGCGCTCGGCAAGTGGATGGACTCGCTCCAGAAGGACCTGGGCCTCAAGCCCGGCAACATCTTCTGCTCGGGCATCATCTCCCCGGCGGGCTCCGGCGTGCCCAAGCACTTCGACTCCGTCGAGGTCTTCACCATCCAGCTCTACGGCAGCAAGAAGTGGTGGTGGGCGCCGGCCACGGAGATCGCCTTCCCCGGCACGTCCGTCATGCCCGGCGTGAAGAACAACTACCGGGACGGCAACATGCGCCCGGACTACTACCCGAAGGACATCTCCAAGGAGATGCCCAAGGGCGCCAAGTCCGCGGTGATGAAGCCGGGCTCGGCGATGTTCATGCCGCGCGGCTGGTGGCACCAGACCTACGCCGAGACGCTGTCCATCTCGCTGAACGTGGGCATCCGGATGAGCACGGGCGTCGATGCGCTCACCGGCGCGCTGCAGTCGGAGCTCGAGAAGCTCGACGCCTGGCGCAAGCCACTCCCGCTGGCGACGCCGGAGCACCTGGCGAGCGCGCGCCAGCACCTCGCGGCGCTGCTGAAGGACCTGGCGGCGAACCTCGAGAACTTCGACGACAAGGCGGTGCACTGGGCCAGCAAGGACGGCCCGAGCCGCCCGCGCATGGGCCCGCCGAAGTAAGCGGCCACGGGCCCGAGGGCTCCGCGCGGGCGTCCAGCCGCCGGAGCCCCTCGGTTACTGCCAGCGGAAGAGCCGGGTTCCGACGGTGAAGCCGCCCAGGCCCCACGTGGCCAGGATGAGGACCTGCCGCGAGATGTCGCCGAACCCTCCGCCGTCGAGCATCACCGTGCGCAGGCCCTCGTTGAGCGCCGTCAGCGGGAGCACCGCGATGAGCGGCTGGAGGAGATCCGGGAAGCTCGACGAGGGGAAGAAGACGCCCGAGAGCACCATCATCGGCAGCATCACCAGGTTGCCCACCCCGAGCGCGACGTCGGGGCTGGAGGTCCGGCTCCCGACGAGCAGGGACAGCCCGGTGAACGAGATGGCGCCGAGCAGCCCGAGCAGCAGCAGCACGAGCAGGTTGCCGACGAGCGGCACGTCGAACACCACGCGCGCGAAGAGCAACAGCCAGGAGATCTCCAGCAGCGAGAACGCCGAGCGCCCCAGCACGAAGGCGAGGAGGAACTGGAACCGGCTCATCGGGGACGCCGCCAGGCGCTTGAGCATCCGTCCCGCGCGCATGCGCACGATGACCATGCAGATTCCCCAGATGCCCGCGTTCAGCAGGCTGTAGCCCATCAGGCCTGGAATGAGGAAGTCGATGTACCGGGAGCCCGGCTCGTTCGTCTCCGTCACGCGCAGCTCCTGGCGCGAGGCCTCGGGCGTCAGCTCGCGTGCGACCGCCAGGCGCGCCGTGCGGCTGTCGGGGCGGGAGGGATCCAGGAGGACCTCCCGGCTCGAGTCCGAGACGAGGACGAGCACCGCGCGCCCGCGTCGGAGCTCCTCACGGGCCCGGTCGAGCGGTGCGATCTTCGCGCGGAGCTCGGGGGAGCGATCCAGCCGCGCGGCGAGCTCCTCGGCCTCGGGCCCCTCCGCGACCAGGACGGACAGCTCGGAGGCGCCCCTGTCGCGAAACGCCATCCCCAGCACGCTCGCGACGAGGAGCGGGAACACGAAGGAGAAGAAGAGCGAGGAGCGCTCCCGGAGCACCGGCCGCAACCAGAGGAGGAAGAGCTGCCAGAAGGAGTGCGAGGACTGGGCGAGCGATCTCATGAGGCGGCTTTGGTCGGCTCGCCTTCGCGCAGGCTCCGGCCGGTGAGGGAGAGGAACACGTCATCGAGCGTGGCGCGACGCGTGGAGAGGTGCACGAGGTGGGCCTCGTGGCGGTGGACGAGCGCCATCAGCGCGGGAACGGCGACGTGGAGCTCGTCGATGCTCAGCGAGGTCACCCCCGCCTGGGTGCGCAGCTCCCGCAGGCCGGGCAGCTCCGAGAAGCGCTCGCTCGGCAGCTCGGGGGACGTGGAGAACTCGATGATCTGCGCCCCGGGCAGCTGGGCGATCAGCTCGTTCGGCGTCCCGCGGACGATCACCCGGCCGTGATCGATGATGAAGAGGCGATCGCACAGCCGCTCCGCCTCCTCCAGGTAGTGCGTCGTGAGCACGATGGTGCAGCCCTGCGTCTTGAGCTGCGCGACCACGTCCCAGATCAAGCGCCTGGACTGCGGATCCAACCCGGTGGTGGGCTCGTCGAGGAAGAGCAGATCCGGCGCGCTGGACAGCGCGACCGCGAGCGCCAGGCGCTGGAGCTGCCCGCCCGAGAGGGTCTGGACCTGCGCGTCGCGCTTGGCCTCCAGCTTCACCAGCGCGATGGCCTCGTCCACCGGCAGCCCGCGTCCATGGAAGCTCTGGAAGAGCTCGATGACCTCCTTCACGGTCAGGCGCTCGGGGAACTTCGTCTCCTGCAGCTGGATGCCGAGCCGGGAGCGCAGCTCGTCGGGCGCCTCCGCCCACGTCTTGCCGAACAGGCGGACCGTGCCTCCAGAGGGCTCCTGCAGTCCCTCGAGGATCTCCACGGTGGTGGTCTTTCCCGCGCCGTTGGGCCCGAGCAGACCGACGCACTCACCGCGTCTGGCCTCCAGATCGATTCCTTCGAGGACGCGAAGATCTCCGAAATGCTTCACCAGGTTCCGGACTTCGATCGCGAGGTCCCCGGCTTCGCCGCTTCCGGGCTTACCCATATAGATGTGTCTCCAGGTGGGAGGCTACCACAGCGCGGAGGGGGCCCGTTGAACCAGGGCGGGAAGTTCGCATAAGCTTGGATTTACCGATTCGCGCGGGAGCCCCCACTCCTCCGTGTCGAAGCGTCGACGCGATCCGTTCGTCAGAGAGCCCGCAACGCAATGAACATCATCGGAATCTCGGCCTTCTACCACGAGTCTGCGTGCTGCCTTCTGCGGGACGGTGAGCTGGTCGCCGCGGCGGAAGAAGAGCGCTTCTCCCGCGTCAAGCATGACCGGGGACTGCCTCGTGCCTCGTTCAAGTACTGCCTCGACGTGGCGGGGCTCGACATCACCCAGGTCGACTGCATCGCCTACTACGAGCAGCCCTCGAAGAAGCTGAGCCGGCAGCTGTGGGCCGGGCACGCCGGACGGTCGGTCGCGCAACTCTGGAACGCGGCGCTCGCCCCCGAGCGCGCCATCCGCGAGGAGCTCGGCTTCTCCGGCCCCATCAAGCTGTACGACCACCACCTCTCGCACGCCGCCTCCAGCTACCACTTCTCCGGCTTCCAGGACGCGGCGATCCTCACCGTGGACGGCGTGGGCGAGTGGGCCACCACCACCTACGGCCGGGCCAAGGGCACCTCCATCGAGCTGTTCGAGGAGGTGGCGTTCCCCAACTCGCTCGGCCTGCTCTACAGCGCCATCACCAGCTACCTGGGCTTCGAGGTGCTCAGCGGCGAGTACAAGGTGATGGGCCTGGCCCCGTACGGCAAGCCGCGCTTCGTCAATGAGATCGGGAAGCTGCTGCGCCAGGGCCAGGACGGCCAGTACACGCTGAACCTGGACTACTTCGACTTCACGCAGAAGGACCGGATGTACTCGGACAAGCTGAGCGAGCTGCTCGGCCAGGCGCCGCGCCAGCCCGAGTCCGCCCTGGCGCCCTTCCACGAGGACGTGGCCCGGAGCCTCCAGGTGGTGCTGGAGGAGATGCTCTTGGAGAAGGCCCGCTACCTGCACCGCCGCGTGCCCTCGGAGAACCTCTGCATGGCCGGCGGCGTGGCCCTCAACGTGGTGGCCAACGGCCGCGTGCTGCGGGAGGGTCCGTTCGAGCGGCTCTTCGTGCAGCCCGCCGCCGGTGACGCGGGCTCGTGCCTCGGCGCCGCCGCGCTCGCGCACGCGGAGTTGACGGGCCAGCGCACCCAGCCGATGCGGCACGCCTACCTCGGGCCTCGCTACTCGGTGGAGGACGTCGCCTCCCGGCTCGCCGCGACGGGGCTCCAGCCCCTGGACTTCCGGGGCCGCGAGGACGCCCTCGTCGAGGCCGTCGTGGATCGCCTCGTCAACCAGAAGGTCGTCTCCTGGTTCCACGGCTCCATGGAGATGGGGCCCCGGGCGCTCGGCGGACGCAGCATCCTCGCCGACCCGCGCGCCCAGGACATCCGCGAGCGCCTCAACCGGCTGGTGAAGATGCGCGAGGCCTTCCGGCCCTTCGCCCCCAGCGTCCTGGCCGAGCACGCCTCGGCGCACTTCGATCTCGACCACGCCTCGCCGTACATGCTCGAGGTCTGCCAGGTGCGCTCGCCCATCGAGCTGCCGGCCATCACCCACGTGGACGGCTCGGCCCGGCCGCAGACGGTGGACGCGCGCGTCGCGCCCCGCTACGCGCGGATGATCGACGCCTTCTACCGGCGCACGGGCTGCCCGCTCGTGGTGAACACGTCCTTCAACGTCCGCGGAGAGCCGATCGTGTGCTCGCCCACGGACGCGGTGCTGTGCCTGCTCAACTCGGACATGGACTGCCTCGTGCTCGAGGACTTCATCATCGATCGGGAGATGCTCCCGGCCGACTGGAAGTCCCTGGCGCGAGCCTTCCGCGAGCTGACGCATCCCGGCCAGGAACTCGAGCAGCACCTGGTCTACACGTTCTTGTAGTTCGGATGGAGTGAGTGTCGATGTCGGATCAGGCGCGTACCAGCAAGGAACTCTGCGACGAGCTCTCGGCCCTTCTGGAGGGGCCGGACGCCGCCACCGTTGGCAAGCTCCTCCACTTCGCGGAGGCACGGCAGTCACCCTCGGGGGCTCCACCGCCCTTCGGGCCTCCGATGCCGCCCCGGGGCGAGGGGCCCCAGGCCATTGGCCCCTGGCGGCCGGAGCAGCGCAACGGCGAGGTCATCTTCGTGCGCGAGGAGCCCAACCCCCTGCGTGAGCGGTGGGGCTCGGTGCGCGCGGAGATCCCCGCGCGCAAGGCGTCCGCCGACACCGTCCGCGTCTGCCTCATCGGTGAGTCGGTCGGCACCGGGCTGCACTACGCGCCGGAGTACTCGGTCGGCCACGTGCTCCAGGGGCACCTGGACACGCTGGCGCGCCGCAAGGGCGCGGGCCGGTTCGAGGTGGTGGACCTGTCCGTCAACGGCATGGCCCGCTTCGAGCTGATGGCGCTCTTCGAGGCGGCCCTGCAGCTCCAGCCGGACGTCTTCGTCGTCCTGGCGGGCAACAACTTCACCTTCATGATGCCGCGCTCCCCGAGCGAGGAGGCGCGAGCGGCGCGCGAGGGCGGGTACCAGGGCCTGCTGGAGTACGGCCGGGGTGTCGCGCTGCGCGAAGTGGACACCATCTTCGACACGCTCGGTGACGTGGCGCGCCGCGCTGGCACGCGGGTCATCTTCGGTGTCCCCGTGGCCAACCATCGCGACTTCGCCACCCGTCAGCCGGTGGCGTGGCTTCCCGGAGATGCGACGCCCCGGTGGCACGAGCTGTTCGAGCGCGCCGAGGAGGCGCAGCGGCGGGGAGAGCACACCGCGACGCTGGAGCTGGCCAGGCAGCTGGTGGAGCTCGATGGACGCACGTGCGCCTCGTCGCTCCGCCTGCTCGGCACCAGCCTGATGGCGCTCGGGCGCGAGGAAGAGGGACGCGCCGCGCTGGAGGCGGAGGTCGAGGCCGCTGTCCAGAATCCGTGGTTCGCCGAGGTCCCGAGAATCGCCGCGTCGTTGCAGGACACGATCCGCCGGGTGGCCGCACGGCAGGGCTTCGCCGTCGTGGATCTGCCGGCGCTCCTCTCCGAGTGGACCGGGAAGACCTCCGCCGGACGCGAGACGCTCCTGGACAGCTGCCACTTCGAGGGAGGCGCGCAGCGGCTCGTGACGGCCGCGCTGGCCCTGGAGGTCGCGAGGCCGGGCGGCTCCAACGACGTGCTGGCGAAGATCCAGGCGCTGGCCGACGAGGGCCCGAAGCCCACCGCCGAGTTCGACGCGAGCGTGAAGTTCGCCTCCGCGATGAGCAACGCCTCGGCCAATGACGCGCTGGCGCCCGTCATCGGCCACTGGCTGGAGGAGGCCCTTCGCCTCTGGCCCGGAATGGCGGAGGTGATCGTCGACCACATGGAGATGACCACCGCGCCCTGCCCTCCCTTCCTCACGCGCGCCTACGCGCGGATGAAGGACCGGGGTTACAAGCTCTACTTCCCCTTCCCCGGTGCCGCCGCGCTCTCGGAGATCCTCGCGGTGTTCCGCCGGCGCGCCCCCGAGAAGGCCGCGGCCGTCGAGCAGATCCTCCAGCGTCATCTCGGGCTGGATGCGTCCGGGGTGGACCTGTCGCAGCAGCAGTACTGCCTCGACTGGGGTGAGCGCTTCATGGCGGACTGGGCCCTCGGAATCCGGTCCGACGAGCGCACGCGGTTCTCGCGAGGCACCAACCTCCGGGCCCCCTGGTCGAGGTCGCGCTTCTTCGCGATCCACGACGGGCGGAGCGATGTGCACCTCAACCTGGTCGCGCGGCTGCCCGAGCACGGCGCTCGCCGCGAGGGCATGGTCGCCGTCTCCGTGAACGGCGTCCCGGTGGGAGAGGTGGCGATCGGCACCGCATGGACGAAGCACGAGCTGGTGGCGAAGCGCGAGCTGTGGAAGCCGGGCACCAACGTCGTCGCGGTTCGCTGGCCCATGGTCCCCGCCGCCGGTGAGCAGCCGCTGGCGGACTTCATCGACCGGCGCGAGCGCGCCCTGCCGGCCAATCCCTTCCCCGTCTTCGGCGAGCTCTACCACCTCGTCGCGCGGACCAGCGGGAAGTGACCGTGCGCTTCGAGATCGGCGAGCGGCTCTTCTACCTGCCGTTCGTCAAGCAGCAGCCCCTGGCGGGCTCGCAGGTCCACAACAACGCGTTCCTGGTCCGGGGCGACCGCAAGTCGATGCTCATCGACGCGGGCGCTCCCTCGGACAGCGGGGCGTTGATGGATCAGCTCGCGAGCCTCCTGGGGCCGGATGAGCTCGACTACGTGTTCCTGTCCCACATGGACATGGACCACATCGGCGCCGTCCCCGAGCTGCTGCGCCGCTATCCGCGCATGCGGGTGGTCGGGCAGATGGGCAACCTCAGCCGAGGCCCGCTCCATGGCATCCCCTCGGAGCGCTTCGCGGTGGTGTTCGGCGGACAGACGATCGAGCTCGGCAACCGCGCGCTCACCGTCCAGGACGGCTTCCTCGCGGATGGCCCGACGCAGTGGCTGCTCGACAGCCGCACCCTCACCTGCTTCACCAGCGATGCCTTCGGCGTCATCCAGTTCGGACCGCCCGTGCACTTCGCGGAGGAGCTGCCGGCGGAGCCCTTCACCCTGGGCTTCCAGATCTGGCAGCTCATCCAGTTCACGCACCTGCCGCTGATGGACGTCACCCGCTACCGGGCCGCCGTCGAGGACCTGCGTCAGCGGGGCGTCCGGCAGATCGCCAGCGTGCACGGCCCGGTGATCCGCGAGGACGTCGCCCGAGCGTTCGAGCTGGCGGCCTCGCTGCATGACGTGCGGCTCCCGCCTCCGCCGCCGATCCCCGACACCTGGAAGCTCGACTGAGCCTCGCCGCGGGTTGGCGTGTCAGGCCACCTACGCCGAGGGCAGGGACGCGAGCACCCGCTCGGGCTCGAAGGCCGCGGCCACCTCGCTGCGGCCGTGCTCGACGAGGTCCGCCACCGCCGCGCCCGTCAGCCCACCCGAGAGGATGCCCTGGCCCGCGTGGCCGCTCGCCAGCAGCACGGACTTCGTCCCCGGGTAGCGACCGATGAGCGGCCGGCCGTTCGGCGTCACCGAGCGCAGCCCCGCCCACGCCCGCAGGAAGGTCGCCTCGCGCAGCTTCGGCGCCAGCTTCGCCACCGCCGCGTTCAGGTGCAGCATCCCCGTGGGCGTCACGTGGTTCGCGAAGCCGGCGTCCTCCTCCGTGGCCCCCACGACGATCTCCCCCCGACGCCAGGGCGCCAGGTACGTGGACCCCGACACCACGCGCGTGAGCCGCAAGGACGGGTGGAACAGGGTGAGCATCTGCCCGCGCATGGGCTTCACCGGCAGCTTCGGCAGCCCCGCCACCCCGCCGGACCACGCGCCCGCGCACACCACCAGCGTCCGGGCCCGCAGCGTCTCGCGATCCGTCTGCACCTCCACCCCCCCCTCCACCTCTGTCACCAGGCGCGCGCCCTCGCCCAGCCGCACCTTCACGCCCCGCTTGTCCACGTCGTGGAGCAGCGCGTTGAGGTAGCCGTCGGTGTCCACCATGTGGCCCTCCTCGGTGGAGAACGCGCCCAGCAGCGGCGTGCCCTCCAGCGCGGGCTCCAGCTCCTGCACCTTCGCCGCGTCCACCCACGTGCCCAGCCACTCGGGCTCGCGCGCCGCCTTCTCCGCGAGCGCGTCTCGCATCTTCGCGTCCGCCACCACCCGGAGGATGCCCTGGCCCCGGCACAGGCTCGGCCCGCCCAGGGCGGCCACGTCCTCGGCCATGGTGGTCCGCGCCGCCTTCACGAAGGCGAGCAGCTCCGGATCATCCAGCAGCCGCACCGACGGCACGGCCACGCCCGCCGCCGCTCGGGAGCCCAGGCCTCCGGGCTCCACGGGATCCAACACCGTCACGCGTGCCCCACGGAGCGCGAGCCGGCGCGCGGCCGACAGGCCCACCACACCAGCACCGAGAATGATGACTTCGTGCGAAGGATTCATGGGGTACCCCGAAGAAGCGGTTCGAAGACGAGGGTGGGTGTCCCGCAGCCATCCACGGCCGGCAGGAAGGTCAGATCAGGGCCCACCGCGCGCAGACGGCGCAGCGTGGGCAGGACGGGCAGCTCCAGCTCGAAGGGCCGCACGCGCCGCACGCGCTGGCCCCCTCGCCGCTCCCAGCCGGCGACGATGAGGCCCACCGTGCCCGGCTTCGGCATGGTGGTGAAGGTCTCCAGCCGCGCGGTCAGCTCGCAGCAGTCGTCTGGGAGGGAGGACCCGCCCGGAGCGATGTGGAGCCCGAAGGTACCCGGAGCGGGCAGCAGCCCTCCGGGCTCACGCACCGCACGGCCATTGGAGGCCGTCCCCAGCAGCGCGGCGGACGCGGTGGAGTGCAGGAAGGTGGAGAGCTGCCCGCGATCCACCAGCACGAGCCGGGAGGCGCGCAGCCCCTCGTCGTCGTGGAGACGGCGCGAGGCCGCCCACGGATGCGCGGGCTCGTCCACGAGGGTGAGGACCGAGGGGAAGAGCCGCTTGCCCAGTGCTCGCGCCAGGGCCGGCGTCCCCGCGGCGACATCACCCCGGAGCAGCACGCCGAAGCCCGACACCAGGGGCGCGGCCACGGCGGGGCGCAGGGCCAGGGGCAGCGAGGGATCCGGCGCCTCCCCGGGCCCCTCGAGTGCCTCCAGCGCCTCGCGCAGGCGTCCGAGCAGGGCCGTCACGTCCCGGGCGCCCCCCAGCACCGGCGCGGCCAGCGCGTCGAGCACGGCGCCCCGCGACGACTCGCAGCGGGCCATGGCGCGCTCCAGCTGCGGCCGCTCCACCCAACACCGTCCATCCGAGTGGGCGAGCAGTCGCAGCTCCGCGCGCTGCTCGAGGAACAGCGCCTGCACCGGTACGCCCAACCCCCGGACGCCCGTGAGCAGCGCGGCCCCCAGCTCCCGGAGTCCCTCCTCCGAGGGCCGGGCTGGAAGCCGATCCTCCGGCAGTTGCGCCGTCTCCGCGTCCATGGAGGGACGCGGTGCCTCGGGGCCACTCGGGGCGCGGTCGAGCGCGAGGTCGACGAGCGCCACCAGATCCTCCACCCCGGACACCAGCCCTTGGGCGACCCCGAGCCGCCCGTCACGCCACACCCGCGCCGCCGCGCGCACCGACAGCCCTCGGCTCTCCTGGGGCCCGCCCGTCACCGGATCCAGCTCGGCGGTGAGCTCGTCGGCCACGCGGACGAACAGCTCGCCCCTGGCCGACGCGGGGACGGAGTCCAGGGCGCGCCGCGCCGCGCTCGCGAGCGCCTCCGCGTCCTCCAACCAGCTTTCGCCCTCCCACGTCCCGCCGCTCATTCCGCGGGCTCCACGGTGAGGCGCGAGAAGCGCACGGTGGGCAAGCCAAAGGACACCGGCAGCCCGCCCTGGTCGAGCTTCCCGCAGCCCTTGAGGCCAAAGAAGGTGCGGCTGTCCGCGCCCACGGCGTCGATGGACGCGAGCGCCTCGGCGGCGTGGCCTCGCAGCAGCCCGGGGCGGACGAAGGCCCCCAGCTTGCCGTGGCGGATCTCCCGCGCCTCCGGGATGTGGAAGCAGAACTCTCCGCCCAGCAGGTGCACGTGACGCGGTGTGAGGTAGCTCACCAGCAGGCCCTCCTCCACCCCCGAGAGGATGGATTCCAGGTCGCCCTCATGCGGGCGCACCACGGTGTGGCTCATGCGAGGCAGCGCCAGGTGGCGGTAGTCGATGCGGCGCCCGTGGCCATTGGGCTCGAGCCCCAGCACCTCCGCCGTCCGCCCATCGAGCAAGGGCGCGTCCACCCTGCCCTCGCGCACGAGCGTCACCGGGCGGGCCGGCGTTCCCTCGTCGTCGAAGCGGTAGCCCACCCCTCCGGAGCCCTCGGTGGGATCATCCGCGACGGTGAGGAAGTCCGCCGCCACGCGCTCCCCCCGTTTCCGGGCGAGGAACGAGGCCTGCCGGGAGACGACGTCCCCCTCCATCGGATGGCCACACACCTCATGGAAGAACACGCCCGCGTCCGAGCCCGGTGGGAGCACCACCGTGAGGGCTCCTCGGGGGCACGGCTGCTCATCGAGCTTCGCGCGGGCCCGGCCCACCACGTCCTCCACCCAGCCGGGGGCTCGCACCGCCGCGGCGGACTGGAGCGCCTCGAGCGTCTCGAAGGCCCACTCGCCGAGCGCCGTGCGGGCCGTCCCCTCCCGCTCCACCCGGGCACGCAGCTCGAGCCACACCACCTGACGCACGTCCTCGACCTCGCGGACGTCATCCGCGCACAGCACCCGCTGGCGGAGCCCGCGCACCGTCACGTCCAGCCGGGAGCCCCGCTGCCGTCCCAGGGCCTCCAGCTCGTGAGCCAGGGCGGTGAACGCGGGGGCCTCCCAGGTGTCCGGCGCGCGCCCGTCCAGCAACGCCTCGCTCCGGCCACGGACGAGCTCCGGCAGCACGGGAAGCGCGCCAGCGTCCCACCACCGGTGCGAGGCACTCGGGCCCTCGCGCTCCGTCACGCCGTAACCGACGTCCCGCTCGGAATGCTCCTCCACGGAACCCTGACGAAGGGTCACCCGGAGCGTCTCTCGACGTTCGACGAAGAAGGTGGCACGAGGCACGGAGAAGCTCCCTCAGCGCGGGCGATGCGCGCCGGGGATGTTCTCACGAGGCCCATGGCCAACAGAAGCGACGAAACGCGGCGATTAGAACTCCAGCGGCAGGCTCACCAGCCCACGCGCCTGGGCACTCGAGCGCCACGCGAGCTTCTCGGGGGGAACGGCCAGGCGCAGCCGAGGCAGCCGCTCCAGCAGCAGCTCGAAGGTGATGGTGGCCTCCAGTCGGGCCAGCGGGGCGCCCAGGCAGAAGTGGATGCCGTTGCCGAAGCCCACGTGCTTGTTGGGCGTGCGCCCCACATCGAAGCGGTCCGGATCGGCGAACTGCTCGGAATCCCTGTCCGCGGACAGGAAGTTCACCCGCAGCGCCTCGTGGGCCTTGATGTGGCGCCCGTGCAGCTCCAGGTCCTCCTTGGCGAAGCGGAGGATGCTCACCTCCGACGGGCCGCAGTAGCGCAGCATCTCCTCCACCGCCGAGGGAATGAGCGAGCGAGCCTCGCGCAGCCGCTGGAGCTGCTCCGGGTGGCGCAGCAGCTCCAGCAGGCCGTTGCCCAGCAGGTTCGCGGTCGTCTCATAGCCGGCGACGAGCATCAGGAAGATCAGGCTCATCAGCTCCGCGGCGCTCAGGCGGTCCCCCTGCTCCTCCGCGGCGATTAGCGCGCTGGTCAGGTCTTCCCGGGGCTGCTCGCGGCGCAGGGTGAGGAACGCCTCCAGGTACTTGAAGAAGTGCTCACTGGCCTCGCGGACCTTCTCCCGGGCGCCCTGCGAAGGAGGAGCGAAGAACGCCTGCGTCCACTGGCGGAATCGGAGCCGGTCCTCGGTGGGGATTCCCAACAGCTCGGAGATGACGATGATGGGCAGCGGAAAGGCGAACTCCTCGATGAAGTCCGCCGAGCCCCTGGCCACGAGCCCCTCCAGAAGCTCCGAGCACAGCGCGGTGACGCGCGGGCGCAGCTCCTCGACGCGGCGCGGAGTGAAGGCCTTGGACACCAGCGAGCGCATCCGCGAGTGGTCCGGTGGGTCCACGGTCAGCAGGTGCCGGTTGAGCGACTTCAGCGTCTGACCGAAGAACCTCTGCCGCACGTCCTCGGGCAGTTGGGTGGGGTCCTGCGTGAGACGCGGATCCCTCGTCAGCTCGACGGTGTCCTTGTACCGGGTCATCAGCCAGAACTGGAGCCCCAGCTGAGGGTCCGTGATCAACGCCGCGGGGTGCTCCTCCCGCATGCGCTTGTAGAGGGGGAACGGGTTGGCGCGCACGTGGGGAGACCACAGGGTCTCTCCCTCCGCGAACAGGGGACTCGCCGTCATGAAGCGCTCCTTCCGTCAGGGAGTCCCCAGCATATCCCGCGCGGCCCCCTGAGAGCGGTCGCCGTGCAGCTCCACACCCTCCGCCCCTGACGTCCCCGGTGAAGCCGCCCGAACCGCGCTCAGCTCGCGTGCTTCTCGATGAGCTTGCCGAGGCGGGGGATGGCGGACTCGACGTTCTTCTTCGCCGTGCCGCGCAGCTTCTCGTACGTCCCCTTCACCAGTCCGCTCTGCGCGTTGCGCACCTTCGTATCGGTGATGGTGAGCAGGGCGTCGGCGGCGCGAGACGCGTTCGACGCGAAGTGGGCGGCCACCGGCTTCCCACCCGTCTTGGCCTCCTGGTAGAGCGGCTCGAGCGCCTTGGCGAAATCGGGCAGGAGATCCTCCACCGCATGCCGGATGAAGCCGGGCTTGACGTTCTTGACCGCGCTGTAGCCCGCCTTGATGGCGAGACCCGAGAGGCCGCCCTTGTCGGCGACCTCGGCGTCGATGAGGGCGCAGCAGTCGTCGATGACCGCCGTCTTTTTGGTTCCGCTGGTGAGTGCCTCGGTGAGTGATGCCATCGAACCAAGCCTTTCGTTCGGCCAGTCACTTCTGGCCCGAACGCGCGCATACCACATCCGAGCACGGCCGCTGCCTCGTTCTCGGCAACCGCACGGCGTTCCACACTCGAACTGCGTTGTCGGCAACGCGGGGACGCGCCCCCGTCCGATGGGTTACCTCGCGGGAGGCTCCCCGCTCCAGCGCACCGCCTGCATCCGCATCTCGCAGGTGTAGCGGCCGCGCTCGTCCTTCAGCCAGAGCTGCTCCGGTGCCGGGTACATCTCCTCCAGGGAGAGGTGCTCGGCCCCGCGCGCCAGGTACAGCAGCAGCTCCATCGCGAACGGGGACTCCGTGTCGATGAGGTACGGCTTGCGCTCCGTGGTGCTGCGCATGAAGACGAAGCGGGGCCAGCCTCCCGCGCGCCGCACGCGCTCCACCGCCAGGAACAGGTCCACGCCGCTCACCTGCGCGAAGGTGGAGGCCGACAGCTCCCACCGCTCGCGCTGGTACACCGCGCCGCCGATGCTCAGCCGCGGCAGGTGCCGGCCCTGGGTGCGCAGCTTCGCGTGCAGCACCTGTGGGTGCGCCAGCGCCGCGAAGGGCGGGTACGTGTTGAAGTCATCCAGCGGCATGTACAGCGAGAGCCGCTGCCCCTGCCCGTCCCTCAGCACCGGGCCCTCGGGCGTGGGCACCACCTTCACGTCGCGCGGCCCGAGCGCCCCCTCCTCCACGTCCAGCACGTCCGACACGGAGTACACCAGCCGCCGTCCCGGGTAGACGTAGAAGCCCTTGTTGCGTCGGCGGATGGAGAGGCCCACCAGCCCGCGCGCATCCGGCTCGGCCTTCAACCACCGGCCCGACACCGCCGTGTAGCGCTCCCGGTCCGGGTAGAAGGCACTCAGCCAGCTCCACAGTTGCAGGTGGTGGTGGACGCGGCTGAGCAGCACCTCGTAGCCGCCCTCGCCGATTCCGAAGCACACGTCCGGCAGCGCGTAGCGGCCACCGGGGGCCGACGTCCCCAGGAAGTCCTCCGGCAGCGTCCGGGCGCGGGACATGTCCTCCTCGAGGAGGATGGGCGGCACCGGGGCGAAGCGGCTGCCCGACACCTGGTCCGGCCGCAGCCGCACCGCGTACTCCAGGAAGTCCAGCGGGCGCTCCTCCGTGCCCAGCGCCTCGCGCACCTGCTCGCGGTAGCTGCGCTGCACGCTGTCCCCGTACGCCGCCGAGAGCGCCAGCGCCCCGGACAGCCGCGCCGCCAGCGACTCGCTGAAGCGCCGGCCCAGCTTCACCCGGAAGGGCGACGAGGCCTCCTCGTAGACGATGAGCCGGTCCGAGTACACCTGCCCCTCGCCCCGGCGCGCGGGCTTGCCCGTGTACTCGGTGAAGCGCGCCTCCATCACCGGCAGCAGCTCCCGGCGACGGACGAGGCCCGCGCTCTCGAACTCGGCCCGCATCCGCTCCAGCTCGTCCAGCCGACCCAGCCAGCGCTCCCGGGCCTCACAGGGCGGCAGGGCCACCAGGGCCTCGCGCAGGCTCGCGAAGGTGGCGAAGTCATTGGCGGTGAAGGGCAGCCCCAGCAACAGCAGCGCCGACTTCACCAGGGGCACCGCGAGCCGCTCCACCGCCTCCACCGACAGGCCCAGCGCCTTCGCGGCCGAGTCCAGCGTCGGCGCCGTGGGCAGCACCCCGAGCAGCCGCTCCGCCTCGGGCGACAGCGCCACCTCCAGCTTCAGCGGCGCGCAGGAGGCTCGGCCGGACTCCACGGCGAAGATGGGGTTGAGGCGCAGCGGCAGGTGCGCCCGCAGCGTGCGCTCGCGGCCCACCGCGCGGGCCAGCTCGGTGACGACCCAGAAGCCGTAGAAGGTCCGCCGCCGCGTGCTGCCGCTCGGCAGCACCTGGACGTCCTTGTCGTCCGGCCCGTCGCACTCCCCGTAGGAGATGGGCCCGAAGAAGCTCGTCGTCTCGTTCTTCGCGCAGAAGCGCTGGAGGTACGTGTAGACCTGCCGCTCCACCCGGCGCGCGTCCGAGTTGTCCGGCTTCGCCTCGCCCTCCAGGTAGCGCGCCCAGACGTTCTCGTACATCGCCGGGTTGGAGAAGAAGACGGCTTCCTTGATGGCGGGCTCCGCGGCCCGCTCGCGCAGGCGCCGCCGCAGCCCCTGTCGCTCCTCGGTGTAGCGGGCCGACAGCGCCGCGCGACGCGTCCGGTAGCGCTCCAGCGCCTGGGTACACCCGGGCCCGTACCTGGCCTTGAGGGAGGGCTCCTTGCCCTTCTCCAGCGCCTCGCGCGCCGACTTCGCCGCGTCCTCGCCCCCGGCGGTGCGCACGGCCTCCACCAGCGCCCGCTCCTCCTCGAGCAGCGCCCCCGCCTCCGTCCGCAGCGTCTCCGAGAAGCCCAGCCCCTCCAGCCAATCGAAGGGGAAGCCCGCATGACGGAGGACGAAGACCTCTCCCAGCGTCCAGCGCTCGCTGCTCATCCGTGTACCCTCTCCAGGACCGCTCGGCCCACCAGCGCCGCTTCCACCTTGGCGCGCTGCGACTCCGGCAGCGCCGCGAAAGCCTCTCCCACCGGCACCGCGCGCTCCCACTTCACCACCAATGGCGCCAGCCGGGGATCCATCGCGAGCACCCCACCCGTGCGCAGGTTGGCCGCGTACCACGTGGGCTTGGGTGCGGCCTCCAGCGTCGCCGGGAGCTGCACGAGCGCGCAGTCCCCGTCCAGGCGGATGCTGTCGCCTCCCGGGACGGCGGGCACCGGCGGGTGCAGCGAGGCCCACGCCACCCGTCCCGGACTGAGCGGAGCGCGCTGTAGCAGCCGTCCCGCCAGCGAGCCGAGCAGCTCCGCGAGCCGCGCGTGCGGCACCGTCCCCGGCGCCTCGAAGGGAAGGCTGCGCGCCAGGTCACGATCCCCGGGGGGCGCGTGGAGGTGCACCGGCAGGCCCGCGAAGGACTCGCCCGCACGACCGCGCGTCCAGTGGAACTGCCTCACCCCGGACACCCAGTCGAAGAGGGGCCGCTGACCGAGCAGCGTGAAGGTGCGCTCGTGCGCGGCCTCGTCCACCCCGGGCGCGCCCACCCACCACTCCACCACCACGCGCACTCCGGCGGAGCGCAGCCGCTCCAGCGAGGCCGTCAGCGCCTCCAGCGGCGCCCGTGTTCCGTCGCTGCCCAGCACGGAGAGGTCATCCACCGCGCAGAAGCCCACCACCGCCGTCCGGCAGCCGCCCGCCACGAGCACGTCGGCGGCGAGCAGCGCCTCCAGCGGGACATGGCCCGCCCAGGGCCCACCTTCCGGCGGTCGAGCCCCCTCGGGCACCCAGGTGAGCGGCTCCGGTCCGGTGGCCTCCAGCGCCGCCACCCGCCAGCGCAGTGGTGCGACCTCGGGGAAGGAGGCCCGCTGGAAGGCGGGAATCGTCGCGAGGGCCACCCGGTGTGTGGTCGCGAAGGGGCCGGCCACCTCCAGGGGCACGGACGCGGGGCAGGCCGCCGCCAGCGTCACCGCCGCGGGGAGCTGCTGGTCCTTCTCCAACCACAGCCGCACCCGCTCCGCGCCGGAGAAGCGCTCGGCCACGCGGGCCAGCTCCTCGTCATAGGGCGCGGGCTGCGCGGAGATCCGGACCATGTCGACCGTGCGCTCGGTGCTTCCACCCTCCAGCTCCAGGTCGTCCAGCCGCAGGCGCACGCCCGAGGGCGCGCCGGAGAGGGCCGTCAGTGCCGCGCCCAGGGCTCGCAGGGGCCGGTGCGCATTCTCCCCGCTCCGACCCAGAAGGGCGAGCGCGGTGCGCAGGAGCAGCAACTCCCGCATCGTCTGGGGCGTGGCGGGCCCCCGCTCCCGGACCTCCACCTCGCGCGTCAGGGCCTCGGGAGCCAGCACGCGCAGGCAGAAGGCGCGCGCCGCGTCCACCACATGCCAGCCCTCGGGGGCCTCCGCCACGCACGTCACGTCACGGTGGGGAGGCAGGACCAGCAGCTTCATCCCCGCGGCTCCGGGGCGAGTTGCACGCGCGGCTCGGCGGAGTCACTGCCCCAGAAGTAGGTGCAGCGCAGCTCCGACGTGTGGCGCCCGCTCGAGGCGCCCAGCCAGAGCTGCCCCGACCCGGGCAGCATCTCGGACAGCACCACCTCGCCCCGCTGCTCGAGCAGGTTGACGAAGACGCGCAGCAGCACCGGGCTCTGCACGTCGATGAGCACCGGCTTGCGCTCGCCCACGAACTTCGCGAACACCTGCTCCGGCAGCCCCATGCGCGCCCAGAGGGCCACCGCCGTCCGGAGCCGGGCCCGATCGTCCTTGCAGGCGATGAGCGCGTCGCGATCCGCGGCGTCCATGCGCCACTGCTCGCGCTGGAGCACCGCCCCGCCCAGCACCACCCGGGGCGTGTGCGCGCCCAGCGAGACGCGCAGCGGACGGATGCGGGGCAACGCGAAGGCCGTCTGCACCAGGCTCTCCATCTCGCCGTTGTAGATGCACACCTCCGAGCCCAGGCGGGTGGACACCAGCCGCGCCGTGCGCCCGTCGCTCTCCACCTGGAGGTCATCGAAGGGCAGCCGCCACGCCGAGGCCCGGGCGCTCACGCCCCCGAGCTCGACGACGGGGCCGGGGAACTCGGAGGGCAGCAGGCCGGTGCGGCGGGAGGCCAGCACGGTGATGAGCGGCACGGGCCTCGGCAGCGCGCCGAGCGCCCGCACCATCTCGCCCTCCACCTTCGCGCGCCCCTCGTGGAACTGGAGCGCCCAGCCCCACACCAGGGCCGTGTCGTGCACGTCGCCCATCACCAGGTCGTAGTCCCCGCGGCTCCAGGCGTCCACGTCCGAGGCGCCCACCAGCAGGTCCACCGAGGTGACGAGCGGCAGCGCCGCATCCGTGCGCGGCGTGGGGAGCGCCGAGAGGTCCACGTCCACGCGGTGGGCCGAGGCATCCGGAATGGCCGCCGCGAGCGCCGAGGCCACGGTCGTGTCGTAGGGCAGCGGCCGCTCCGCGTACGCCGCCACCACCTTCCAGAAGGGCACCGTGCGAGCCCCCACCAGCGCCGCCACGGCCGCCCGGGCCGCCTCGCGCGTGCGCAGCGCGGCCTCGCCCATCAGCCCGAGCGCCGGCTCCACCCGCCGCGTCATCTCCAGGGCCCGCTCGCCGCCCACGGTGAGGCGCAGGTCTCCCCCGCACTCCTCTCGCATGGGGAGCCGGTCCTGGTAGAAGTTGTGGCTGTCCCCCTTGGGGGCCTGCGCGCCGGCCGCTGGAGCGGGCCCGGAGCCCGCGGGCGCCACGTCCCACTGCTCGCGCACGCGCTTGGCCATCTCCTCGTTGAGGGCCATCTTGGCCGACGCATCCGCCGCGCCGTAGCGCGACATCAGCTCCAGCAGTCCCTCCAGCCCCTTCAGGTGACGACGGGCCGCCGCACCGGGAATGCCGGCGAGGCGCTCGGCCAGGTCCTGGATGGGGTGGTGCGCCGCCGAGGGCACCTCGAGCTGGTGGGTGAGCAGGTTGCGCTGGAGGGCGAAGCGAACCGCGTCGAGCAGCAGCGGCTGCTCCACCCCGAGCGCCTCTCGCAGGGCCAGGAGGGGCCGCATCCCATCCGCGGCCTCCACCAGCCGGGGCAGCACGTCCTCCATGCTCGCGGTGGCAGGGGCGGGCCCCTTGCGCGGAGGCAGCGTGGCGAAGGACTTGCGGCGCAGGACGAGCCAGGGCGCCACCTCCGGATCGAAGGCGATGGCGCGCACCAGCCCCAGCACCAGCCACGAGGCGGCGAAGGTGTTGCGTCCCAGCAGCACCTCCGGGCCGGACCAGCGCAGCGCCACGCCCGAGGGCGCGGAAGCATCCACCCGGCCGTAGTTGATGGGGCCGAAGAAGCTCATCGTCTCGTTCTTCGAGCACAGGCGCTGCAGGTAGCTGGCCACCTGCCGCCTCAAGCGCGCCCCGTCCCGGCCGGCGATCAAGTCCCTCGCCACTGGCGGGCTGGAGCTGGCCACCGCCTCCAGGAAGCGGGGCTCGGTGCGCAGGGCCGCGAGCGACGCCTCCACCTGGGCCGACTCACGCTCCCACGCGGCCTCGAAGGACGCCTCCGCCTCCTGCGCGGCCCGGGCGTGGACGTTGTAGGCGGCGAAGAACTCGGGCGCCTCCAGGCCCTCCACGTCCACCGGGCGTCCCGCCTTCAACGCGGACAGCACCGCGGATGGCGGGCGGCGCATGCGGGGGCCGTTGGCCTTCACCGCCTCCAGCTCACGCCGCGCGGCGAGCAGCCGCCGGGCACTGGCCGCCGCCTCCGGGCAGCGCAGGCGCTCCAGCATCTCGAAGGGAAAGCCGGTGGTGCGGACGATGAGATGGGGAAAGAGTCTCCAGCCCCTCATGGCTCCCTCACCATGGCCAGTCGGAGTTCAGAGGTGTGGGCACCCACGCGCCGCCGCAGCCACAACTCCGCCGGCCCGGGCATCATCTCCGAGAGGCCGAGCTTCCCGAGCGACAGCAGCCGCTGCAGGTGCTGGTGCGCGAAGGGGACGTCCAGGTCCAGGCACACGGGCTTGGGCTCCGAGGGGCTGAGGGCGAAGAGGTGCCGCGGCAGGCCCAGGCGCTGGCGCAGGGCCGCCACCTCCACGGCGAGCCGGGCCGGGGTGCGCGCCGCCACCAGCGACTCCTGGCTGCCGGCGGGCAGGTCCCACCGCTCACGCTGGAAGATGCAGTCGCCCACCTCGATGCGCGGGGTGTGCTCGCCCAGGCGCACCGGCGGCATCTCCACCTGGGGCGGCGCGAAGACGCGCAGGTGCGGATGATCGTCCTCGCCCGTGTACAGCGTGAGGGGGCCGTGCGGGCCGAGCAGCTCCGGGCCGGTCGCGCCCGGCACCACGCGCAGATCCGCGATGGCCACGCGCCGCCGAGCGTCCGCGCCCGAGCGCCCCGTCACCTCGATGAAGGTGCCCGGGAAGGTGTCGCTCACCAGTCCCTTGTGGCGCCGGCGCCGCAGCACCATGGCGAGCCGCTCCGCCCCACCCCAGGGGCTCAAGTCCTGGCGGAAGGTGGCGAAGTAGCGCTCCCGGTCCGGCGCGAAGTGGCCCTGAGAGCCCCAGGCGAAGACATACGGGTGCACCTCGCCGAGCACGAAGCGCGCCGAGCCGTCCGGGCCCATGGCGAGCATCACGTCCGGGCTGGCGAAGCGGGCCGTGCCCCCCTCGGGAGCGAGCGCCGCGAGCGCCTCGGGAGACAGCCGGGCCACGCGCCCGTCCGAGGCCCGTGCCACCACCTCTCCGAGCGCCACCACGAAGGCCCGGGGCTGCGCGTCCAGCGCGGCGAAGCCCTCGGAGGCGATGCGCCCATCCAGCGCGGCCGCGAACTCGAGGAAGGTGACGGGCTGCTTCAGGCCGGCGAGCACCTCCGTCGCGAGCACACGCAGGGCCCGGTGCCGCAGCGACCCGTAGGCGCTGCCCAACCGCAGCACCGGGGCGAGCGCCTCCTCCATGCGCGAGGCCTCCCGGCCGGGCATGCCCACCGGCTGCATGTCCCCGAGGCAGTCCTCATAGAGGACGGTGCGATCCGCGTACGTCTGGCCCGCAGCGCGGCGGGCGGGCAGCGCGGTGGCGCGGTGGAACAGCACCTCCGCCTCCCTCAGCACCGCGCGACGCTCGGGCAGGGCGCCCCGCGCGAAACGGCGCAGCAACTCCTGGAAGTCGCTCCCCACCTTCCGCCAGCGCTCCGCCTCGGGCACCCGGGGAAGCTGCGCGAGCACGTCGTCCAACGGCCGCGCTGTGGTGGAGGCCGGCTCGAGCAGGCGGCGCACCAGGCCCAGCCGCTCCAGCTTGCGCACCTCCAGCTCGGCGTCCTGGAGCGTCAGGCCACTGCGCTCGGCCAGTCCGGCCACGGTGCGCGTGTCATCCACCTCGGCGAGGATGGTGGCCGTGGCCGGCTCCAGCACCACGGGCTTCGCATCCGGGCCGCGGACGTTGCCGGGCGCCACCGAGGACACGGGGAGGCGGTACACCGGCAGCGCGCGGCGGATGGCGACCTCCGCCGAGGCGGCCTTGCCCAGCGCCGAGGCGGCCCAGAAGGCGAGGAAGGCCTCGCGCTCCACCACGCCGCTCGCCTCCTCCGCTCCGAAGCGCCAGGCCTCCGCCTCCGGCTCCACCCGGCCGTACGTCAGTGGCCCGAAGAAGCTCGTCGTCTCGTTCTTCGCGCCCAGCCGCTGCGTGAAGGCATACAGCCGGCGCTCGAAGGCGCGATCCGCCGCCGAGGACTCCGGCTGCGCGTCGCGGTCCAGCGCCGGCTCCATCGTCTCCAGCAAGTCCGGCGAGAGGAGGAAGAGCGCCTCGCGCACCAGGGGCTCGCGGAACAGGGCGCGCAGCGTCTTGCGCGAGGACAGCAGCTCCGTCCCCAGCCGCGCCTCGAGGGCGGCACGGCCCTCGGCCTCGCGCCTGAGCGCCTCGCGCCACGCGCTCCAGGCCTCACCGAGAGGCCCCGGCCAGCCCTCCACGGGCCCGCCGTCCACCCGGCTCCGCCCCACCCGCTTGCGCCAGCGCGACAGCACGCGCAGCGCCCGGCGATCCCCCCGGCTGGCGGCGGCGCGCACCTCGGCGGAGAAGAGCGTCCCCAGCATCGAGCGCCGCAGCTCCGCGGCCTGGGCATGGGCCCGGGCCACCTGGCTCGCGGCCTCGGCGGCACCGGGCGCGGCGAGCCCCTCGATGACCGAGAAGGGAAAACCCGCTCGCCTCAGAAGGAAATGGGGAACCAGCCTCCAGCGTCCGTCCGAGGTCATCAGGGCCTCCCTGCCTCTGATGCCGGCGGGCGCTCACGCGCCCACCGGGAATCAACTCCAGGATTATTGATTGGGCTGAGGCGTGAGCTTCAGGTCCTGCCCTGGCACCGCCAGCACCTGCTGAACCCACAGCGGTTGGCCGGGGCACGTCACGGTGATCTCCAGCTCGCGGCCGGCCTCGATGTTGGCCTTCACCGGCGTCGAACCGGAGAGCATCTCCGTGCCCACCTTCACGTAGCAGCCCGCCTTCCCGTCGATGCGCACCGTGCCGGTGCTCCCCTTCTGCGGCATCGCCTCGGGCAGAGTGCGCGCGTCGATGACGTCCTTGGACGACGTCGTCCCGAAGCGGCGCAGGCTGCCATTCATGGCGGTGGAGATGACGTGCATCTCGGAGCCTTCCAGGCGCACGTTCTTCGGATCCGCCTGGAGGCCGCCGACATAGAGCTTCTCGCCCGGCTCCAGGTTGATCACCTCGCTGCCACCGCCCGAGCCCACCTTCGAGACCACCACGCCGGCACCGGCCACGATGAGGACTCCGGTGAAGCCCACGACGAGCCACTTGGACACCGAGGACTTCGCCGCGGGCAGTGCCGCGGAGGCGACCGGGGCCGCGGCCGCCGGAGCCTTGGGGGCCGGAGCCGCCGGGGCCTGAGCCCTGGGGGCCGGAGCCGCCGCGACGGGAGCCCGCTGGGCCGGCGGCGCGGCCACCGAACCGGGCATCGGCGCGGAGGCGGGCGCCGTCTGGGTCATCGCGCGAGCGGACACCGGGACGGCGGGCTGCAACGCGGGCCCGGACGGACGCGGCGGCACCGCGGGCGCGGGGCCCGGGGGACGCGGCGCCGCCTGAGCAGCCGCGGCCTGATGCATGGCCCCCGGACGCGACGCCACGGTGGGCGGAGGCGGAGGCGGAATGGGAGGCATGCCGGACAGCGAGGGGCGGGCGGGCGAGGCCACCGGCTTCGGCGGCTCGGACGGCAGGGCGTTGGGGGCGATGAGGCCCTGCTGCACCGGCCGATAGACCTCGGTGCGCTCTTCCGGAGGGACCCCTGGGGCGGGCGGCGGAGGCGCCGCCTGACGCGCCGCCGAAGGAGGCGGCGGAGGCACGGCGCCATACTGTCCGGTGCCGTTCGCCGCGGCGGGCCGCGAGCCCGTCCCCGAGCGCACGGACGAGTCCCCGGGCGCCACCACGTCCCCCGTTCCTCCTGGGGCCGACGGGCGAGCGCCGCTGCCCGTACCACCGCTCGGAGCCACGCTCGGGTACGAGCCGGTGTGCGGGCCGCTGCTGGTGACGGGGCCGAACTCCGCGAGCCGCTCGCCCAGCGTCACCTTGAAGAACTGGGCCACCGCCGCCGGCGACGAGTTGAGCCGGTGGTGGGCCATCACCGCTTCGATCTCCTCGCGCAGGGCCGCGGCGGACGGCGTGCGGCGCGCCGGATCCTTCACCAGGGCGCGCAGGATGAGGTCCGACACGTCCTGGGGGATGGTCGGCTTGAGCTGCGAGGGCACGGGCGCCGGCTCACGGACGATGGCGTTGAGCGTGGCCGCGTCATGGTCGCGCTTGAAGGGCAGCGTGCCGGTGAGCAGCTCGAAGAGCACCACGCCCAGGGCGAACACGTCGTTGCGTGCGTCCAGGGGCCGGCCCGCGGCCGCCTCGGGGGAGATATAGGAGATCTTCCCCTTGAGCACGCCGGCCTGGGTGTTCTCCTCGCCCTGCACCTTGGCGATGCCGAAGTCGCTCAGCTTGATGGCGCCGTCGAGCGAGATGAGGACGTTGTGCGGGCTGACGTCGCGGTGCACCACCGGGTGCGGCACGCCGGCGGGATCCACGTAGGCGTGCGCGTAGTGCAGGCCCGCGGCCGTCTCGGCGACGATCCGCAGCGCGTGCTCCAGCGGCAGGGCGAGCCCCTTGCGCCGCAGCTCGTTGAGCAGCTTCTTGAGGTCCGGGCCGCGGATGTACTCCATGAGGATGTACG
>NZ_DASVSO010000333.1:0-11845 GCF_036388035.1 Archangium sp.
CGCTTGTAGACGTCTACAAGCGAAGCCCGGGGCGCGCGTCAAAATGGTTGGAGGCGTCCGGCGGCCTTCGCGGCCACGGTAAGGTGCGCGGCCGATGCCTCTGCCCATCCGGCTGGTGTTGCTACGCCCGCGCAACGCGGAGAACCTGGGTGCCGCCGCCCGGGCCATGAAGAACTGCGGGCTGTCCGAGTGGACCTGGGTGCACCCCGAGGCCGAGGACCTCGCCCCCGCGCGCCGGCTCGCCGTCCACGCCGACGACGTGCTGGAGGCCGCTGGCCGCGCGGACTCGCTCGATGCGGCCGTGGCCGACTGCGTGTGGGTGGTGGGCACCAGCTCGCGCAAGGTGGAGGGCAAGCGGCGGCTGTCCCCTCGCGCCGTAGCGGAGGAGATGGTGCAGCGCGCCGCCCAGGGCCCGGTGGCGCTCGTCTTCGGCGATGAGCGCAGCGGGCTCACCAACGCCGAGGTCGAGCGGTGCCACGACCTGTCCGCCGTGCCCACCGCTCCCGAGCAGCCCTCCATCAACCTCGCCCAGGCCGTGCTGCTGTACGCCTACGAGCTCCGGATGGCCACGCTCGCCTCCGAGCCCCCTCCACCGGCGCCCCTCCCCGTCGCGGCCACCGACACCGAGCTCGCCCAGGTGGAGTCCGCCCTGGAGGACGCCCTCGTCACTGGCGGCTTCCTCGTGGACAAGCACGCCGGGCGCACCGGGCTGCGCGACCTGTTCGCCCCGCTCCGGCGCTCCCGGCTCACGCGCAAGGAGGCGAGGCTGTGGCTCGCCGCCCTGCACACCCTCGCCAAGAAGCTGCGCTGAGGCTCAACGCACCGCGCCCAGCAGCCGGTTCATCAGCTTCGGGTCTTCCGGCAGCAGCCCCGACCTCGGCAGCCGCTTCACCAGCTCCTTCCAGCGCGGGTCCGCCTTGTACGTCTTCTGGAAGAGCGGCAGCGCCTCGTCCACCTTGCCCACGTTGACGAGCGACACCGCGTGCCAGAACACCATCTCCGCGTTGCCCGGCGCCAGCGCCTCGGCCGAGGCGTAGGCCTTCAGCGCCGCGTCCGTGTCCTTGCGCTCGATGGCCAGGTCCCCCTCGTTCATCAGGTTGTAGGCGCGCTGCAGCGTCACCAGCCGGCGCAGCTCCTTGAGCGGCACCGGGTGGTCCTCCACGCGCAGGTCGAACTTGCGGTCCGCCCAGGGACGCCCCGTGGACTTGCCGGACACCACGATGAGCGCCGCGGACTGCTTGCCCCGGATGTCGCCGCCCTGCGCCTCGGCGGCCTCGAGCGCCGCCAGCATCCGCTCGGCCAGGTCGCCCTTGGCCTCCCGGTAGGCCCGGGCCATCGCCGGCCACACGGTGTCCTTCTCCATCATGTTGGCCTGCACGGAGAAGTTGTCGCCAACGCTGTGGCCCGCGGCGGAGATGCACTTGTCTCCCGTGTGGGCCGACACCCGGCCCTGGGCATCGATCATCGCCACCTGCCGCACCTGACTGGCGGCATCCGCGGCCAGCAGCCCGGCCAGGGCCTCGGGAGCGCTGCGACCCGCGCGCATCATCTCCAGGCCGAGCTTCCCGTAGGACGGGTCCACGAAGGACTGGGTGGCCACCGCGCCCACGCCCGCCTCCGCCCAGGGCACGGCCGAGCCCACCGAGAACCAGTGGGACTGCACCGCCACGCCCAAGTCGCCCGTCTCGGCATCTCTCGCGACGATGGAGTAGGTGTGGACGGGCCGCCGGGGGGCGGGGGCTGGCTCGGCGGCGAGTGTCGGCACGGCGAGCAGGACGAGCAGCAGGATGGAACGCACCATGGGTCCTCCGGAGAGCGGGGCCGGGGAGCCTGAGCGACCGGGCGTCCCCCTGCAAGCCCTCTCCCGCCCGAACGCCCGGCGAGCGGCCAGGAGCCCTTTCCCGTAGTGCGCGCCATCGGTCGCTACCTTCTTCGGAGATTCCCACGCGGAAGGAGCTGACCATGTGGCACATGCCTTATGAGCGAATGGAAGTCGGTGACGAGGCCGAGGACACGCCGGACAAACGCTCCCAGCGGGAAGCACCACCGCAGGGCGAGCCCGGACGCACACCCGGCACCGCCGAGGGCGCCGACGAGGGAGAGCGGAAGGTGCCTCAGGGTGAGCCCGGCCCGACGCCCGGCTCGGCCGAGGGCGGTGGCCTCGACGAACCCTCGCGGCACTGACCCGCGACCGTTACAGTGGCCTGAGCCATGTCTCACAAGCCACCTCCCCGCAAGTCCGCCTCGCCGCCGCCTTCCGCCAAACACGTCCATCCCGGGAGGTGGGAGGGCAAGCCCAAGCCGGACTGGCTCTCGCGTGCGCTCGCGCGAGCCGGGGTGCTGGCGAAGGCGGAGGCCGAGCAGGCCATCATGGCGGGCCGCGTCTCGGTGAACGGGAAGGTGGTGAAGCAGCCCCTCGCCCCGCTGCCGCCGGGGGCCAGCGTGCGCGTGGACGGCCTCCCCGTGTCGCTCGAGGCCCCCACCCGGGTGCTGGCCTTCCACAAGCCGGCGGAGCTCCTCACCTCCACGGTGCGCCAGCACCGGGTGGGCACCGTCTATGAGGTGCTCCTGCCCCAACTGCCCCCGGAGCTGGCCGGCTACACCTGGCACGCGGTGGGCCGCCTGGACCGGGGCACCACGGGGCTGCTCCTCTTCACCAATGACGACAAGCTGGTGGCGCACGTGACGTCACCCGAGACGCTCCTGCCCAAGCGCTACGTGGCCACCGTCTTCAGCGAGGCGGACGAGGCGAAGGTGGAGCCGCTGCGCCAGGGGGTGGAGTTGGAGGACGGCGCCACCCGGCCCGCACAGGTGCGGGTGCGCGACGCGCACACCGTGGAGGTGACGGTCACCGAGGGCCGCAACCACCAGGTGAAGCGGATGTTGGGGGCGGTGGGGCTGCCGGTGCGCGCCCTGCACCGCGAGGCGGTGGGCGGGGTGGCGCTGGACGTGCCCGAGGGCACCTTCCGGCTCCTCACCGACAAAGAGGTGGCCGAGGGCCTCCTCTATAGCCCTCCCGCCACGGACTCATGACTGCCGCTTGAGGCTGCCCACGGTGAGGCCCGCCTGGCGCGGTTGCACCCGGTTGATCTCATCCGCGCGGGAGCGAGCCACCTCCGGCGCACCGGAGAGAGAGCCCGGACCCATGGCCGCCCCTCGAGGCGCGGCGGCCGGAGCTGCGCTCCGCCCCGAGGCCCCTCCGAGCAGTTCCTGGATGCGCGCCCAGCGCGCCTTCTCCTCGGCCATCAGGCGGGTCAGCTCGGCGCGGGCGCTGGCGTCCTGCAGCTCGCCAGCGGCGGCCGCCACACGCTCCAGGAAGGGCATCAGGTAGCCGATGTCCCTGTCGAAACCGGTAGGCTTGGCCATGTGAATCCTCCGCGGGCGGGGAGGCGAGCCCCCCTCACCCTCTGCCCCCCTCCGACAGCCATCCGGAGCGGGTTTCCATCCCTTACCCCCGAAATCGTCAGGGGGGACAGAAGCTTTTGGGACGCTTGCTGGTTATGAACGGCAACTCAGTGTAGGCGGGGCTCCTCCAGCAGCCCAGCAGCCGGGGGGGCTTCCCCTCCGGCTTGAGAGGGAGTACACGGCTCCCCGGCTCCATGCCGATTTGGCTGGAAACTTCAAGCGGCGGGAAGTAAGGGCGCCCCCTGCCCTGTTCTCGCAGGACTTCAATTAAGCAGAAGGACCGACTCTCGTGGCCTCCCAAGTTCCCATCGAAAAGGTTCGTAACATCGGTATTTCCGCCCACATCGACTCGGGCAAGACGACGCTCTCCGAGCGCATCCTCTTCTATACGGGCCGCATCCACGAGATCCATGAGGTCCGTGGCAAGGACGGCGTCGGCGCGAAGATGGACTCGATGGATCTCGAGCGTGAGAAGGGCATCACGATCCAGTCCGCCGCCACGTACGCCATGTGGGGCGAGTACAACATCAACCTGATCGACACCCCCGGACACGTCGACTTCACCATCGAGGTGGAGCGGTCCCTGCGCGTGCTCGACGGCGCGATCCTCGTGCTCTGCTCGGTGTCGGGCGTGCAGTCCCAGTCCATCACGGTGGACCGGCAGATGAAGCGCTACAAGGTTCCCCGCATCGCGTTCGTCAACAAGATGGACCGCGCGGGCGCCAACTATGAGCGCGTGGCCGCCCAGCTCAAGGAGAAGCTGAACCACCACCCGGTGCGTCTCCAGGTCCCGATCGGGGCCGAGGACCGCTTCCAGGGCCTCATCGACCTCATCCAGATGAAGGCGTTCTACTTCGACGGTGAGAGCGGTGAGATCATCCGGGAGGAGGCCATCCCCGCCGAGTACGCGGAGAAGTCCAAGGCCGACCGCCTGGAGATGATCGAGAAGGTCGCCGAGGTGGACGACACGCTCGGTGAGCTCTTCCTCGCCGACGCGGCCATCACCAACGAGCAGATCATGGCCGCGGTCCGCCGCGCCACCATCGCGCTCAAGATGACGCCGGTCATGTGCGGCTCGGCCTACAAGAACAAGGGCGTGCAGCTGCTGCTCAACGCCATCTGCGCGTTCCTGCCCAACCCGGCCGAGATCACCAACGAGGCGCTGGACCAGAAGAACGGCGAGGCGAAGATCATCCTCGAGTCCAACCCGGACAAGCCCTTCGTGGGCCTGGCGTTCAAGCTGGAAGATGGCCGCTACGGTCAGCTGACCTACATGCGCATCTACCAGGGCAAGGTGAGCAAGGGTGACTTCATCGTCAACCAGGCCAACCAGAAGAAGGTCAAGGTCCCGCGCCTCGTTCGCATGCACTCGAACGAGATGAACGACATCAACGACGCGCGTGCCGGTGACATCGTCGCCCTCTTCGGCGTCGAGTGCGCCTCCGGCGACACGTTCACCGACGGCACCGTGCAGTACACGATGACGTCCATGTTCGTGCCGGACGCCGTCATCTCGCTCGCGGTGAGCCCGAAGAACCGCGACGCCCAGGCCAACTTCTCCAAGGCCCTCAACCGCTTCACCAAGGAGGATCCGACCTTCCGCGTGAACCGGGACGAGGAGTCCGGTCAGACGATCATCCGCGGCATGGGTGAGCTGCACCTGGAGATCTACATCGAGCGCATGAAGCGCGAGTACAACTGCGAGGTGGTGGCCGGCAAGCCGCAGGTGGCCTACCGCGAGACCATCTCCCAGAAGGGCGAGTTCTACTACACGCACAAGAAGCAGACCGGTGGTTCCGGTCAGTTCGCTCGTGTGTGCGGCTACGTGGAGCCCCTGCCGGCCGACGCCGTGCAGCAGTACGAGTTCGTGGACGACATCGTGGGCGGCTCCATCCCCCGCGAGTTCATCCCCGCGTGCGACAAGGGCTTCCAGGAGGCCGTCAAGAAGGGCTCGCTCATCGGCTTCCCCGTGGTGGGCGTGCGCGTCGTCATCAACGACGGTGCGTTCCACGCGGTGGACTCGTCCGAGCAGGCGTTCAAGACCGCCGCCATCATGGGCTTCCGCGAGGGCTACGCGGCCGCCAAGCCGATCATCCTCGAGCCGATGATGAAGGTGGAGGTCCAGGCTCCCGAGGACTTCCAGGGCTCCGTGGTCGGTCAGATCAACCAGCGCCGTGGCACCATCCTCGAGTCCGGTACGGCCGAGGGTTACGTGACGGTGGTGGCCGAGGTGCCGCTGAACACCATGTTCGGCTACTCCACGGACCTCCGCTCGGCCACCCAGGGTAAGGGCGAGTTCACGATGGAGTTCGCCAAGTACTCGCCGGTGCCGCGCAACGAGGCCGAGGCCCTCATGGCGCAGTACAAGGAGAAGCAGGCCGCCGAGCAGGCCGCGCGCAAGTAATGCGGCGCTGCACGGCCTGACAGTTCCAGGCTGTTGAAGGAAGGCGCCTCCCCCGGGGGCGCCTTCTTTTTTTCCGGGCCCGACGGTTTCCGACGTCCCACCGTCCTGGGCCCTCCGGGGACACACCCCAACTCGAGTACCTATGACTTTCGAAGACCTGAAGCTCGCCGAGACCCTGCTGCGCGCCGTGAAGGCCGAGGGCTACACCACGCCCACGCCCATCCAGCAGCAGGCCATCCCCCACGTGCTGGCCGGCAAGGATGTGCTCGGCTGCGCGCAGACAGGGACGGGCAAGACGGCGGCTTTCACCCTGCCCATCCTCCAGCGGCTCTCCGTGGGCCGTCCCCCGCCGCCCGCCCGCGGCCGTCCCATCCGCGTGCTCGTGCTCAGCCCCACTCGGGAGCTGGCCGCGCAGATTGGCGAGAGCGTGCGCAACTACGGGCGCCACACCGGCCTCACCTCCGCCGTCATCTTCGGCGGCGTGGGCCAGAACGCCCAGGAGCAGGCCCTCCGGCAGGGCGTGGACGTGCTCGTGGCCACGCCCGGCCGCCTGTTGGACCTCATGCAGCAGGGGTTCGTGTCCTACAAGTCGCTGGAAGTGTTCGTCCTCGACGAGGCGGACCGCATGCTGGACATGGGCTTCATCCACGACGTGAAGCGCATCATCGCCGCGCTGCCCAAGCAGCGGCAGACGCTCTTCTTCTCGGCCACCATGCCGCCGGAGATCCAGGGGCTGGCCAACAGCATCCTCACCCACCCGGTGCGGGTGGAGGTGGCACCCGTGGCCACCACGGCGGAGACCATCGACCAGCGGCTGTACTTCGTGGAGAAGGAGCAGAAGCGCGGCCTGCTGGTGCACCTGCTGCAGAACGAGGGCATCCAGCGTGCGCTCGTCTTCACGCGCACCAAGCACGGCGCCAACCGGGTGGCCAAGCAGCTGGAGACGGCGGGCATCGGCGCCGCCCCCATCCACGGCAACAAGAGCCAGAACGCGCGCGAGCGGGCGCTGGCGGACTTCAAGTCCGGCGCCTGCCGGGTGCTGGTGGCCACGGACATCGCCGCGCGCGGCATCGACATCGATGGCATCAGCCACGTCATCAACTTCGACCTGCCCAACATCCCCGAGACGTACGTGCACCGCATCGGCCGCACGGGCCGGGCGGGCGCCGCGGGCATCGCCCTCTCCTTCTGCGACACCGAGGAGCGCGCGTACCTGAAGGACATCGAGCGCACCATCCGCCGGCGCGTGCCGGTGGTGGACGCCCATCCGCACCGCTCGGGCCAGCCGGCGCCCTCGCCCACGTCGCTCGACGCCGCCCCGTCCCCGGCCCAGCGCAGCCCCCGTCCTCCCCAGGGTCAGCCCCGGCAGGACCGGGGTGAGCGGGGTGGAGGCAACGGTGGCCAGCGTCGTCGGGGGGGTGGTGGCGGTCGCGGCGGCAACGCCGGCCAGGGAGGCCGCTCGGCCAGCCAGCAGACCCGCCAGGGACCGCGCTCCCAGGGGTCCGCTCCTCAGGCGGCCCGTCCCGCTTCGTCGGCCCCGGCGTCAACGCCCGCTGTTTCTCAGAGGCCTCGCTCGCCCAAGTGGCTGTAAAGAAGGGCCCGCGACGAGAACCCCCGTACTGCCTCCGAGAAACACGTGACCCTGCTTCGCGCCGCCGATGTCCAACTGTCCTTCGGCAGCCGCACCGTCTTCCAGGGCCTGACGCTCACCATTGAAGAGGGCGAGCGGGTGGGCCTGGTCGGGGTGAACGGCTCCGGCAAGTCCTCGCTGATGAAGATCCTGGCGGGGGTGTCCCGTCCGGACGCGGGGGAGCTCCAGCTCCGCCGCGGGGCGCGTGTCACCTACCTGCCGCAGGAGCCCGAGTTTCCCCCGGGCTCCACCGTGGCCTCGGAGCTGAGCGTGGCCCAGGGTCCCCTCAAGGAGGCCCTGGCCGCGCACGCCGAGCTGATCCGCCGGCTGGAGACCCTGCCCGCCGAGGCCCAGGGCAAGCCCCTGGAGCAGCTCTCCGTGCTGTCGGACCGCATCGAGCAGCTCGGCGGCTGGGACACGGAGCACCACGCCAAGACGCTGCTGGATCGGCTCGGCGTGAAGGACTGGAACCGGCCGGTGGCGGAGCTGTCCGGTGGCCTGCGCAAGCGCGTGGCCATCGCCCGCGCGCTGCTGATGCGGCCGGACATGCTCATGCTGGACGAGCCCACCAACCACCTGGACGCGGACACCGTGGACTGGCTCGAGGACGAGCTGGACCAGCTCCCCGGCTCGCTGCTGCTGGTGACGCACGACCGCTACTTCCTGGACGGGCTGGTGGATCGCATCGTGGAGATCCAGCCCGGCGAGGGCGTCATCTCGTACCCGGGCAACTACGAAGCGTACGTGGAGCAGAAGCTCTTCGCCCAGGAGAACGCCGCCGTCGCGCAGCACAAGCGCGAGCGGTGGATCGCCCAGGAAGTCGCGTGGCTGCGCAAGGGCCCCGAGGCGCGGCGCACCAAGAGCAAGGCGCGCATCGAGCGGGCACGCAAGCTGATGGAGGAGAAGGGCTTCCAGCGGCCGAAGGTGGCGGGCTTGCAGGTGATGCAGGCGCCCCGGCTGGGCCACACCGTCATCGAGGCCGAGGGCGTGCACAAGTCCTACGGCGAGCGCAACGTGCTCAAGGGCGTGGACCTGCTGCTCCAGCGCGGCGAGCGCGTGGGCCTCGTCGGGCCCAATGGCGTGGGCAAGACGACCTTCCTGCGGGTGCTGCTCGGCGAGCTGCCTCCGGACTCCGGCAAGGTCGTCATCGGGAAGAACACCAAGGTGGCGTACTACGACCAGACGCGCGCCTCGTTGGATCCCGAGCAGACGGTGTACGAGGCGGCCTCGCCGCGCGGGGATGACTGGGTGGAGCTGGGCGACCAGCGCGTGGCGCTGCGCGACTACCTGGACGACCTGCTCTTCCCCGTGCCCATGCAGCGCATGAAGGTGAAGGCGCTGTCGGGCGGCGAGCGCAACCGGCTCCTGCTGGCGCGGCTCTTCCTGGAGGGCGCCAACGTCCTCGTGCTGGACGAGCCGACGAACGACCTGGACATCGTCACGCTGAACATCCTCGAGGGGCTGCTGTTGAACTTCACCGGCAGCGTGCTGCTGGTGACGCACGACCGGTACTTCCTCGACAAGGTGGCCACCTCCATCCTCTCCTTCGAGGGCGACGGCAAGGTGGTGCGGTACGAGGGCAACTTCGCCATGTACCGGCGGCTCAAGGAGCAGGCGAAGGCCGCCGCGACGCCCGCTCCCGCGCCGAAGAAGTCCGAGCCCACCCCGGTGTCGGCCGAGCCGAAGCAGGCGCGCAAGCCGGGCAAGCTCTCGTACAAGGAGCAGCGGGAGCTGGACGGCATGGAGGCGACCATCGAGGCCGCCGAGACGCGCAAGGCCGAGCTGGAAGCCCAGCTCGTGGACCCCAACGTCTACTCCAGCGCCTCCAAGGCGGCCGAAGTGCAGAAGGCGCTGGAGGAGACGGCGTCGGAGGTGGAGCGCCTCTACTCCCGCTGGCAGGAGTTGCAGAACCTGGCCGCCGGAGCAGCCTGACGCTTCCGAGAACCCCATCACTGTGAATGCCCCCTCTCCCAAGCGGAGAGGGCCGAGGTGGGGGTCTCCCCCTCCCCTCTTGTATCTTGTAGAGGTCCCATGATTCGTCTCGACAACATCGGCAAGCAGCACGGACAGCAGATCCTCTTCGTCGAAGCCTCCGCCCAGCTCAACAAGGGCGAGAAGGTGGGCCTGGTGGGCCCGAACGGCGCGGGAAAGTCGACCCTCTTCCGGATGGTCGTTCAGCGGGAGCACCCGGACGAGGGCCAGGTGTCCGTCGATCGCGGCGTGACGATCGGCTACTTCGACCAGGACGTGGGCGAGATGTCCGGCCAGAGCGCCGTGGCCGCGGTGATGGACGGCGCCGGGCCGGTGTCCGAGGTGGCCTCGGAGCTCAAGCAGCTCGAGGCGGCCATGGCGGACCCGGACCGCATGGACGAGATGGACAAGCTCGTCGAGCGCTTCGGTGTGGTGCAGGGGCGCTACGAGGAGCTGGGCGGCTACGCGCTGGAGGGACGGGCGCGGGAGATCCTCGCCGGCCTCGGCTTCTCCGAGGAGATGATGGACGGGGATGTCGGAGCCCTGTCGGGCGGGTGGAAGATGCGCGTGGCGCTCGCCCGCATCCTGCTGATGAACCCGGACGTGATGCTGCTGGACGAGCCCAGCAACCACCTGGACCTCGAGTCGCTCATCTGGCTGGAGAACTTCCTCAAGGGCTTCGAGGGCGCGCTCCTGATGACGAGCCACGATCGCGAGTTCTTGAACCGCATCGTGACGAAGATCATCGAGATCGACGGCGGCGAGCTGACGACGTACTCGGGTGACTACGAGTTCTACGAGCAGCAGCGGGCGCAGAACGAGAAGCAGCAGCAGGCGCAGTTCGACCGCCAGCAGGCGATGCTCGCCAAGGAGCTGAAGTTCATCGAGCGCTTCAAGGCGCGCGCCTCCCACGCGGCCCAGGTGCAGAGCCGGGTGAAGAAGCTGGAGAAGATCGAGAAGGTGGAGCCTCCCAAGCGCCGGGAGACCCTGGTGTTCGAGTTCCAGCAGGCCCCGCGCTCGGGCGACGACGTGGCGAAGCTGGAGCGGGTGGTGAAGGGCTACGGCAAGCGCCGCATCTACAACGGCCTGGACTTCCTCGTGCGTCGCGGGGAGCGCTGGTGCGTCATGGGTGTGAACGGCGCGGGCAAGTCCACGCTGCTCAAGCTCATCGCCGGCGAGTCCCGGCCGGACGATGGGGCCGTGTCGATCGGCGGCAGCGTGAAGATGGGCTACTTCGCCCAGCACGCCATGGAGTTGCTCAAGCCGGACCAGACCGTCTTCGACTCGCTGGTGGACCGGTTCCCCCGCGCCTCCCAGGGCTCGCTGCGCGCGCTGGCCGGGTGCTTCGGCTTCTCGGGTGACGAGATCGAGAAGAAGTGCAAGGTGCTGTCCGGAGGCGAGAAGGCGCGACTGGTCCTGGCGCAGATGCTCTATGATCCGCCGAACTTCCTCGTGCTCGACGAGCCCACCAACCACCTGGACATGGCGACCAAGCAGATGCTCATCGCGGCGCTGGCCAACTACGAGGGCACGATGCTCTTCGTGAGCCACGACCGGCACTTCCTGGGCGCGCTGTCCAACCGGGTGCTGGAGCTGACGCCCGAGGGTGTCCACCAGTACGGTGGTGGCTACACGGAGTACGTGGCGCGTACGGGCCACGAGGCTCCTGGTCTGCGAAGCTGATCCTGGAAGAGCGTATGACCCTGTTCAAACATCCCGAAGATCGCATTCCCGTCCTGCTGTTCGCGTGCGTGTTCGCGGCCGACCTGGCGATGTACTTCCTGGCCCGGAGCTGGTGGCTGCCCGTCCTGTGGCTCGCCGTGATGGCGATCCCCAAGGGGTGGATCAGCGCGTGGAACCACCACCACCAGCACGTGACGATGTTCCGCCACGCCCTGCCCAACCGCCTCCTGGAGATCGTGTTCGGCTTCCAGACCGGCGTGACGTCCCACACCTGGTTCCTGCACCACGTGGTGGGCCACCACCGCAACTACCTGGACCAGTCGAAGGACGAGTCCACCTGGAAGCGCCCCGATGGCACGACCATGGGGGAGGTGGAGTACTCGCTCAAGACGGCCCTCACGGCCTACCCGCGGGCGTTCCGCGTGGGCCGGGAGCAGCACCCCCGGGCGCTGCGCATCTTCCTGGCCATGGGCGTGCTGCAGGTGGCGCTGCTCGGCGTGCTCTTCTGGCACAACTGGTACAACGCGCTCTTCGTCTTCCTGCTGCCCATGTGCGTGTCGATCTATGTCACCTCGTGGGCCACCTACTTCCACCATGTGGGGCTCGAGACGGAGAAGCACGAGGAGGCCTCGTACAACATCCTTCACCGGGGCTACAACCTGATGACGGGCAACCTGGGCTACCACGCCGCGCACCACGCGAAGCAGGCGCTGCACTGGTCGAAGCTGCCGGAGCTGCACGCGAAGATGGCG
>NZ_DASVSO010000334.1:0-3497 GCF_036388035.1 Archangium sp.
TGGCTATGTCGGAGGGGTTCCACCCGTTCCCATCCCGAACACGGAAGTTAAGCCCTCCAGAGCCGATGGTACTCCGCGGGAAACCGCGCGGGAGAGTAGGTCGCTGCCGGATTTTTTTTGAAGGCCCCGAGTCCTCATGTAAGTGAGGACTCGGGGCCTTCGCCTTTCGGGCTCACGGTCCGCTGAGAGACTGCTCCGATTCTGCGGTGCTGTCGTTCGGTGGTCTGGCGGAGTTTATAGCTCGCGTCCGCGCTACCTCAACCTGCGTTGCGCTGGGCACTTCGTTGGTTTCCCTTGAGCGACCAGTGAGGCCCCGTAGAACCTCCGCGACTACCGCGAGAACGTGGTCTGGCCCGTTCTGCTCATCGCAACTCGGCGGAGAGCTGCAGGTCCTCTGGGATTTGAGGCTGCTCGTGCTGGCCAGCCGCCAGCTCCGGGCCGTCGCCTGGGCGTACGATGGTGCCGCACAAGCTTGGAATTCGAGCCGTTTATCAGACACGTCATGCACGAGTTGGACTCGCAGGTCCGCCAGCTCTTTCGCGAAGCCCTCTGTGTGTATGCGTTGAACGGAGATCGCTCCGAGGAGTCCGGTCGGCTGGTCATCCATCACCGCCGCAAGTCGGAGTGCCCACTCGCCCGCGTGGGCTGAGGAACCACGGCATGAGGCGCGGATTCATCGCCGCCCACGCAGACCGATGCGTCCTCGCCGCACCGGGGCTCGATGTCCGCGGCGACGACGAGCTGCCCCATTCGCTGCTCATTCGCTGCGTGAATGAGCTGCACCGGCAGTAGTGGATGGCGGGCAAGTCCTTCCTGGGGACTCCGCTCACCAGATGTTACTCCACGCTTCTCAAATCCTCTGAGGAGCGAAGACTGTCCAACGCGCGCTTGAGGGCTCACCCTCGGGGTGGATCTGGCTCGAGCTGCTGCTGAGATGGTGGGAGCGGAGCTGGCGCCGCACTACCCCATGGTATGGGCGGTGGTCGAGCGCGTCATTGACGCTCAGTACGCCGGCAAGAAGACTCAGCTTCTGCATCCGGGACGATACCGCCTGCCAGCATCCTCGGGGATCGTATCGCCCGCGAGCTTGCCGCGTACGCACAGCGCCGCCTGGGCGGTAAGAAGTCCGAGTCGGGTTGCTGCCAGGCCATCTCCCGCGCAGGGATGTGATCATCCTGGAACGCGGTCGCGTTTCTCTGGACCCAGGTTTGGGTGGTGAGCAAGACCCTGGAGCTTGGACGGAGACGCACGCGCTGTGGCTTACCCCAGGGAGAGATCCTCGAGCGCGCCGCGCGGCCTGACGTACGGCATCGACCTGAGCTGGGAATGATGTCGATCGGTGTTCCCCAACCAGGTCATGGGGCATGTCCGCGCACGGGGGTAGTCAGGGGCCAGGAACGCGCGGGGGGTAGTGGCTGTGCTGCCCCAGACGCTCGACGAACCCTGGTGGGTCGATGGCCCTTACAGTCTGACCGTGCTGATACTGAGGGTTCAAGTGAGGATGCCGCGATCTTCGACGAGCGAGGTGTCCACTTCATCGACCCGACCACGCGTCGAGCCCAAGGCGGCGCACATCCAGGTTTTCGCCACTGCCGTCGCGGCCTGGCCCCCGATCGGGCTCAACATGCGGGCCGTGTCTACAGCTTCGATGCCGTATGTCGAGGCGCCGAGCTTCTTGCTGGCTCGACCCGATGGCGGTTGTGGATGGCGCCTCCGCGAGCCCCATGACGGCGGTGGTGCACTTCGATCGCATTGCCTGAAACGGGGAGTCGTTCAATTGGGAGGGCGCCGTCGGCTATTGCAGGCGATCCGCCGTGTGGGCGTGTCCCTCAAGGACATCCGTGCGGCCAGAGGTGAGCTCCTGGACCCGACGAGTGCCCGAGACGTGCGGCTTGATGCGACCCGGCTCAAGGACGGCGCGTTCGTGTCGCTCGTCCATGGCGAGACAGACCAAGCCCAAGCCATGCGCGAGTGGGCCTTCATGGTTTCATCACCCCAGTGCACCCCAAGGTGCTCATCCGCATCTCCGCGGGGGTGGAGGGCTGCGACCTCCACCTGCCCTGCGGGCATGTCATCTACTAGGACCTGGCGGGAGTCCCATGGCGGTCGAGCGGCGCGTACGGAGCGGTAGCCCGGAGTGGCAGCAAGGCGTTCCGCGAGCACGAGTTGGTAGGCCCGAGGGTGGCGTGCTTCCTGGAGGTCTCAAGCCCATTCCTGGTGGGGGCCTACGACGAAGGGATGTTCGAGGAACTCCGCTTCCGGGCCCAGATGTTCGAGGTGCTCATAGGGCGGAGAGGTCAGCTTGGACAATGCAGAGGGCCAAGACGACGTGGCTGCGGCGGGGGGCTTGGTGGACGGCGTCCGGCTCGAGACGTTGCGGATGGTGGAGGAGCTTCGGTCCGGCTGCATTGCTGGAAGGACTGCCAGCGCAGCGGCCCTGGGAGGCACTCCGGGTGCGGTGGCCAGAGAGCCTATCTCCCCGACAACTGGGGCTCGCTCGCCCGGTCCTCACATGGGACGTGAAACTCCTGAGTGCTTGACCCCTCCACGAGGGAGAGGGCTTGGCTGGAACGAGGCAGGAGCACGAGGCCCGTGTCGGAATGCAGGTCCGAACTTTGCGGTTGAAGCGAATACCCGCGCCCTTTCGAGAGGCTGGATGGAGTGACGCTCCGCCTCGAGCGGGAAGATGGGGGCGAGGAAGTCGGTTGACTCCCAACGCGGTGGTGGTAGAAGCCGCGCCCCCTTGGACGGAAAAGCGAAGCCGCGCTGGCGGCGGGGACTTCCGGAGAGGTTGAAAGACGGAATACGGAGTCGACGGGACGATGTTGACTCCCAACGCGGCGGTGGTAGAAGCCGCGTCCCTCGAAGCGGCGAAGTCGCACGGGCGACGGAGTCGATGGAGCGGGAAGAGAGAGTCGACGAAGGCGGTTGACTCCCAACGCGGTGGTGGTAGAAGCCGCGCCCCCTGAACGGGAAAGCGAAGTCGCAACGGCGACGGGAGCTCCCGAGCGGGTTTGAAAGACGAAATACGAAGTCAACGAGCGGAGTTGACACCTGACGCGGCGGTGGTAGAAGCCGCCTCCCCTCGAAACGGCGAAGTCGCGAAGGCGACAGAGCCGAATCGGCGGGAAAGAAGGAGTCGATGAAGGCGGTTGACAGGGAAGGCGGAAACGAAGTAGGTTCCGCGCCCCCTCGAAAGAGAAGAAACAAAGCGCTGCGGCGCGATGTTGCTTCCAAACGAGGCGAAGCGGTGAAGCGAAGCGACAACGGTCGCTTGACAGCGGAAGCGCTTCGAAATAAAGAATGCCTCCCCCGAAGTTGAAGGGGATGCAGCAGCGAAGCAGAGCGTAGCACACAGTCGCGAGAGCAACAAGCGGCTCGGTCTTTGAAAACCAAATAGCAAGCCCAAGAAGACAGATTGCGGAAACCGCAGTCAATTCTAAGCGGTACCTCAAGAGAGTCGGCGAGAGTCGATTCCGAGGTACCTTGAACAGCGA
>NZ_DASVSO010000335.1:0-6152 GCF_036388035.1 Archangium sp.
TGCCGCCGAAGACGGCCCCGATGGACTGGTGGCCCAGGCACACGCCCAGCACCGGCACCTTCGCGCCTCGGATGGCCGCCATGCTCACCCCGGCCTCGTGCGGCGTGCAGGGCCCCGGGGACACCACCAGGTGCGACGCGCCCGAGGCCGCCACGCCCTCGGCGTCGATCTCGTCGTTGCGAGCCACCTTCACCTCGGCCCCCAGCGTGTAGAGGAGCTGCACGAGGTTGAAGGTGAACGAGTCGTAGTTGTCGATGACGAGGATCACCGCACACCTCCCTCACGCGCCTGCTTCAAGGCCATGGCGAGCACCCGCGCCTTGGCCTCCGTCTCATCCGCCTCCTTCGAGGGCACCGAGTCGGCCACGAGGCCCGCGCCCGCCTCCCACAGCGTGCGGTCCCCGTCGACGAAGAAGGTGCGCAGGGCGATGGCCAGATCCAACGCGCCGCAGAAGGACAGGTAGCCCACCGCGCCCGCGTAGGGGCCACGGCGGGTGGGCTCCAGCTCGTCGATGATCTGCATCGCGCGAATCTTCGGAGCCCCGGACACAGTGCCCGCGGGGAAGGTGCAGGCGAGCGCATCGAGCGCGTCGTACTTCGCGTCGAGCTTGCCGCGCACCTGCGAGACGATGTGCATCACGTGGCTGTAGCGCTCGACGACCATCAGGTCCTCGAGGCGCACCGAGCCCGGAGCGGCCACGCGGCCCACGTCGTTGCGGCCGAGGTCCACCAGCATCATGTGCTCGGCGCGCTCCTTCTCGTCGGCGAGCAGCTCCTTCTCCAGGGCCACGTCCTCGGCCTCGGTGGTGCCGCGGCGCCGGGTGCCGGCGATGGGGCGCACCACGACGTCTCCGTCGCGCACCTGCACCAGCAGCTCCGGAGAGGCGCCCACCAGGGCGCGCGCCTCGCCCAGCTCGATGTGGAAGAGGTACGGCGAGGGGTTGATGCGGCGCAGCGCCCGGTAGAGCGAGAGCGGCGGCGGCGCCCCACGCGCCTCGAAGCGGCGGGCGAGCACCACCTGCATGCAGTCACCGGCGCGAATGTACTCCTTCACCCGCTCCACGCCCGCCTCGTAGCCGGCGCGGTCCCAATGGACGGAGACCTCCGCCTCACCGCGCATGGGCGGATGGGGCACGTAGGCGTCCACGGGGAGCGGCCGCAGGAGACGATCGGCAATGGCCTCGGCGCGGGCCTCGGCGTCCGCGAGGGCCTGGGCGACGCTGCCGTGGCGGTTGGGCCGGGCGATGGCGGTGGCGTGCAGCGTCTGGGTGCGCGAGTCGAGGGTGACGAACTCATCGCACAGCAGCCACTCGGAGTCGGGGAAGGAGATGTCCGGGGCGTGCCGGTCGGGCACGTGGCGCTCGAACCAGGACATGCAGTTGTAGCCGAGGTAGCCCACCAGCCCGCCGACGAAGGGGGGCTCGCCGGGGAGCTTGGCGACGGCGTGCTCGCGCCAGACGGAGCGCAGGACGTCGAGCGGCTTGCCCTCCAGGCGCTGCGAGTGCTCGCCCCGCCAGAGGGTGCCGCCGTTGCGGTCGAGCCGGAGCCGACCGGAGGGAGCGCTGCCGACGTGGCTGTAGCGGCCGAAGCGCTCGCCTCCGTGGCAGGACTCGAGGATGAAGCCGCGCGCGCCACCGAGCTTGAGGTAGGCGGACAACGGAGTGTCGAGGTCGGCGGGGAGCACGACCGAGACGGGGACCGCCTCGCCCTTCTCCGCGCGCTGTCGGTAGGCCGCCTTGCGCTCCTGAGCGTTCATCACGTTCCTCTGTGCAGACCCCCGCTCGGACCCTGACGCCGTCCCTCGGGGGTTACCCTCCGTTATCCCCCGTCTGGAGCGGCCGGAAAAGGGGCCCCGCCCAGGGCGGCGCCTCCTCCCTGGCTTGACAAGAGCGCGTGGTTCCCGGGTCACCCGCCGAGCGAGCTTGCGTCGGGCACGGGCCTCGGCGCGTTCAGCGCTGGGGAGCGAAGAGCCACTCCAGGCCGCGCCACACCTGGTCGCGCCAGGCGGAGTAGTTGTGGCCGCCGTGGTACTCCCGGTACTCGGCCCGGTGCCCGGACTGCTGGAGCACCTGGAGCATGCGCTGGTTGGCCTGGGTGAGCACCTCGAAGTGGCCGCAGTCCATCCACACGTCGAGCGGTCGGGACGAAGCGGCGCGGGCGAGGTCGAACACCACGAAGTCGTGGTTCCACACGCTGAAGGCGCCCGACTGGGAGAGCACGTGGCCGAAGATGTCGGGCGCGCGCAGCCCCACGTACAGGGACATCAACCCGCCCAGCGAGGCCCCAAGCACGGCATGCGCACCGGGCTGCTGCTTCTCATCCACGAGGCGCAGCTCCTGGCGAGCGAGCGGCAGCACCCGGTACAGCAGGAAGGCCAGGGTGGCCTCACTACAGGTGTACTCGACGGTGCGCGAGGAAGAGCCGTTGGCCACCATGGCCAGCGCGAGGGGGCGGATGCGGCCCTGGGCGATGAGGTTGTCCACGAGGGTGGGCAGCTTCGCGCGCCGCAGGTAGTCGGGCCCGTCGAACACCACCACCAGCGGGCAGGGCTCGGAGGTGGGCGGCGCGTAGAGGTGGACGGCGCGCTCCCGCCCCACGCAGAACTCCTGCGTCTCCACCATGTGCCGGGTGACGGTGCCCCGGGGCACGTCCCGCTGCCGCAGCGCGAGGGGCGTCGGCCGGGAGTCGGGCATGTGGAAGTAGTGGTTGAAGTCCCCGAAGCCGTTGGCGACGAGGCGCGAGTTGAGCGGATCCCTCACCCGCCGCCCCTTGGCGTCCTGGAGCGCGTACTCCACATAGGTGTCGCGCGGCAGCTTCAGGGAGTGCGTCCACACCCCCGGTGTCACCTCGTGCAGGGGCACGGGCTCACCCGACCACTCCTGGAAGTCCCCCGTCACGAACATGGGCTTGCGCCCACGCCACACGAAGGTGACCTCGTCTCCGTCGATGAGCGGCGCACCCTCGGCGAGGGCCCTCTTCTCCAGCGTGCTCGTATCCATGACTCACCCCAGGGCGGATTGAATGGTGTCGGCGGCCACGAAGCTGAAGGCCATGATGGAGAGGCTCGGGTCCACCGAGGGCGCGGTGGGGAAGACGCTCGGGTCCGCGACGTAGAGGTTGTCCGTGCCGTGGACGCGGTGGTCGAAGCCCACCACCGAGGTCTTCGGGTCCTCGCCCATGCGTGCGCCACCACCGGGGTGCGGCGCCGCGAAGACGTTGCGCGCGGGGCGGAGGTCCACCACGTCCACCGCCTTGTCGATGTCTTCCAGCCGGGTGATGCGCGTGTCGCGCACGTCCCCGAGCAGCACCTGCCTGGCGCCGGTGGTGAGCAGCAGCCTCGCCTGCTTGCGCAGCGCATCTCGCAGCCGCAGCGCGTTGCCACCGGTGATGGGGACGTGGACGCGCCGCCGCCCGTTCTCCAGGGAGATGCGGCCATCCTCGGCGTCGTCGATCCACGAGATGGCGCCACCGAGGTTCGGCAGCTGCGTCATCAGCTCGCGGTGCGAGGAGCCGAAGCCGGGCAGCACCGCGGACAGCATGCCCGGGTGGAACTGGTTGGCCATGAGCAGGTAGCCGCCCTCGACGTAGCGCGGGCCGTCGTAGCGCGCGAGGCGGAACTCCTCCACGCCCCAGGCGGCGGGGATGTTGCGCCACTGGATGATGGGCTCGTCATAGAGCGCGTGGACCATGGCGGAGGGGTTGCAGAAGAAGTGCTCGCCCAGCGCGGGCAGGCGCTCCTTGAGGCCCTGGCGCAGGAGGAACTCGGGGGTGGCGAAACCGCCAGCGGCCACCACGTAGACGCGCGCGGTGACACGCACCTTCGGTCCCGAGGGCTGTCCGCTGGCCCGGTCGAGCACGGAGGCCTCCAGGGCCTTCACCCGGGAGCCCTCGAAGACGAGCCGCTCCGCGCGACAGTCCGCGTAGAGGCGCCCGCCCGCGTTCACCATGCGGGGCAGATACGTGACGAGCTGGCTCTGCTTGGCGTCATAGGCACAGCCCAGCATGCAGTAGCCGCTGCGCGCGCAGTCCTTGCGCGCCTGGGGCACCCGCGCCACGTGCCAGCCCAGCTTCTCGGCGCCCTCGCGGACGAGCTGGTTCATCCGGTTGGCGTAGGTGTCATCCGCGAGGTGGACGTGGAGGTCCTGCTCTATCTGAGCGAAGTGCGGCGTGAGGACGGCCTCGCCATGCCCCTTCAGGCCGTACTGCTCCTCCCAGAGGCGGAGCCGGTCCGAGGGCGTGCGGTAGCTGTCGGCCCAGTAGTGCACGCTGGCCCCGCCCACGTTGTTTCCGTAGGTGAGGGAGACGGACAGGTCCTTCGACGTGTCCAGCCCGCGCCCGCCGTCCACCTTGGCGAGCATGTTCGTCTCGCGCTGGTCGAAGTCGGTGCGCGTGTAGTAGCCGCCCTGCTCCAGCACCACCACGCTGCGCCCGCGCTCGGCGAGGCGCGCCGCGAGCGAGGCCCCGCCGCAGCCCGAGCCGATGATGCACACGTCACAGGACTCGGTGACGTCCGCCTGCACTTCCCTGCCCTGGCGAATCACGGCGAACCTCCCCGCGCGAGGCGACCCGCCGCGTCCGCCACGAGCGACTGGTAGAGAGCGCTCGACTCGGGCGGCAGCGGTTGGGGCTGCCACGGCCCGTCGTAGCCGATGGCCTTCCAGGTGTCCGGATGCCCGTAATAGAAGAGGTGGGCCATCTGCTTGAGGGCCACGGCGGCCTGCACCACCACGTCCTGGTCCGAGGCCAGCATCCGCTGGAAGGCCTGCTCCCGGGAGGCCACGTCCAGGCTGCTCATGCGGCCGGGGAAGCCGAGCAGGAGCGAGCCGTGCTCGATGAGCTGGAGGGCGGCCTGGAGATCCTCGCGCATCGCCTGGGGCTGGGACCAGACCTCCTCGTCGATGCGCTGGTGGACGCCGAGTGCCACACCCGAGGGCAGCGCGCCCGAGGCGGGAAAGAACATCTCCACCAGGGCGCGGACGACACACAGCTCCTTGACGGACAGGCCCAGCGCGACCTCCCCGGAGCGGAGCTGGTAGCCCGAGGTGAACCACCGAAGCCCGCTTCCCACCAGGAGCAGCGCGCCACCGCCCAGCCCCGCGGCGAGGAGGCGCCGCCGTGTCATCTTCAGCATGGGGGCGGACGGTAGCCGCCCCGGGTGTGCCCTGCCAACCCGGGACGTTAGCGTGCGAGGGCGGTGCGCAGGGGGCGGATGGCCACCATTCCCAGGACGGCGGCGACCAGCCAGCGGCCCCAGCGCGAGCGCGCCTTCTCGGGGTGGTTGCGAGGGGCGTGCTCGGCGAAGAGCTCCACCATGCCCTCGAGGAAGTGGCGCATGTCGTGCGGGCCCCGGCTGGTGAACCACCGGTCGTCGCGGACGCCGGGCTCGTCCATCCAATGCCCGCCCGCGTTGCGGACGTCGTCCTTGATGCCCGGCCACGAGGCCAGCCTGCGCCCCTTCACCAACCCCGCGGACACGAGCACCCACGGACCATGGCAGAGCGTGGCGATGGGCCGGCCGAGCCGCTCGAAGTCGCGCACGAAGTCGAGCACCTCCTCGCTCTGCCGGAGGGCATCCGGATTGACGAAGCCACCGGGGATGAGGAGCGCGTCGAAGGACTTGGGCCGCACCCGATCCACCGTCTCGTCCACGGGGACCTTCTTGCCCGGGTACATCAAGTTCATCCCGCGAATCTTCCCCTCGTGCAGGGAGATGACGTCGACCTGAGCCCCCCGCTTGCGGAGCGCCTTCATGGGGACGGTGAGCTCCAGCTGCTCGAAACCGTCCGTCGCCAGCACGCCCACCCGGATGCCCCTCAACGTCTTCCTCGCCATGCCCGACACCTCCCTGGACCGTTTTCGGGAATCGTCGGCATCCTTCCCGCGTCCGGCAGCCCCAGGCCCCCGGACTGGAGGGCAGCCAGGGGAGCGAGGGGTGACTCAGGGACTGACTGCCTCGGTCGCCTCGCTGGAGGCGCCATAACGGACCAGCACCTGGCGGGCGAACTCCGTCGTGCAGATCGTCACCACGTCATCGAGGTCCCGATTGAGGTGGAGCACCTCGGCGGGCGACACCTCGCCCGGCATCTCTACCCACAGGCTGAGGAGGACATCGCGCAGCACCGCGAGTTCGGCAAGGAGCTCCACGAGATCGAA
>NZ_DASVSO010000336.1:0-7851 GCF_036388035.1 Archangium sp.
GTGGCCCTTGGGCGTCACCTCGAGGTCGAAGCCCAGCCCCAGGTTGACGAGGAAGCGCTCGTCATGGGTGTTGCCGGCGGGCTCCAACGGATCGCGCAGCTTCTGGGAGATGGTCTCCGCGTCGAGCGCGTCCTTCTCGATGGGGGACGAGTCACCCGCCTGGTACCAGACGTCCGCGTCACCGAAGAACTTGAGGCGACCAAAGGTATGGGCGCCCGCCACGTGACCATCGAAGGTGGTGGCGAGCCGGTCATCGAGCGCGGGGAATCCTCCGCCGGAGACGGCGGCGAGGACGCCCTCGGCCCGGTGGGTGACGATGTTCACCACGCCGAGGAAGGCACCGGCGCCGTACAGCGACGAGCCGGGCCCGCGGACGACCTCGATGCGCTCGAGGTTCTCCACCGGCAGGTTCATCAGGGCCTTGCCGTCGAAGAAGCTGTTGAGGCGGTGGCCGTTGAGCAGGAAGAGCAGCTCGGCGTCATTGCGCAGACCGCGGACGGCGACGCGGTGGAAGCCCTGCACATCCCGGCTGATGGTGAGGCCGGGCACCACGTCCAGCACGTCCGCCACGGTGCGCGCACCGAGCGCGCGGATCTGATCCCGCCCGAAGGAAGCGGCGATGGCGGGCACCTTCTTCACCTTCTCCTCGTGCCGGGTGGCGAGCGCCAGGGTGTCCTCGGCCGTGTAGAGCGCCATGTCCTCGTCGAGCTGCGAGCGCTGGGGCGGAGGCTCCACGGGCTCGGCGGAGCGGGAGGGCCTCACGGCCGGACGCGAGGCGGAGGTGTCGTTCTCGGGGGGCAGGTCGGCCGTCAGGGCGGCCATGGCGTCATCGGACTCGGAGCCGCGGCCGGGCTTGCGCTCGGTCTTCGGGGCGGGCTCGCCCTTGCGGACGGGCTCGGAGCGACGCTCGGGCTTCGAGGGAGACTCGGTCCGAGCGACGGGCTCCGGCTCGGAGGTGCGGCTCGTGGGCGGGGGCGTGGCCTTCGTGGGAGGCGGCGGCTCCTGGCCGGGCCGGGACGCGGAGAGCGGAGAGCGAGCGGTGGGCACCTGACCGACGACGATGACGCGGGCGGGCCGGGTGGCGCTCTTGAAGAGGGGCACGCGGTCGCCGCTGGGGGTGAAACCCTCCACGTAGTATTCGACGCCCGGCGGGACCATGTTCATCGCGGGGATGACGCCCCGGTAGAGGTCGCCGTACTGCAACTCCATGGGCATTTCGGAGTAGGGCTCGCCAGGGCCGCGGTAGCGGATGACGACGCGCAGGATGCGCTGGGTGCCGGCGAGGACGCCATCGACCACGAGCGCGACCCCGGGCTCTGCCTGGGCGGGCGCGGTGTGGAGCAGCGACGACTGCTGCTCCTGGGCGTGGACGGGCATGGCCGCCAGCAGCACGAGCGCGAGGAGGACGGGGCGTGGGCTCGAAATAACGGACTTCACGGGTAGCCCAAATGGTCTCCCGGGGGGATCGGCGCGTCAAGGAAGGGGGGCGGAGCGAACCGCCGAATTTTTGCCGGGGTGGCGGGCGCGTGCGAGTTGTGATCGTCCATGCGCGCGTCGCTTGCTCTCCACCTCGCCCTGTTCCGCCGTCAGAAGGCCCAGATTGCCCGGGCCATCGATGGGCAGTCGGCCGCCTTCCGAGCCTATGAGGCCCGCTACCGTCGGCGCACGTCCGAGTACAAGCGGGTGCTGCCAGCCTCGGCGGTGTCGCAGCAGGTGCAGGCGGCGGACGTGGTGTACGTGGGCGACTACCACACGCTGCCGTTGGCGCAGGAGACGTACCAGGAGCTCGTCGAGGGCGTGCGAGAGGCCGGCCGCCGGGTGGTGCTGGCGCTCGAGTGCGTGGAGGGCCGGCACCAAGCGGCGGTGGATGCATACCTGGCGGGTCGCCTCGCGGAGCGCGCGCTGCTGGCCCGGCTGGGACATGGCGCGGGCCAGGGCTCGGGGTCCGGCCTGCGCGCGCTGCTGACCTACGCGAAGCGTCATCGGCTGGAGGTGGTGGGCATCGACCGGCGGGCCCAGGGCGAGCGCTCCCTGGAGCTCCGGGACGCGTACGCGGCGGAGCGGATTGCCCGAGTGGCGCGAGCGGAGGATCGGCCCCGGGTGCTGGTGCTGGTGGGCCAGTACCATGTGGCGCCCTGCCACCTTCCGGCGCAGGTGGAGCGAGCGCTGGGAGAGGGGCACGGACTGCGCGGGCTGGTGGTGTACCAGAACGCCGAGGGCGTCTACTGGCGGCTGGCGAACGAGGGGAAGGCGGGCGTGGCCCAGGCGGTGGAGCTGCCAGACGGCTCGCTGTGCCTGATGAACGCGTCGCCGGTGGTGTGCCAGCAGAGCTTTCTGGACTACCTCGAGGCGGAGGCCGGGGACTCGCCGCTGCGGGAGCGGAGCGCGGCCGAGCGGTTCCGGGAGATGGCGAGCTTGATCGGCCGGCTGGCGGGCGTGCCAGTAGGCAGGGCACTCGACGAGGTGGAGGTGGTGACGGCGGCGGACGAGGACGCGCTGGTGCGCATCCAGCAGCGGGGGCGCTTCACGCAGGGGGAGCTGGTGCAGCTGCGTCGGCACATCCTCTCGCGCGAGAGCTGCTACATCCCCCGGGCGAGGATGGCGTACCTGGCGTCGCTGTCGCTGAACCACGCGGCCGAGGAGGCGGCGCACTTCGTGAGGCACTGCGCGGTGGGAGACGCGATGGAGGCACCCCGTCGGGCCTCGGACGCGTTCTACGCGCGGTGCCTGGAGGAGGCGCTGGGGTTCTTCGGCTCGAAGCTGGTGAACCCGAGGCGCAGCTGCCCGGGGCCGGGCGAGTGGGCGCTGCGCTTCGCCGAGGCACGAGGGGTGGAGCGGCAGATCGCCGCGTTCGTGCTGGCGCACAAGGCGGCGGAGGTGGAGGTGCCGGACGAGGCGGTGAAGCTGCTGCCGCTGCGCAAGGACCGGCTTTTCCACGGCGTCAGCCACGCACTGGGCTACCTGCTGGGAGACGCGCTCTACCGGGGCTTCGACGGGGACCAGGTGGCTCGGGCGGAGCTCCGGGCGCTGTTCCGCGATCCGCTGGAGGACCCGAGGGCCACGTACTTCGACTGGGTCCGCCGTCTCTCCAAGTAACGGAAGAGAAGATTCCCAGGCTGTGGGTGCACACGCCTGCCCCTCTGCCTTGCATTCGGGAGGCCTCTCTCCTTTGTCCTCCGACGGATGGCAGTAGCACGCCTCGTGAACAAGCTCGGCATATGCGAGCTCTCACCTACGAAGGACCGTATCGAGTCGCGGTGCGCAACAAGCCCGATCCGAAGATCGAGCACCCCCAGGACGGCATCGTCCGCGTGACGAGCGCGGCGATCTGCGGGTCCGACCTCCACCTGCTCCATGGGCTCGTCCCGGACACCCGCATCGGGTTCACGTTCGGCCACGAATTCACGGGCATCGTGGAGGAAGTCGGTCCGGGAGCGCAGGGGGTCAAGAAGGGCGATCGGGTGATGCTGCCGTTCCAGATCTTCTGTGGTGGCTGTTACTTCTGTACCCGGGGCCTAACGTCCTGTTGCGATAGCACCAACCCCGCGACGGACGCGGGGACGGGTATCTACGGCTACTCGCACACGATGGGGGGCTACGACGGCGGCCAGGCCGAGTACGTGCGCGTGCCCTTCATCGGAGTGGACGCCGAGAAGATTCCGGATGACGTCGAGGACCTCGACGCCCTGCCCATTACGGACGCATTCACCACCGGGTACCAGGCCGCCGAGATGTGCGACCTCAAGGGAGGCGAGACGGTCGTGGTCCTCGGATGTGGCCCGGTCGGCCTGTTCGCGATGTGGTCGGCCTGGGCGATGGGTGCCGGCCGGGTCATCGCCGTCGACCACATCGATTACCGCCTCGAGTTCGCCCGGAACTGGTTTGGCGTCGAGACGCTCAACTTCAAGGATCTCGATCTCGTCACCACGGTGAAGGGGATGACGGAAGGGCGCGGAGCTGACGCCACCATCGACGCGGTCGGCTGCGAGGCGGCGGGCGGGCCGATTCATCGCGCGCTGGGCGTGTACATGAAGCTGGAGGCGGGCTCGCCGCAGGCGATCAACTTCGCCATCCACGCGACGCGCAAGGGCGGAGTGATCTCCCTCATCGGCGCCTACGGACCTCCGTCCCTCGGCGTCGACCTCGGCACCTTCATGAACAAGGCGCAGACGATGCGGACCGGCCAGGCGAGCGTGAAGCGCTACATGCCGCACCTGCTCGAGCACGTCCGGGCCGGTCGCATCCGGCCGAGCAAGGTCTTCACCCATCGCCTGCCGCTCGAGCAAGCGTCCAAGGGCTACCACACGTTCGCGCAGAAACGGGACGGCTGCATCAAGGTGGCGCTCTTCCCCAACGGAACCCTTCACTAGGACGGAGACCCTGATGAATCCCACACCAGAGCTAAGCACGCCGGAGAGGGTCAAGCGGCACTCCGGATACCAATCCCTTCAGCCCGTGACGCGGCCGGAGTACTGGGGCGTCGATCTCGACCCTTCCCGCCGGCCGGGCGTCCCGATGATGCGCGAGCCCCAGCCGTGGCCGAATACGCGCTTCCCGCCGGAGCAACAGCCCGGCAAGTCGGCGGCACCCATGCATGGTCGCCCCAACAAGCCGATGCCACCGGTCTTCGGCACCTCCACCCCGCTGCACGGGCTCTCTGGTGCGATCCGCAAGTTCGCCTACCAGTTGCCGGACCACTACCCGAGCCACTGGCTGCTGAAGATGCTCGGGGACCGGGTCGACTTCTGGGGCTACCGCGCCCGCCGCATGTTGCCGGTGGTCGTGCCGCTTGCCGTGCTGGGCTACCTCAGCGGCATCGGACGCCGCTGAGCCGCCGATGAGCAGCCCTCCCAAGCGGAGGGTTGCTCCCCCCTCAAGGGCAACTGGCTACGGCGAGCCTGGTCCAGCGTCCGCATTGGCAGCGTGGACCACTCGAAACCGCAGTGCCTGGCTCGGCAGGGGCTCCCCGCTCCGCCGGCCCAGGTCATTGGGGACGAACCAGAAGCCCCCCTCCTCGTTCACGGCCCACAGCTCATACTCCCCCACCGGCACAGCGCCGAGCGTCGTCACCACCCTGCCCCTTCCAGGCTCCTCGGTGATGGCCTGAGCGAGCGGGATGACGAAGAGTTGCAGCAACTCGGCGGCGACCTCTTGGCCCACGTCTCCCTGCAGGCTCGTGAGGAACGGGGTCGCATTGGGCAACAGGGGCACGATGACCCGCGCGGGCCGCCCCCGGCTGTCGAGGGGCACGCTCTGCCCGGGCTTGGGCACGAAGTTCAGGAAGAACTGGGGCCACAGATCGACCACCCCATCCCCGTTCACGTCATCCGGGGTCCCGTCCCCATTGGCATCCGCGAGCCGGACGAAGAACCGGGGCTCGTCCCCGCGCAGCACCCCAAAACCCTCGCTCTTCACGGTGAACGAGACAATCGCCGTGGCCGAGTCCGTCAGGCTCACCACGCCTCCGTCCCCCTGCTCCACCACCTGGAACGAGGGAAGTGGACGCCGCACCCGGCGTGGCAGCACGAGGTCCGCCGGCAGCACCTGCCCCGGCTGCGCGTTCAGCTCGACGGACGACTCGGGCACCCAATCCCCCGCCCCCGGCTGCGCGAGCACATCGACGGTGAGGTCCGCATCCCCATTGGCATCGAGGAACCCCCACAGTCGGTACACATCGGGGCCGACCTCGGAGAACCGGAAGCGCGCATCCCCGGCGGCGAGGCGCACCTCGGGCACGGCGGCCACATACCGCGGCTCGCCCCGGTTCTCCGGAGGCGCCTCGTCGGGAGCGAACAGGAACAGGTACGCATTGCCCCGAGCGGGGCCTGCCAGCTCGACGCGGCCCTCCACGCGGGCGGCGCGCCGGAGCTCCGAGGGGGGCTCGGTACAACCTCCGAGCACGGCCCCGAGGGCCAGGGCGAGAACACGTAATGCGATGGAAGACACCGCCCCACTCTAGCCTTCCGGGGGTGCTCGAGGCTCTGGCAAGGTAGCCCCCGATTCTCCTGGGAGGCCACACCATGAAGATGAAGGACCGGGTGGAAAAGCTGGAGGAGCAGCGTCGGCGCAGCGAGGGCATGGGCGGGCCGGAGCGCATCGAGCGCCAGCACGCCAAGGGGAAGCTGACCGCCCGCGAGCGCCTGAAGCAGCTGTTCGACGAGGGCACTTTCGAGGAGATGGGGCTGCTGGCGGGAGCGGAGGGCAACCTCCCCGAGGAGGAGGAGCCGAGCAGGCCCTCGCCAGCGGACGGCGTCATCACGGGCGTGGGAGAGATCGACGGCCGACCGGTGGCGGCGGCCATCTATGACTTCACGGTGTTTGGCGGCTCCATCGGGACGGTGGGCGAGCGCAAGGTGGCGCGGCTGAGGGATCTCGCGCTGAAGAACCGGATTCCGATGGTGTGGCTGGTGGACTCGGCGGGAGCGCGGCTCGAGGCGGGGGGCGACATCGACCCGCGGCGCCTCGCGAGCTTCGCGGACACGGGGTACCTCTTCCGCGAGCAGGTGGTGATGAGCGGGGTGGTGCCGCAGGTGGCGGCGATGGTGGGCCCCGGGGCGGCCGGCACGGCCTACATCCCGGCGCTGGCGGACTTCGTGCCGATGGTGAAGGGCACGAGCTCCATCGCCATCGGAGGCCCGTACCTCGTGGAGTCCGTGGTGGGCGAGAAGGTGACGGAGGAGGAACTGGGCGGCTCGAAGGTGCATAACGAGCTCTCCGGCGTGGCGGACGCCGAGTACCCGGACGACGCGGCGTGCCTCACTGCCATCCGCGAGTACTTGTCCTTCTTCCCCTCGCACTGCGAGGACAAGCCGCCGCGCAAGCCGTCATCGGATCCGTTCGACCGGCGGGACGAGGACCTGCTGAAGGTGGTGCCAGACAGCCCGCGGCAGGCGTTCGACATGCATAAGGTCATCCTGTCGCTGGTGGATGACCGGAAGTTCTTCCCCCTCAAACCAAGGTTCGCGCGCAACCTGATCACGGGCCTGGCGCGGATTGATGGCTGGCCGGTGGGGATCGTGGCGAACAACTCGATGTTCCTGGGGGGCATCCTGGACGTGAACGCGGCGGACAAGGCGGCGCGGTTCATCAACCTGTGCGATGCCTTCAACATCCCGCTGGTGTTCCTGCAGGACGTGCCGGGCTTCATGGTGGGCACGAAGGTGGAGCAGCAGGGCATCGTCCGGCACGGGGCGAAGATGATGTACGCGGCGGCGAGCGCCACGGTGCCCAAGCTCACGGTGGTGGTGCGCAAGGGCTACGGTGCGGGCTACTATGTGATGAATGGCCGAGCCTTCGAGCCGGACCTGCTGGTTGCCTGGCCGGGGGCGGAGATTGGCGTGATGGGGCCGGAGGGCATGGTGTCCATCGCGGCGCGCAAGCTGCTGCAGGGTGCGGAAAGCCCCGAGGCCGCCGAGGCCATGAAGAAGGAACTGGCCGAGGGACTGCGGCAGCACATCCGCATCGAGCGCACGGCGGCGATGGCCATGGTGGACGACGTGGTGGACCCGCGCGACACGCGACGGCTGCTAGCCCGGGCCCTCAAACGCACGGCGAACAAGAAGGTGGAGCGTCCCTTCCGCCGCCGGGAGATCTCCCCGGTGTAGCGCGACGGAGGTCCCGGCGGGATCCAATCCCGTCGGGACCAGGCGCCAGGAGCCCGCAAAGGCGAAGGCCCCGAATCCTCACGTACATGAGGACTCGGGGCCTTCAAAAAAAAATCCGGCAGCGACCTACTCTCCCGCGCGGTTTCCCGCGGAGTACCATCGGCTCTGGAGGGCTTAACTTCCGTGTTCGGGATGGGAACGGGTGGAACCCCTCCGACATAGCCACCGGAAACTGTGTGACGCGTAC
>NZ_DASVSO010000337.1:0-1985 GCF_036388035.1 Archangium sp.
CGTACAGCGGCATGGACACCTGGTTCATCACCGTCGAGTACCGCTTCGACTACGGCACCTTCCAGAGCGCCTACGTGACCAGCACGAGTGGGTACCGCCGCGAGCCGGTGCCAGCCACCATCACCGCGCCCGTCGGTGCCCGCACCCTGGAGATGCGCTTCAAGAACTGGGACCGTGGAAGCTGCGTCGCCTACGACCCCAGCTCCTGGCCCATCTACACGTTCACGCTCCAGCCGTAGTCGTCGTCCCAGCCGCCACTCGCCAGGTCCCCACGCTCGTTCCTCGCTCCCTCCACCCGGAGCGAGGAGTCGCGCGGCGCTTTCGGCTCACCGGCCCTTCTTCCAGGCCTCCAGCTCCGCCTTCTTGCGCGTGCCCACCTCATCGAGCTTCTTCTGCCAGTCCTCGCGGTAGGGCCGGAGCGCCTCGGTGACCGCACGCGCCACCACGAGGTTGCGGTACCACTTCGAGTCCGAGGGCACGATGATCCACGGGGCCCGTTTGGTCGCCGTGCGCGAGAGGGCCTCTTCGTAGGCCTCCGTGTAGTCGTCCCAGTGCTCGCGGTCCTCCCAGTCCCCGGCGTTGATCTTCCAGGCCTTGCGCACCTCCTGCTCGCGTCCGATGAGGCGCTTCTCCTGCTCCTCGCGGCTGATGTGGAGGAAGAACTTGAGGACGATGGTGCCGTGCTCGACGAGCAGCTCCTCGAAGTCGCGGATGTGCCCGTAGCGCTCCTTCCAGAGCGACTCGGGGACGAGGTCGTGCACACGCACGACGAGCACGTCCTCGTAGTGGGAGCGGTTGAAGATGGCGAACTCCCCCTTGCGCGGCGCGTGGCGGTGGATGCGCCAGAGGAAGTCATGCTCCTTCTCCTCCTCGCTGGGGACACCGAAGGAGGTGACGCTGACGCCTCGGGGGTTGAGCAGGCCCACGACGTGCTTGATGGTCCCATCCTTGCCCGCGGTGTCTCGGCCCTGGAGGACGATGAGCACCGAGTTCATCCGCGCGCCCCACAGGAGATCCTGCAGGTCGAACAGCTCCTCGCCCAGCGCCTCGAGCTCCTTCTTCGCCGCGGTCTTGTCCGTTCCCTTCGGGGGTGCTTCGGAGATGGCGTTCAGCCGGACCTTCTCGTTCGTCTTGTCGAGCGTGGTGATGGTGTCCACGGTTCCCTCCCTGGGAGCGGTGAGGCTCCCATGTGGAATCAGCCCTGACAACCCGTGTGGGGGACGCGGCGGTGCTCCCCTTGACACCTTAGGGGAGCCCGGGCGACAGTCCCCTCAACATCTGAGGGGAACGCACGCCTTGTTCCCCTGAGCATCTGAGGGGAGTGGGCTACATGGCGGACACCTCGCTGGAGCTGCTGCAGGGCACGCTGGACGTGCTCATCCTCAAGAGCCTGTCGTGGGGCCCGCTGCACGGGTACGCGGTGGCGGAGAACGTCCGGGAGCGGAGCGGGCAGGAGCTGAAGGTGGAGGAGGGGGCGCTCTACCCGGCGTTGCACCGCCTGGAGAAGCGGGGCCTGCTGGAGGCGGAGTGGGGCCTGTCGGAGAACAACCGGCGGGCGAAGTTCTACCGGCTCACCTCGGCGGGTCGCGCGCACCTGCGGGCCGAGACGCAGGTGTGGAGGCGCTACGCGGCGGCCGTCACCCGCGTGCTGGAAGCGGCCTGAGACCTCCCATGCGTGGCAACCCTGGTTTCAAGCGGCTGTTGAGGCTCGTCGTCCGTCCGCGCGCGGTGGAGCAGGACGTGGACGAGGAGTTGCGGTTCCACCTGGAGATGCGCGCCGAGAAGCTGGAGCGGCAGGGGCTGTCGCCCGCCGAGGCGCGCGCGGCCGCCGAGCGCGAGTTCGGAGACGTGACTCACGTGCGCGAGGAGTGCGTCCGCATCGGTCACGAGAGGGAGCGGGAGATGAAGCGGAGCTTGTTCTTGGATGCGCTGGTGCAGGACGTGCGGTACGCGCTGCGGACGCTGTGGCACAGCCCCGGCTTCAC
>NZ_DASVSO010000338.1:0-5498 GCF_036388035.1 Archangium sp.
AGCACAAGGTGTTGATGATCCTGGTCAACCTCATCAGCAACGCCAAGTACGCCCTGGATGAGGCGCCCGCGGAGCAGCGGTGCCTGACGCTGCGGCTGGAGGCCCCCACGGCCGACCGCGTCCGCATCGAGGTGCGCGACAACGGGATGGGCATCGCGCCGGAGCTGCTCACGCGCATCTTCCAGCACGGCTTCACCACCCGGGACGAGGGCCATGGCTTCGGCCTGCACTCCAGTGCGCTGGCGGCCCAGGAGCTGGGCGGCACGCTGACGGCGCACAGCGAGGGACCGGGGCGCGGCGCCACCTTCACCCTGGAGCTGCCGTGCACGGCACCGGAGGCAAAATGAGGGAGGGGGAACGCCAACTGACGCTCACCCTCACCGAGCCATAGGACGTCCCCGCTCTGGCGCCGCGCTGAGGTAAGGTGCCCGCCGCCCGAGTGCGCCCCATGGAGAATCCCGCTGTCCGCTCGCCCCTCCTTCTCGTCCTGCTCGCGCTCGCGGCCCTCGGGGCATTCGCTCCCGGGCTGACGGGCGACTTCGTCTGGGATGACAGCTTCCTCATTCCCTGGAACGACTACCTGCGGACCGCCCCGCTCTCGCGGCTCCTGCTGCGGGACTTCTGGTGGGTCTCCGAGCCGGGCATCGGTGCCAGCGGCCTCTTCCGCCCCGTCGTCAAGCTCGGGCACCTCGTGTGCTGGCACCTCTTCGGGCGCGACACCCTCGGCTACCACGCGCTCAACCTCGCGCTGCACCTCGGCTGCGCCTTCCTCCTGTTCTCCTGGCTGCGGCGCCGGGTGACGGCGGAGGCCCGCGGCGCCCTCCCGCCCGAGCTGGCGGCCCTCGCCGGCGCGCTCCTGTTCGTCCTGCACCCGTCCCGCCCGGAGTCGGTGACGTGGATCTCCGGCGGCACCGACTTGTGGCTGGGACTCTTCACCCTCCTCGCCCTGACGGCCTGGGACGTGCTCCGGTGGCCCTGGCGCGGGCCGGCCACGGCGGCGGCCCTGGTGCTCGCGCTGGGGAGCAAGGAGACCGCCCTCGTCATTCCGGCCCTCCTCGGTGCCGAGGCCGTACTCCGCCACGAGGGACGCGAGCGCCGCCACCGTCTCCTCGAGGCCTCCGCGTATCAGGTGCTGCTCGGTGGGCTCACGTGGCTCCGCATGCAGTGGGTGCCCCTGGTGGAGCGCGAGCTGCCGGCCTCGTTCCCCGCCACGGGGCTCGTGGAGCGGGTGCTCGGCACGCTGGGACTGTACATCCAGCGCGCGCTCTGGCCCTTCCCTCCCAGCACCGTGCCCGCCCCTTTCGAGCTTCCTGGCGGTCCGTTCTCGGTGGGGTCCTGGGTGCTGGGCTCGGGCCTCGCGCTCGCGCTCGTCGCGGGGTTGGTGCTCGCGCGCTTCCGGCCGGCCGTGCGCCCGTGGCTCGCGGATGCCTTCTGGTTCGCCGTGCCGCTCGCCCCGGTGCTGCTCTTCCCCATCTCCCCCAAGTCGATGATCGCCGACCGGCTCCTCTACGTGCCCCTCATCGGGCTGGGTGCGCTGGTCGCCCGCGCCCTCGTGCGGCTCGACCGCGTGCCGCGCGCCGTCCGCCTGGGAGTGCTCGGAGGCGGTATCGTCCTGCTGGTGGCCTTCGCGGGCGCCACGGCGCGGCTGTCCGGCATGTTCCAGGACGGCATGACGCTCCGGGTCTACGAGTACCGGCTGCGCCCGACGCTCCCCTCCAACGTCGATGACCTCGTGCGCGAGCTGCTCAGCCAGAACCGGTATGGGCTCGCCCAGGAGCTGGCGCTCCAGCGGCTGGAGCTGCCCTCGGATGCCGACTCGCGCGCCCTCGCCGCGGCGACGTGGGCCTATACGCGCATCCAGACAACCCGCGACACGGACCCGGAGACGCTGCGGGCCCTGGGCCGGTTCCTCGACGCGCTCAGGGATGCGTCACAGCCCACCGCCCGCCTCTCCCTGGACGGGCGGGAGCTGCGCGTCGAGGTCTCGCCCAAGGCGCGCGCGGCCATCCTCACCCGGCGGGACCTCGGCCATTACGGCTACTACCGCGCGCTCGTGTTCGCGCGGACCCTGGAGCTGGAGCGCGCCGAGTCCCTCTTCCGCGTCGTCACGGAGGAGGCGGAGTCGTGGCCCGCCGGCTGGGAGGCCTATGTCCGGTCCCTCGCCTGGCAGGAGAAGTGGGACCAGGCCCTGGACACGCTCCAGCGGGCCGAGCGCCGCTTCGGCCCGGAAGGGTGGGGCCCGCTCCGGGCGATGATTCAGCAGGGGAAGGCTTTCCAGCTGAGGCCTCCGAGCGACGCGGCCCAGGCCGTGGCGCAACGCGCGGCCCTGATGAGCCAGCTCGGGCTCCCGGCCCGGTCCTATGCCCTGTTGGAGGGACTCGGGCCCGAGGCGAAGCGCCAGCCCGAGGTCATCCACGCCACCGTGCAGGTCTACCTCTCGGACAAGCAGTTCGAGCGGGCGCGCGAGCTGCTCCAGTGGGCGCAACGGGCGGTTCCCGAGCACGCCCAGGAGTTCGCGGACGCCCTGCGCGAGGTGGAGGGCTACGCGGAGTCGGAGCTCGCCCACGAGGCCGAGCGGAACACGCTCCCCGAGGTGTGAGGCCCCCGGGGCCCGCCTCCGGTCCTCCGCGTCAAGCCCGGCTCGCGGAGCCACGCATCCGACGGCAGCGCGAGGACGCCGCCAGGAAGCCGTAAGGGTTCAGGCGTCCAGCGATTCGTGGGTCTTCATCACGCGGCCAGAGATGGCGGTGGGGTTGAGGATGTTGTCGAACATCGGGCTGCTCCTTTCCGCCGCTTGTCGAATCTCCTCCAGCGTGGCGGCGTCCATCTCGGCGTCCACCTCGACGGTGTACTGGAGCTCGGAGAAGCCGGGGCGCACCCTCGGGTCCAGGTTGAGGTAGCCGCGCAGGTCGAAGGGGGCGATCACCTTGATGCGCAGGTGGCGGTAGTCGAGCCCGCGCAGCCGGGCCTGCGTCACCCAGCCAATCGTCAGGCAGGTGCCGAGCGCGGCCAGCAGCAGCTCCATCGGGTCGATGTGCTGATCCTTGCCGCCGAGCACGGCGGGCTCGTCCGTCTCCAGGGTGAAGGAGCGCGCCCGCGTCACCGCCTGGGCACCATCGCGCCACTCCGTCACCGTCTCGAAGAAGCCCTTGCCTGCCTCCGGATGGGTGGACACGTGTTCCTTCGTCTTCTCGAAGGTGTCGATACCGAGTGTGCTGCAGCTTCCCATGTGCTCCATGTCCGCCTCCTCCAGTGGGTTTGAGCAGGCGGCACCTGGAGCGGCGGCCCCAGCCCGGTGCTGCTCATGCCAGTAGATGAGAGTGCGCATCACTCCCACTCCAGGCACGAAGGGCGCACCGACGAACACCGCCTCCAGACGGAGGGGCTGCGACCTTTGGGCTACCGCGCTCGAACAGGCGTGGGGCTGGCAGGCAAGTGGGTCCTCCTCCGCCGGCTGAGGCTCCACCCAGGGACTTTTCAAGTTGGGGGAGCAACATTTCTGTCTCTTCAGCGATAATTCCGGGGCCGTTCCAGCCTTCCAGCGCAGCCCCTCGGCCCGGAGCGGACCGTGAGCGCCGTTTCTTCCTCGTCCCGGCCCCAAGTCGCCACTGCCCGCCGCGCCACCGACGCAGTCATCTGACGGAGCTTCCCCTGGAGAGCGAAGCGAGGCTTGTCCCAGCACGGCTGTTGCTCGCCATGAGCCTGCTGCTTTCCACCGGCTGTGCGTCGCTGACGCCACCGCCCAGCCTGGGGGCGAGCCTGAGATACACGCCGCGCGAGGCCGCCGCGCCCGCGCCAGCGGGTCCTGGCCGTGTGGTGGAAACCATGGGGGGCGCACTCCCGCGTGACGCCGCGGAGCCCGCACGGCAGAGCGTCATCGCGGTCCGGCTCGCATTTCTCGGAGCTGTTGGCGACGTGTCCGGGTCCACCCACCGCCTCTCCGGTGCGCTCTCCAGACTCGAGGCCAGCAGGGCCGGCCTCGCCGGCCGACACGCCGACCTGACCATCCCCTCCATTGCTTACGGCGTTGAGCAACTGCACTGGATTGACGCCAGGCTCGCCGCTGCCACCAACTTGTCCAGCACAGCATCGGAGGTGGATGACCCGGAGATGCAGCTGGCCCTCCTGCGGCTCGCCGGCCCACGGCTCCAATCCGCCATGTTGGGCTCCCTCCTGCTCGCCGTCTGGCTCGACATCCTCAACCTCGCCGACGTCGTGCTCAGGCAGTGCCCTTACTACAGCGTGGAGCGGCTGTTCAGGAAGGTGCGCCAGTTGCAGGAGATGATGGAGCCCGCCATGACTGCGCTTGCATCCCTGGAGCCAGAACGGATGGAGGCGGCGACGACCGATCTGCCCGCGCTGATGGGCCACCTCACCGGCGAGTTCGTCGCGACCCGAGAGGCCGTGCGCGTGGGGGCGCAACAGTTCGAGAAGATGCTGGTGGTGAAGGAGCTCCTTGAGCTGCTCACCCCGGCCTCGGCGATGAGGATGGCCCTGCCCCGGCTGCTACCGCCAGCCGCTTCCGCCACGCTCGGCGTGGGCCTCGTGGTGGGAAGCAACGGCGTGATGACGGGCACGCGGATTGTCGTCTCCGCCGAGTGGGTGGAGATGATGCGCCGGCTGGTGCAGGCGGGCGTCATCTCCCTTCCCGCCGTCAGCGCCGCCGTGCGGATTCACGCCGGCCAGGTGATGATGGCCGAAGCGAAGCAGGACCTGCCGCCGGGCGTGCGCGAGGCGCTCGGCGACGGGCCCGAAGTGCGGGGCATGCATGTGACGGGCAGAGCGGGGGCCGGTATGGCCGAGCCACCGGAACACCACGTCCTGCCGCGAGAGTTCCGCGAGTGGTTCGAGAAGCGTGGCTTCACGGGCGACATGAGCATCGACCAGTTCTGCGTCAGCATGAAGCAGGCAAGCCACCAGGCAATCCATGGCGGAGGCGATTGGCGCCTGGGTCGCCAATGGCCCGGCGAATGGAACCAGATGATCATGAAGGCGCTGCGCGACGCCGAAACCAGGGCCGGCCGAATGTTGACACCCAATGCCATCCTGAAGATCGTCGCAAGGGAGATGAAGCGTTATGGCATCCCGATCAACTTCACTCCTTGGAGAGGACGATGAGCGAGGACCAGTCCTGGGAGGGCAACTGGAAGGTCCGGCTGTATGAGCGGGTCCGCGAGCGAGGTTACGATTCGCTCACTGCCTTTGCCGAGGCGCGCCCTACCCTTCCGCTGGTCGAGTTGGCCCATGAGCTTGGAGGGGACGACGTCAACGCGGTGCAGTTGTTCAGCGGGTTGGTGGCCGAGGCGGAGCGAAGCCATCGGCTCACACGCTTGGTGCGCGGACAACTCGTGCGCGAACTGTGGGAGAGTCTCCCTGATGGCTGGCCAGCCATGCTGGATGACGAAGCCCGTCTAGAGGTTGCCATCGCTCTTGGCTCGTGGAGTGCCTTCACGCCAGCAACCCATGAGGAGCGCGTGAGGCAGGTCGGCGATGCGCTC
>NZ_DASVSO010000339.1:0-2348 GCF_036388035.1 Archangium sp.
GGCGGTACGGGCAGCGGCGGCACGGGCGACCTGAACGGTGACATCGGCAGCGGCGGCTCGGGTTCGGGCGGTACGGGCAGCGGCGGCACGGGCGACCTGGGGGGTGACGTGGGCAGCGGCGGCTCGGGCAGCGGCGGCACCGGTTCGGGCAGCATGGGCAGCGGTGGCACGGGCTCGGGCGGCACGGGCTCGGGCGGCACGGGCAGCGGCAACACGGGCTCGGGCAGCACGGGCGGCACGGGCATGGGGACGGGTGGCACCCAGGGCAGCCAGGGCACGGGCACCACGAATCCGGGGACCGGCACGGGTTCCGGCTCGGGCTCGCAGCCCGGTTCGGGTGGTAGCTCCGGCCATTGATGGCGGAGCATCTGGCCGGTGTGCCGAGAAGGCCTCCGAGGGCACGCGCCCCGGGGGCCTTCTTTCTTGGGTCTACCTCGTATATTCCCGGTGAAGGCCCGGCCTTGGTTCATGGGGCCCCGTGGGTTTCTTCATGCTCATCGACACGCTGCTGGGCGAGCTTCCGCGCCCCGTCTTCCTCCAGGAGCACTACCTCCAGAAGCCGCTCGCGCGGCCGGCCGCCGCGGCGCATCTGCGCGAGCTGGCGACCTGGGCCACCGTCGAGCGGCTCGTCGAGGACCCCGCGTGCGACCTGCTGCTGGTCCGCGACGGCGTGCTGTGGTCGGGCCCCCGGCCCACCAGCGCCCGGGAGGCCCGCAAGCTCTTTGAGGAGGGCTACTCGCTCGCCCTGAGGCACGCGGATCGGCATGACACGGGGCTCGCGCAGTTGGGACGCTCGCTCTCCGCCGAGCTGCACGGCACGGTGAACCTCCAGGTCTATTGCACCCCTCCGGGCCACGGCAGCTTCGGCTGGCACTGCGACCCGGAGGAGGTCTTCATCTTCCAGACCCAGGGGGCCAAGCGCTACCTGCTGCGGGAGAACACGCTCAACCCGGTGCCCCTGCTCGAGACGATCACCGCCGAGACGAACATCGCGCGCGAGCGGACGCCGACCCTCGAGTGCCGGCTCGAAGCCGGCGACTGGCTCTACATTCCCGGCGGCTTCTGGCACGAGGTCACCGCGCCGGAGCAGGAGTCCATCTCCATCTCGGTGGGCCTCATGCCGCCGACGCCCATCGACGTCGTGGACTTCCTCCGCTCGCACCTGTTGCGCTCGCGCACCTGGCGGCAACGGGTGCCTCCGCTGGGGCATGCCTCTCCGCTCTCGGACGAGGAGAAGGTGGAGCTGTGCCGCTCCCTCTTCCGGGAGCTCGGGGGCGAGCTGCAGCGGATGCTGGAGGATCCGCGAATGGTGCTCCGCTTCATGGCCGCCGCCGCCAGCGCGGGCATCCGCTCCTCGGGAAGCGCCGAGGGCTCACCCCGCGGACCCACCCGGTAGAGGAGCCTCCCGCGAGGGTTGCTCCTCCTGGCCGCTGACGAAGGCGAGGACGGCCCGGGTGAACTCCCGCGGCTCGGTGATGAGCCAGTCGTGGCTGCCGGCGCCGACGTATACCCGGGCACGCGGCATGCGCTCACGCAGCCGGGCCGCGCAGGACAGGGGCATGGTGTGGTCCCTCCGGCCCCACGCGAGCAGGACGGGCACCCGCACCCGGGGCGCGTGGTGGAGCAACGCCGTCAGACAGCCCACCTTCACCTGGTGGAAGAAGGAGCGCGGGTGGCGGAGCGCGTTGTAGCCGATATGCCACCAGGCGCGCAGGTTGAGGCCCCACTCGAAGAGGGCGTCCACCAACCGGGCGCCCACCACGCGCGGCACGGAGCGCTGGCGCCGGGCGCCAATGGTGTCCGCGAGCACGAGCCTGTCCACGCTCTCGCCATGTCGGGCCGCCAGCAGCAGCGCCACGCCTCCGCTGTTGGAGTGCCCCACCAGCAGCACGCGCTCGAGCCGGAGCTGCTCCATGAGGCGTGCTGTCCACCGGGCATAGGCCGCGAGCGTCCACGGCCGCCGGACGGGCGACGAACGGCCCGTGCCTGGCAGCTCCACCACCAGGACGTGGAAGTGCGCCGCCAGCCCGCGGATGAGCGGCAGGTAGGTGCGGGCCCGCACCAGCATGCTCGCGAGCAGCACCAGCACTGGCCCCTCTCCCGCCTCGAGCACCTGCGCGCGTGCCCCGTCCACCTCCACCCATCTCCGGGCGATACGGGGAGGCAGCAGCCCGACATGTCCTTGCGCCGCGGGCCTCGGGTGGCTCACGTGCCTTGGATGCCCTGCGGGTTCATCGGGCTCGCTTCGGTGCCCTCCGCGCCCATCTCCGAGCGCAGGGTGCTCATGAAGGTCTCCCGATCCCGCGCGTCCATGGCTTCGAGGATCCTGGGCGCGATCATCCGCATCA
>NZ_DASVSO010000340.1:0-18707 GCF_036388035.1 Archangium sp.
CGGTGAAGGCGGCCATCGCGATGGTGCAGGCGCTCACGCGCGAGGCGGAGATCGGGAAGATCTACACGGGCACGGTGCGGAAGATCGCCGAGTTCGGCGCCTTCGTGGAGCTGTTCCCGGGCACCGATGGCCTCATCCTCATCTCCGAGCTGTCGGACAAGCGCGTGAAGAGCGTGTCGGACGTGCTCAACGAGGGCGATGAGGTGCTGGTGAAGGTCGTCAGCATCGACAAGACGGGCAAGATCCGCCTGTCGCGCAAGGAGGCCATGGCCGAGCGCGCCGCCGCCCAGCAGGGCACGGCTCCCACGGACGGCGCCCCCGCGCAGTCCCCCGAGGCCACCCAGCCGGGCGCCAAGGCCTGAGCTGACGCTTCCTGAGTGACTCGGTCGACGCCCTCTCTCCGCTCCGGCGGGGGAGGGCGTCTTCCTTTGCGGGCTCCTGGCTGGGAAGATCTTCCCGCCCGCTCGTGCGTTGATGGGCGACCCGCTTCCGGAGCCCCGCGTGAACCGCTCTCCGCCTCCCGCCCGGCCCGAGGGCCCCTTCGCCGCGTTCTCGCGCTTCCTCGGCTATTTCCGTTGGGCCTTCATGCCGCTCGGCCTGCTGGCGCTCATCGCCGTGGGCGTCCATGCCGCGGCGGATACGCTCGATGACCGGCTCCTGGCCCTGGTGGACCTCGCCGATGCCGCGTTCGACCGCGTGGTGGGCCGCTATGACCTCACCGCGCCCCTCGTGGACCTGCTCTCCCTGGAGCGGCGCACCCTGCTGGCTCGGCTCCTCGCCCTGACCTGGGAGCTGATGGCGGACGGGGTGCTCGCGCTGCCCGCGCTCGGCTACCGCGAGGAGGAGGCCCTCCAAGTGGTGCCGGGACGCACGTTGCGCGCGGAGCCTCGGGGCTCCTGGCGCGCGGTGGTGGCGCGGTGTGTGCGCAGGCCCACCACGATGCGGTGGATCCGCCCGCTCGCCACCGCGCTGGTGGCCGTGGCCGGGGCGTGTGCCGTGGCGCGGCTCGTCCAGGGCACGGTGTACCTCTCCTGGCGCGAGTTGCTGGGTGACAGTGGGGCGGATGGCGTGGCCCGGGGCCTCGCGCTCGCGGCGCTGGTGGGGCTCCTGTGGCGGCTGGGTTGGCGCGCCGTGCTGCGCAACCTCCAGCACGCCGACGCGGCCTCCGAGACGCATGCGCGGGGCTTCACGAGGGCCTTCGCGTATGGGCTGCCCGGCTCCGCGCTGGTGGCGCCGCTCGCGCTCGCCGCCGCGCTCGATGCCTCACCCCTCCTGTCCTTCGTGCGCTGAGGAGACCGCCCCATGTTCTCGCGCAATGCCCGAGGGTTGCTCGACTTCTCCCTGGTCCTCCTCTGCGTCTGGACCGCCTGGCACCACACCCCCGCGGGCGCGCTCGTGCGACGAACCGCCGCCTGGGCCTTCGGTGGCCGCAGCACCGCGCGGCCCGTGCTCGCCTATTACAAGGGCGTCAGTGGCTCCGGCGTGTCCGCGCCCGCCCTCGCGCCCGTGGCCCCGCCCCTCCGGCCCTTCAACGACTCGGAGGCACTCGCGTATGGAACCCACCTCGCGTTGAAGGGGCTCTCACCGGCGGCGCGGGCTCCCGCGCTCGAGCTCGCCGAGGAGCTGGGAGTGGCTCCCGCGTCCCTGCTGGATGAGGCCCGGGGCCCCTCGGCCGCCCGCAGGCTGCACGAGGCCCTGGCCGAGTCCTTCCCCCAGGAGGAGTCCCGCCTCACCGCCGTCTTCGCCGGCCGCGTCCCCGCGCGCTATGCCGTCGAGCGCGTGGCGGCCGAGGGCGGCACGCCGAACCTCGAGCGACTCGCCCGGCAACTGCCTCCCGGCTTCGAGGACTCCACCGTGGCGGCTGCCCAGGCGCTCGCGCTGGCCACGGCCTTTGGCCTCGCGTGGCCCGTGCCGGAGCACACCCCGGTGACGAGCCCCTTCGGCTATCGCCTGCACCCCGTGCTGGGCACTCGGAAGCTGCACACGGGCGTGGACCTCTCCGTCCGCGTGGGCACCGAGGTGCATGCCGTCTCCGACGCCACCGTGCGCCGCGCGAGCGAGGACGGGGTGAATGGCCGGGTGCTCATCCTCGACCACGGCCGGGGCGTGACGACGGCCTACTGTCACAACTCGGAGCTGCTGGTGCGGCCGGGGCAGCGCGTGACGCGCGGCGAGCTCATCGCCCGCTCGGGCAACACCGGCCGCTCCACCGGGCCCCACCTGCACTACCAGCTCGAGCTGTCCTCCCAGCCGGTGGACCCGCTGCGCTTCCGTCCAAGGTCCAACTCCGTGGTGGACGGGTCCGCGCGCTGACGGGCTGAAAGCTCGCGTCCTCTGCCCTCCGTGGTACTTCGTCGGGCATGGCCTCGCCTGTCACCGTGAGGGTGCGCCGCGTGCGCGCTCAGCCGGAGCCGCTGCCGCTGCCGCGCTACGAAACCGAGCTCGCCGCGGGCATGGACCTGCGGGCGGACATCGAGGAGGAGCTCACCCTCGGGCCGCTGCAGCGCATGGCGGTGCCCACGGGGCTCGCGCTGGCGCTGCCCCCGGGCCACGAGGCCCAGGTGCGGCCCCGTTCCGGACTGGCGCTGCGTCACGGCATCACGCTGTTGAACTCGCCAGGTACGGTGGACGCGGACTACCGGGGCGAGGTCAAGGTCGTGCTGATCAACCTCTCCCACGAGCCCTTCACCCTCAAGCGCGGCGAGCGCATCGCCCAGTTGGTGGTGGCTCCCGTGTCGCGGGCGTCCCTGGTGGAGTTCGAGGTGCTGGACGCCACCGAGCGGGGCGAGGAGGGCTTCGGCTCGACGGGCCGTTGAGTCCGGCGTTCCTTGCCCACCGTCAGCGCGGCGCGGTAAGACGACCCTGGGTGCCTTCTGGAGGGCCCCGTCACAGCCCCCCACCTCCGGGAGTCCGACCGCTTTGCTCTGCTACCGCTGCGGCAGCCTTGTCCCCGATAACAGCGAATCCTGTCCCACCTGCGGGCTGAAGCTCGCGGGAGCCGCGCCGGGCGCGGCTGCTCCGCGCCGACGCCCGGGCAGTGTGGAGGCGCCCTTCAAGCCCGGCGACGTCTTCGCCAGGCGCTACGCCATCCGCGAGGTGATCGGCCCGGGGCCGGTGGGCCATGTCTTCCGCGCGCACGACCAGGAGATGGACGTCGAGGTCGCGCTCAAGATCATCAACCCCCGGCTGGTGCAGATGCCCGAGGAGCGCACCCAGTTCTCCCTGGCGCTGCGCGCGGGCAAGAAGCTCACCAACCCCCACCACGTGCGCGTCTACGAGGAGGGCGAGGAGCGCAACCGCCCCTTCTTCACCACCCAGCTCCTGGAGGGCATGACGCTGCGGCGGATGATGGAGCAGCGCGCCTCGCAGGGGCAGCGCTTCACCCCCAAGGAGATCGAGCCCCTCCTGGCGCAGATCGTCGAGGCCCTCGACAGCGCCCACAAGTTCGGGCCGCACTCGAACCTCAAGCCGGAGAACATCCTCGTCCTGCCGGACCTGCTGAAGGTGACGGACTACGGCCTGGCGCTCGGCATGCCGCGCCTGCCCTTCCTCCAGGCGCAGAAGGGCTGGCGGGTGGCCAGCTACGTCGCCCCCGAGTATGCCGAGGGCGGTGAGCTGGATACGCGGATGGACCTCTACTCGCTCGGCATCATCATGGGCGAGCTGCTCATCGGTCGCACACCCGAGGAAGGCGAGCTGCCGGAGCTGCTGGCCCACGACCCCGAGCTGCCTCCCGGCCTGGAGGCCCTGTACCGGCGCGCCGTCAACGCCAACCCGCTCGCGCGGCCCAAGTCCGCCAGCGAGTTCCTCACGGAGTTCTCCGAGGCCCTGTCTCGCCCGAGGACCGGGTCACCCAAACCCGCGGGTCCGGAAGCTCCCCGCCCACGCCCGAAGGTGCTGCCCATCAGCCTGACGGCCGAGCTGGCGAAGGCGAGCAACCTGGGCCCCAACCGGTCGCACCCGCCCGTCCCCACGGCGGAGCTGCCGGCCCTGGCCGCCCCGACGGTGCAGGTGCCCGCCGTGGGCAGTGCTCCCACGCAAGAGGCACCCCGGACGACCCTGGAGGAGGCGCCCGTCGCGGGGACTCCCACGCTCGAGCTGCCCCAGTCGTCTTCCGCGCCCACCGAGCTGCTCTCCGCCGAGAGCCTCGCGGAGCGCTACGCGAAGGAGGCCGCGAAGCCGAAGGGGGACGTGCTTCCGGAAGCCACCCAGCCGCTCGACTCCGCGACGCTCGCCGCGATGATGGCCGCCGCCAAGAAGCCCATGGCGCCGAGCCCGGCGCCCAAGCCGCGTCCGGCCCCGGCTCCCCCGGCCGCTCCTCGTGCCGAGCCCCGGCCCGCGCCAGCGCCGGCCTCGCCCGGAGTGGCGGCCCCGCGTGCCGGGTCGGCACCGCGCTCCCGCTTCCCGGTGGGGCTGGTGCTGCTGACCCTCGCGGGGCTGGGATTGGGGGCGGCCGGTGGTTATGGGTTGCTGTGGAAGCTGCGCCACTCCGGTGAGACGCCCGTGACTCCTCCGCCCACCCAGACTGGCAATGCCCCCGCGGCGACGCAGGGGAGCGGGGATCCGTCCGTTGCCAGCCCCGAGGGTGTACGGCCCTCGGAGACCCTGGGACCGGCGGGAGAGTGCCCCCCGGGCATGCGCAAGGTGAGCGCTGGGCAATTCAGGATGGGCACCGACAAACCCACGCCGGGCCTCGACGAGCTGCCGCTCACCCTGCCGCAGGTGCCGGCCTTCTGCATCGACGAGTTCGAGTTCCCCAATCAGGCGGGCCAGCTCCCGCTGGTGAACGTGTCGTGGCACGAGGCGAGGGCCCACTGCGACAAGCTCGGCAAGCGCCTGTGCTCCGAGCAGGAGTGGGAGAAGGCCTGCAAGGGCCCCGGCAACATGCGCTTCCCGTACGGCCCCGAGTTCGACGCGCAGAAGTGCAACACGGCCGATGCCCAGGAGAAGGACCGGGAGCTGGCCGCCTCGGGCCAGTTCGCGGGGTGCCGCTCGGGCTACGGCGTCGCGGACCTCTCCGGCAACGTGGCCGAGTGGACCAGCTCGCGCTACGGCAACTCGCTGGACCAGACGCAGAAGGGCGGCTCCTTCGATCAGCCCGAGTCCGCGGCCCGCTGCGCGGGCAGGAAGAATGGGGGCCCGGACGACCGCTCGCCCGCGGTGGGCTTCCGGTGCTGCTCGGAGGTGACGCCATGAGACGGTGCGGGTGGCTCTGGCTGGCGCTGCTGTTGCCGCTGCTCGCCTCCGCGCAACAGGCTCGTCCGAAGGTGGTGGTGGTGAAGTCCGCCGCGCTCGCGCCCTACGCGGGCGTGGTGGCCGGTTTCAGCGCCGAGCTCCATGGCGAGGTGGTGGAGGTGACGCTGGAGGACAGCGCCCCCGCGGCGGCCCGGGCCTTCCAGCGCATCGCCGCGCAGAAGCCCGCGCTGGTGCTGGCCATCGGACCGCTGGCGGCCAATACCGCCCGGCGCTCGCTGGGCGCGGAGGTACCCGTCCTCTTCGCCATGGTGCCCTACTACGAGAGGTATGGCCTGGAGGGCCCCAACATCACCGGCATCGCACTCACCAGCGACTTCCGTCCCGAGCTGGCCGCGCTCAAGGCCGCCGCGCCCTCGGCGAAGCGGGTGGGCATCCTGCATGACCCGCGCTTCTCCGCCGGGCTGGTGGAGGCGGCGCAGTCGGCCGCGGCTTCCCTGGGCCTCTCCATCGTCCCGCTCGAGGCCGAGGGGCAGGCCAAGGCGGACAAGGTGCTCGTCGGGGCGAAGGACAAGGTGGACGCGCTGCTGATGGTGGCCGACAAGACGGTGGGCAACGCCGCCGTCGTCCAGGAGCTCATCGCCTTCGCCAGCGCCCAGCGCGTGCCGCTGGTGGGCCTCACTCCCAACCAGGTGAGGGAGGGTGCCACGCTGGCGCTCGCCCCCAGCCCCACCGCCATCGGTCAGCAGGCGGGCCGGCTGGCCAACCGCATCATCCACGAGAAGGTCGACCCCGGCGCGCTGGCGGTGGCGCAGCCCGAGGGGTTGGACCTGGCCGTCAATCTCTCCGCCGCCAGCAAGCTGGGAGGCTCCAAGGACGTGGTGCTGGAGCTGCTCCGGTTCGCGGCCAAGCGGGACTTCCCCGTGAGGGTCTACGAGTGATTCCACGCTACAGCCGTAAAGAGATGTCCTCGCTGTGGACCGACGTGGCCCGCCTGCGCCGCTGGCGTGACGTGGAGCTGGCCGCCCTGGAGGGCATGGTGGAGCACGGCCTCGCGCCGCGTGAGGCGCTGGACGACTGCCTCGCCCGCGCCGGGGACTTCACCGAGGCGGATGCCGCCCGCATCGAGGAGATCGAGCGCACCACCAAGCACGACGTCATCGCCTTCCTCACCTTCATGGAGGAGCGCATCGGGCCCAGCGCGCGCTGGCTGCACCTGGGCATGACGTCCTCGGACGTGCTGGACACGTCGCTCGGCATGTCGCTGCGCGACGCGGCGAGCCTCCTCCTCGAGGGGGTGGGGCGCGCCATGGCCGCGGTGGAGAAGCGCGCCTTCGAGCACAAGCGCACGGTGATGATGGGCCGCAGCCACGGCATTCATGCCGAGCCCCTCACCTTCGGGCACAAGCTGGCCATCTGGTACGACGAGCTGCGCCGCGCCGAGGCCCGGCTGATCCGCGCCCGCGAGGTCATCTCCGTGGGGAAGATCTCCGGCGCGGTGGGCACCTTCGCGCACCTGCCTCCGGCGGTGGAGGTCCACGCGTGCGGGAAGCTGGGCCTCATGCCCGCGCCGGCCTCCAGTCAGATTGTCCAGCGAGACAGGCACGCCGAGTACTTCTCCGCGCTGGCGCTGCTGGGCGCGAGCATCGAGAAGTTCGCGGTGGAGATCCGCCACCTGCAGCGCACCGAGGTGCGCGAGGCCGAGGAGCCCTTCACCGCGGGCCAGAAGGGCTCGAGCGCGATGCCGCACAAGCGCAACCCCATCCTCTCGGAGAACCTGACGGGGCTGGCGCGGCTGCTGCGTGGCTACGCGGTGAGCGCCCTGGAGGACGTGGCGCTCTGGCACGAGCGCGACATCTCGCACTCCTCGGTGGAGCGGGTGATTGGGCCGGACGCGACCATCGTGGCGGACTTCATGCTGCACCGCTTCTCCGGGCTGATGGAGAACCTGCGCGTCTACCCGGAGCAGATGCAGAAGAACCTGGACATGCTGGGCGGGGTGGTGAACTCGCAGCGCATCCTGCTGGAGCTGGCGCGCAAGGGCATGGACCGCCAGGCGGCGTACGTCATCGTCCAGCGCAACGCCATGCGCATGTACGAGCACGGCGTGTCCTTCCGCGCGTCGCTGCTGGACGACAAGGACCTGCTCAAGGTGATGACGCCGGCGGAGATCGAGGACTGCTTCTCGGCCGGCTACCACCTCAAGCACGTGGACGACATCTTCCAGCGGGTGTTCGGCCGGAGCGGGTAGTCACCGCGGGGAGGGGGAACGCACGTCCACCCCCTGCCCTCAGAGGTAGCCGCGCGCCTTCAGGTTCCGCTCGATGCGCGTGTGCACGTCGCCCACGTCCAGCGACAGTGTCGAGCCGGTGATGCGCTCGTAGGCCGCCACGTACTTCTCCGCGAGCGACACGCGCACGTCGTCTGGAATCTCCGGCGGCGTGCCGTGGCCCTGGAAGCCCCGCTCGCGGATGAGCCACTGGCGGATGTTCTCCTTGTCGAGCATCCGCTGGTCCTCGCCCCTGGCGAAGCGCGCCTCGTACTCGTCGGCCACCCAGTAGCGGCTCGAGTCCGGCGTGTGGATTTCGTCGATGACGTACAGGTCATCGCCCACCTTGCCGAACTCGTACTTCGTATCCACCAGGATGAGCCCGCGCGTGCGCGCCCACTGCTGGCCCTCGCGGAACAGCCCCATGGCCGCCTCGGTGATGCGCGCCCAGTCGCGCGCGCTCGCCAGGCCCCTGCCGATGATTTCAGCCTCGGAGATGGGCTCGTCGTGCTGGCCGTACTGCGCCTTGGTGGACGGGGTGATGATGGGCGAGGGGAAGGCCTCGTCCTTGCGCATCCCCTCCGGGAAGGGCACTCCGTAGGCGGTGTGCGTGCCCTTCTGGGCGTCGCGCCACAGGCTGCCCGTCAGGTAGCCGCGCACCACCACCTCCACCGCGAAGGGCTCGCAGGCGCGCGCCACCGTCACGTTCGCGTCCGGCACGTCCAGCACGTGGTTGGAGACGATGTGCCTGGTGCGCTCGAACCAGAACGTCGCCAGCCGGTTGAGCACCTCGCCCTTGAAGGGGATGGTGGTCAGCACATGGTCGAACGCCGACAGCCTGTCCGACGTGACGAGGATGAGCCGCTCTCCCTGGCGGTAGGTGTCGCGCACCTTGCCCTGGTAGTGCTGGCCCAGCCCCGACAGGTTCGTCTGCCGGAGCGTGTGCGGGAGCTGTGCTTGGAGTGCGGAGGTGTTCACGAGTAGCGCCTCGGGCCCCGACTCGGGGCGCGTAAAGGAGGCGCGGACTCTACTGGACCGCGCCTGACTGGGAAGCGGGACCTTGGGCCGCTGCCATGTACAGGAACGCGGGGTTGATGCGCAGGATGCCATCCACGTACGCCACCGCGTACGGAGCGCCCGACGCCCTGTCCACCTGCACGACTCCGGACGGGGCAATCCTCCAGCGCGACAGCAGCGTGCGCGCCACCAGCTCGGCCGCCTCGCGCTCGGAGAGGCCCTGCAGGCTCTCGCGCCGATCCTCCGGCCAGCGCTCGCTGCTCCGGCCATCGAAGCTGAGCTGGAGCGGGGCACCCGCGTCCGGCGACTGGAGCAGGTCCGTGCGAGCCTCGAAGCCCGGCGCCGCCACCAGCTCCCCGTTCTGACTGACGGGGAACAGCACCAGCGCCTGGGCGGCCTGGCCCGCCTCGTTCTCCGAGATGCGGGCCACCTCGCGGTACAGCTCCAGTCGGGTGGTGGACGTCTCGAACTCGAGCAGCTCGGGGGGACTGGTGAGTGCCTGCCGTGCACCGATGGAGGCGCGCACGGGGGTACCCCCGACGCCACAACCCGTCAGGGTAACGAGAGAGAGGAGCAGGCCAGCGACCCAGCGACGCATCGTGGGGGAATATACCGATGCGGGTCTGACACGGAAAGCTAAACTCGGGGGCATGCTTCCGGCCGTGAACCTCACCGTCATCCTCCACCAGACGAAGTCACCGGAGAACATGGGGGCGGTCGCCCGGGTGATGGCCAATTTCGGCTTTTCCCGCCTCATCCTCTCCGACCCGGCCACCTACGACTTCCGAGGGGCCGAGCGGCTTGCCGTCAAAGGCGGGGCGGTGCTGGAGGCCATGGCCGTGGCCCAGAATCTCCCCGAGGCCCTCAAGGACTGCGTGTACGCGGTTGGCACCACATCTCGCACCCAGATTGAAGGACGCACGGCCCTCACCCCCGAGGAGGCGGCGGCGCGGCTGGCGGATCAGAGCCGGCGGGGGAGGGTGGCGCTGGTGCTGGGCAGCGAGCAGCGGGGGTTGTCCAACGAGGAGCTCGCTTTCTGTACGGATCTGCTCGTCATCCCCACGAGCGAGGTGCAGCCCTCGATGAACCTCGCCCAGGCGGCGGCGGTGCTGCTCTACCTGTGCGCGCGCGAGGGGCGGGAGCCCGCGCGGAAGGCCCTTCCGGTGGAGCCCGAGGCGCAGGGCGCCCGCATGGGCACGGTGCGCGCGCTCGGCGATCGGATGCGGCAGGTGATGCTGGAGGCGCAGTTCCTCAATCCGCAGGCCCCGGACCATGTGCTGCGCGAGCTGGAGAGGAGTCTGCTGCGGGCCGAACTCACCCAGCGCGAGGCGGAGCTATGGCTCACGGCCTTCAAGCACCTGGGGCGGGCGATGGGAGGGGGCAAGGGCACTCCCGAGACGGGAGCGCCCTCGCGAGGCAAACCGAACGGCTAGGCCGCGGCTTCCTTCTTGTAGGTCTCGCCGTGGTGCTTCTCGCACAGGCCGGCCTTGAACGTCTTCACGCGGCAGTCCGGCTTGGAGCAGGTGCGGTAACGGGAGTGCGGCAGGTCGCCCTGGCGCCACTTCTTGAAGTGGAAGAAGCAGTAGCTCTTCGCGCGGTAGGGACGCTTGCAGCCCTCGACACTGCAGGCCTTCTTGCCACCGGCCTTGGCCACGCGCGGCCAGGCCTTGAGGGTCTTCTTCTGTGCTTCAGCCATGGAAAAGCTCCTGTTGCGGAACGGTGCCTCGCGTCACCATGGGTGAGACACGCGAGACTTGCAAAGGGGCTCGTGTAGCGCTGGCCGTAACGGAACGCAAGGAGGCAGGCGGGGTTGCGGGCGGAGTCCCCGTTCCCCGCCTAGTGGGAGGCGGTGTCCGGAGCCGGGGCCTGCTCGCCTGGCTGCCCCCCCTGGCCGCTGCCACCCGTGGCGGGCTCATCGGCCAGCGGGAAGCCCTGGGAGGGGGCGGCGACGGCGGGGGTGAGTGGCTCCACCTCCCCGGGCAGCTCCTCCAGCTTCACCCGCATGCGCAGGGGCTTCTCCCCCCGACGCACCCGGAGTACCACACTGTGTCCCACCCCCCGGGCCGCCACCTGCCAGCGCAGCTTGTGGGCGCGCTCCACCCGGCCGGAGTCCATGCCCTCGATGACATCCCCCACCTTCAGCCCGGCGCGCGAGGCGGGTCCACCCTCCTGCACGTCCGTCACCACCACGCCCTTGGGGTTGAGCAGCCCGTAGGACTGCACCACCTGGGGGCTGGAGTCCTGGACGGACACGCCCATCCACCCGCGGCGCACCCGCCCGTACTTGTGCAGGTGCGGGAGGATTGCCTTGGCGATGTCCACGGGGATGGCGAAGCCGATGCCCTGGCCCGCCACGTTCACCGCGTTGGCGATGGCCACCACGTTGCCATGCAGGTCCAACACCGGCCCCCCCGAGTTGCCCGGGTTGATGGAGGCGTCCACCTGCATGTAGTCGAAGTCACCGTCGCGCCCGTTGGGCGTCACGTCCGTGCGGCCCTTGGCGCTCACCACGCCCGCCGTCACCGAGTGCGTCAGCCCGAAGGGGTTGCCGATCACCACCACGAAGTCCCCCACCTCCACCCGCGAGGCCGAGGACAGCTTGAGCACCGGCAGCTTCCGGGGCGCCTTGATCTTCAACAGCGCGAAGTCCGTGCGCGAGTCCTCGCCCACCACCTCGGCGGGGAAGTCCTCGGGGTAGCCGCGCTCGGAGTAGACGGAGATGGTGATGTCCTCCGCGCCCTCGATGACGTGGGCGCTGGTGAGGATGTAGCCGTCCGGATGGATGATGAGGCCGGAGCCGATGCCCTTCTGCTCCTCGGCCTCGGCACTCGGGCCCGCCTGGCTCGTGGTGATGGACACCACCGCCGGCATGGCCGCCTGGGCCACCTGACTGAGGGCCGAGCGCTCCTGGCGGACGGCGCGCTGTTGCGCCTCCACCCACAGCCGCTCCCCCTCATCGCGTTTCGCGCTCCAGGCTGGCGTACTCAGGCCACACAACAGCGCCACCAGGGAGAGCCCCTTCCACCACCGTCCACCCGCCATCTCGTCCCGCCTCCGACCCAGCCCGCCCGGAGAAAGTAGGGAGGGGGGGCCCAGGGCGGAAGCGGGGCGGGGGGCAAAGGTAGGGAACCCTACTTCTTCTGGGCGATGATGCGGTCGATCGCCGCACGATCCTCGCGGGTGATGCTCTCGCGCGGTGCCGCCGTCGCCGCTTGCTTCGTCGTGCGCTTGACGGCGTCCTCGGCCTCGTCGAGCGCGTCACCCACACTGTTCTTCACCCGATCCACCTGCCGCTCCACCTGGGTCGGCTGCACGTGGCGCTTCCACTGCCGCTGGGCGTACTCCAGCGGGCTGCGGCCATCGATGTTCGCCGTCGCCAGGAAGACTCCGAGCCCCACCGCGCAACCTGTCCACACCAGGAACTTCAGGAAGCCCATTGTTCACATCCTCCTACCCCGTCGTACACCGGAAGGAGCGAGGTGGCCAGTTTTTGGCGGGACGTGGGGATGGTCGCTGACAGCGGGCGGAGGGCCTTTTAATGTGCTCGGCCTTGCTGCCCGAAGAGCTCTTCCAGGCCGCCCAGGCGCGGGCGGCGACCCTGTCCCTTCCGCGAGCGCAAGAGGCGCGGGAGCAACTGCGCGCGCAGGCCCTGGCGCTCTTCAGCCGGATTCCGGAGCCCCCGGTGTACCACCGGGCGGAGGATCCAGCGCGCAAGGCGGCGGAGACGCTGCTGCCGGAGCTGGAGAAGGTGCTGGCCCTGGGGCTGGCGGTGGCGCGGGAGACGGGCTGGGGGGACACCACCGAGCACATCATCTCGGCGCTTCGGGCGCACGGCGAGGCGCTGTGCCTCACGGAGCGCGGGCGCTTCGTGCAGGCGGAGGAGGCGTGGCGGCGGGCGCTGGAGCTGGAGCGGCTGGCGCACCCCACGCGGGCCATCGGCTCGAAGGAGACGGCGCTGCCGCCGGTGTTCGACCGGACGTCGGGGGCCTCGCGGTTCGATCCGAAGCAGGAGCCGGTGGCGCAGGTGAAGCTGCTGTGCCCCAACACGGGCTGCAAGCGCATCAACGACTACGGCTACATCCCGGGCCCGGGAGGGCGGCGCTACGTGTGCCCGGCCTGCGGCACGCCCTTCCTGGCGTACTTCGGCGAGCTGCGCGGGCTGGACGTGGAGATCCGCCGCAGCTCCAAGCGCTACTTCTTCACGGTGGACGAGGTGCGGGGCTCGGGCGTCTCGCGCATCGAGTTCGAGGAGGCCAGTGGCGACGAGTTCCCGGTGGCGAAGAGGGATCTGCTGGTCTTCCTCTACACCGAGGCGCGCGAGCTGAAGGCGGTGATGAACCTGACGAACAACCGGCTGATGTGGATTTCGCCGGCCAGCTCGTGCTTCGTGGTGACGGCGGCGTTCGGAGAGGGAGCGCCGGAGCTGGTGGCGTTCCGGGAGTTCCGCGACGAGGTGCTGAGTCGGCACGTGCTGGGGCGGGAGTTCATCCGGGCCTACTACCGGCACGGGCCGGGGCTGGCGGAGTGGGTGGTGAGGAGGCCGGAGGTGAGGCGAGGGGTGAGGCGGGTGCTGAAGCAGGTGCACCGGGTGTTGACGAAGACGAGGAGTGGAAGCACGTGACGGAGCAGGAGAACGCGGGCGCCGGGCAGCCGCCGGAGCGCCATGGGTGGAGCAAGGTGCTGCTGGTGGTGACGGCGCTGCTGGGGCTGGCGGGGCTGGCGTACCTGGGCGTGCAGGAGGCGCTGAGGGCGCGGCTGGCGGAGGACGGGACGGCGGCGCCCTCGTTCACGCTGCAGAAGTACGACGGCGGGACGATGCGGCTGTCGGACTTGAAGGGCAAGGTGGTGATGCTGGACTTCTGGGCGACGTGGTGCCCTCCGTGCCAGGAGGAGATGCCCTCGCTCATCAAGCTGGCGAAGGAGTACGAGGGCAAGGGGCTGGTGTTCGTGGCGGCGAGCCGGGACGACATGCCGGACGCGCCGATGTTCGTGCAGGAATACATCCTGAGCCGGATGCCGGAGCTGGCGCCCTACGTGGTGTACGCGCCGGACGAGATGGCGGTGGCCTTCCAGGTGACGGCACTGCCGACGCTCTACTTCCTGGACAAGGAGGGCAAGGTCATCGACGCGCAGCGCGGCATGCTGTCGGAGGCCGAGCTGCGCCGTCGCTTGGAGCGGGCCCTGGGCCTGTAGTTTCACCCCGCGGGCGGCGCCCCGTGTCTGCTCAGGGGGTGGACGGACTCACGACACGGAAGGCGTTGGACACCACGTCCATCCGCTCCCCCTTCCACATCCACTCCACGCTCGTGAGGTAGCGGTACTCTCCCTCGGGCAGCGACGCATCGAGGGTGCGGAGCGACGAGGTGCTCGCCCCCGGCTCCAGGCTGGACTGGGAGGCCGCGCAGAACTCCCGGGGGGACGTGTCGGGGCGCGGCACCGCCGCCCAGTTCTCTCCCTCGTGGCGCTGCAGCGTGGAGAAGCACAGGTTGTAGCCAAGCGCCTGGTACGACGCGTTGCCGAGCCGCAGCGACACCTCCGCCCCGGGGGCGTAGGTGGCGTGGTCCGTCTCCAGCACCGCATCCTCCACCCCGGGGGCACCGCAGGCCGTCAGCCACAGCACCGCGCCGCCAAGAATCATGTTCCAGCGAGACATGTCTTCCTCCTCCACCTCTTCTGTCCGCCGGCCCGGACATCGCGGCGAAGATAGCCCACACCTTCCGTGTAGGCACCATGGCCGCGTCCTCGGGCCAACCCTTCCGGGGCGAGGAGGTCGCCCAACCAGGGGACCTCCGCCGGAAAGCCACTCTGGCTGAACCTCGCCGTCAGAACAGGTGGTTGAAGTCGAAGTAGAAGCCCGTGGTGCCGTCGCGAGGACTGACGCCGTAATCGAGCCGGAGGATGAAGTTGTCCTGCCAGGCGATGCGCAGCCCGCCGCCGCCCGCGTACCGGGGGACGCCTCCGTCCAGGAAGCGCAGGTCGGCCCACGCCTGGCCCGCGTCCAGGAAGGCGATGAGGGTGAAGTCCAGCCGCTGCTGCCACGGTGCCACCGAGAAGACCTTCCAGCGCAGCTCCCCATTGGCCAGCGCCTTCACCTGTCCCTGGAGCCGGTTCTTCAGGATGCCGCGCGCGGTGTACACACCGCCGATGCCGCCCCAGCCGTCACGCCACTCCACGCCGCCGAGCGAGGAGAGCATGAAGAAGGGCACGTCTCCGCCCATCACATCGACGAAGAGCCGCAGGGCCGCCACCAGCCGCTCGTCGAACACCGGGTGGTAGAAGCGCAGGTTGGCCGTGGCCCCCCAGTAGCGGAAGGCACTCCCCGTCACCTCCGCGGCCCCGCGTGCCGCGAGCTCGTGGAACATGCCGCGCACGGGCGCGGGCTCGTTGTCGCGGGTGTCCAGCAGCAGGCCCGCCGTCACCTCCGCGGTGCGGAAGGTGTCCGACCCGGCCGCGTCTCCCTCCATCCCGAGGAGCAGCCCCGCCCGCGCGTCCTCCACCAGCCGCGAGTCCCGGGCCTGCCCCAGGTCCTCCGCGTCGTAGCGCGCGCTCACCGTGGTGAGGCGGAAGCGGTAGCCCAGTGCCACCTGCCACGGCCCGCTCAGCGGCCGGCGCACGTTGAGCACCACGCTCGGCAGGGTGCGCTGCGCGAAGCTGTAGTAGCGCAGGCCCCGGAAGTCTGGGTTGCCCGGGCAGGCGTCCGGATTGCCCTCCAGCGCCTCCCGATCCTCGCACGCGGTGAAGGACGGCTCGTACGCCGCCGCACCGCCCAGGCCGAAGTAGGGCGAGAAGCGGTCGTTGAGCATGGCCACGTCCACGCCCAGGCGCCAGGCCGACGAGAGGAAGCGCGGCGCGTCCAGGATGAGGCGGTGCGAGGCCACCCCGCGCGTCGTCTGGAAGAACTGCGCCGTCAGGGCATGGCGGTAGGGGGCCTGGGTGCCATCGCCCGAGTCCACCAGCAGCAGCCGCGCGCCGTAGCCAAAGCCCTCGTCGCTGTTGAAGTTGACCAGCGGCAGGCCCTGCACGCCCCAGCCGGTGCGCGGAGCCTTCACCGGGGCCACCTCCGGGGCGTCCTCCGCCCACGCCGGCACCGAGGCCAGCGCGGCGGTCAGCACCAGTGCCCACGTCGTTTGATTCGGGTGCATGGAATTCTCCGGGTGCGTCAGGGGCGCAGCATCCACGCCACGGCCAGTCCGAGGTAGGTGCCCACCGCGAAGCCCATGAGGCCCGTGGTGAGTCCGGACACGACCAGTTCGCGGTTGCGCAGCGCGCGGGCGACCGGGCCGATGAAGGCGGGGCCGAAGATGGTGGCGGTGGAGGTGATGAGGGCCGTGTCCGCGTCGATGCGGAAGAGCGCGGCGAGGGCGAAGTGCAGCACCACGGACAACAGCACCACGGCACCGCAGAACTGGAAGACGAAAAGGCCCGTCTCGTGCAACTTGCTCGCGTCCGCGAGAGTGCCCACGGCCACGCAGAAGACGAGCAGCGCGTAGTCTCCCAGCGCGTAGCTGCCCGGCAGGTGCCGCACGGTCGGAGAGAAGGACGCGGCCAGCGCCAGCGAGGTGATGAGCAGCAGCACCACCGGCGCCTCCAGGCTGCCCAGTACCAGCTTCGTCCCTCCGGCGGACAGGCCGACGATGAGGGCCGCCAGCAGGAAGGCCAGCGCCATGCCGCGCGCCCGAGTCCAGGTGAGGACCGAGGCCTGTCGTGCCTCCTCGTCCTGCGCGTCATCCCAGCCGGTGGAGTTCGGGAAGCGTGGCAGGAAGGAGAGGGCGACCCGCTGCGCCACCGTCACCAGGAAGAGGAGGTAGGCACTGCAGACGACGATGTCCGCGGTGTTGAGGAGGACGAAGGTCTCCTCGCTCACGCGCAGCGCCAGCCCGACGGCGTTCATGTTGGCGGTGCCGCCCGTGTAGACGCCCACCAGCATGCCGGACATCTTCCACCACTCCTCCGAGCGGTCCGCGAACGCGAGGCCCACGACCGCGGCGCTCACCATGGCGGACACGCACGCCAGGCCGAAGGACAGCAGCGTGGAGCGCGCCAGCCGCAGCCACCGGGGCACGTCCGTGGCGAAGAGGAGCAGGGGAATGGCGAGGGGCACGGCGACCTCGCTCACCGAGAGGCTCACCGGCGTCTGGAGCGCCAGCCCCGGCAGGTTGCCCAGGAGGATGCCGAAGGCGTAGCACACCACCACCGGGCCCACCCAGGCCACCGGCTTGAGGTAGCGCGCGGCGAGCAGGGCGAGCCCCGGAAAGCCCACCAGGACGAGGGCCTGCGCTGTCCCGGTCATTCGTAGATCGCGTCCATGAACTGGCGGATGAAGTCGTCCGCTTCCTTGCGGTCGGGGATGGCGCCGAGCATGCCGTACATGGCGGCGCTGCCATCCGGGGCGGGCTCACCGGAGGCGAGGCTGGCGGCGCAGGCGCGCAGGTCCGCGAGGAAGGGCTCCACCACCGTCGCATGCACGGGTGTCACCATCAGGTGCAGCGCGGGCGGCCCCATCTGCCGATCCAGCTTCCAGCCGCGCGCCTCCATGGCATCTCCCAGCGCGTACACGTCCAGGGTGTCCGAGGCGAAGGAGAAGACGCTGAGCCGGGGCTGCCCGAGGAGCTTCAGCCCGGGGATGGCGGAGATGCCCTCGCGAAGCGTGCGCGCGGTGTCCAGCACGGTGCGGCTCAGCTTCAGGTAGCCCTCTTCCCCGAGGTACTTGAGGATGGCCCAGGCCGCGGCGATGGCACCGCCGGGGCGGGTGCCCGCCATGGAGGGCGAGGCGTAGATGCCGCCGCACCAGTCCGAGTAGGTGAAGAACTGGTGCCGGCGCAGCTCGGGCGTGCGGTAGAGGATGAGCGAGGCGCCCTTGGCGGCGTAGCCGTACTTGTGCAGGTCCGCCGAGAGGCTGGTGACGCCGGGCACGGCGAAGTCGAAGTCGGGCAGCTCATGCCCGAGTCGCCGGGCGAAGGGCAGCAGGAAGCCGCCGAGGCAGGCATCCACGTGGAAGAGGACGCCCTTCTCGCTGGCCATGGCGGCGAGCTCGGCGATGGGGTCCATCACCCCGTGCGGATAGGCGGGGGCCGAGCCGACGACGAGCACGGTGCGCGGGCCCACGGCGGCGCGCATGGCGTCCACGTCCGCGCGGAAGTCCGGGGCGAGCGGCACGTTGACGGCCTTCACTCCGAAGTAGTGCGCGGCCTTCTGGAAGGCCGGGTGCACGGAGGCGGGCAGCACCATCTCCGGCTCGGTGATGCCGCGCTCGGCGCGAGCGAAGTCGCGGGCCGTCTTCACGGCCATGAGGATGGACTCGGTGCCCCCGGACGTCATCGTCCCGGCGGCGGTGTCACCGTGGAAGAGCTCCGCGCCGATGGCGAGCACCTCGGACTCGAAGCGGCGCAGGCTGGGGAAGGCCAGCGGGCTGAGGCCGTTCTCGGACATGAACTCCGTGTAGGCCTCGGCGAGCAGCCGGCGGATGTCCTCGCCCGCGTTGTAGACGAGGCTCCACGTACGCCCTTCCTGCCAGCGGGCGTCCTCGGTGCGCAGCTCGCGCATCTGGGCGAGGACGTCCTGGTGACTCCGGCCCTGGGTGGCCAGACGGGGACTCTTCGACATCACGACTCCGGGGTAGGGGAGGAGGGTCCCCTGACTATACGTCCTCCTCCGGACCCTGGCGCCAGCCGGGGGCGTCCATCTCGGCGAGCATCTCCCGGGGCTGGCTGAAGTCGGGGGCCAGGGCCAGCGCCTTCTCGAAGCACTCCCGCGCTTGCGCGTCCTGCCCCAGGCGGACGTGGCACATCCCCTTGTTGTAGTACGTGCCAGACTCGTCCGCGCACCGCCGCAGCGAGTGGTCGAAGAACGTCATGGCCTCCGTGGGACGGCTCATCGTGTAGAAGAGCACCCCCAGGTGGAAGGCCAGGTCCTCCTCCTCGCCGATGGGGTAGTCCGTCTCCCACACCTGCTGGAGGGCCCAGCACACCTCTTGCTGCAGCGCGTCGCTCGCGGACTCGACCTGGGCCATCAACGCGGAGAAGGCATCCATCAGCGTGCCGGAGTCCCAGCCGCTCCAGCGCAGGGTGGCCAGCAGCTCCTCCAGCGTCATCGTCGCGAAGTGCTGCTCCAGCCGCTTCGTGAGGACGTAGTAGTCGTCGGGCCCCATCCACTCGATGGCCTCCTCGTAGGCCAGCTCCGTCTCGCCCAGGCCGTCCGGCGGCTGGCCCAGGAGGAAGGCCCCCACGTG
>NZ_DASVSO010000341.1:0-6921 GCF_036388035.1 Archangium sp.
GAACCGCTGGACCGAGGGCGAGAATGACGATCTGCTGATGGGGGTCGTGACGAAGCCGTTGCTCCTGGCGCTCGACAAGTACCCGTCCCTGCACGCCGATGTGTCGGGCCTGTGGGACATCTGCCGGGCCACGGCCTGCGCCTCGGTGGCCGAGGTGTACCGGGAGCCGGCGCACTCACACGCCATCCTCGCGAAGCTGGCCGCCCCCGTGCGCCAGGCCGTCCTCGAGGTGGGCGTGCGCGGCACCACCGCCCAGGTGCTCTCGGACTACCGCACCTGTGTCGCGGCCTCTCCGCCCGAGTTCCGCCCGGCCATCCAGGAGATGACCTTCACCTGGGTGGATCGGCTCCGGCGCTGCAAGGGCGCCAACCTCGTCACCGAGGAGCAGATCCATCGCGCGCTGGACGGCATCTCCCAGGAGGCCGCGTGACGGGAGCCGTCATCTTCGATCGCGACGGCGTGCTCGCCGAGTTCGATCTGGACCGGACGCGCCAGGAGCTGGGGCCGCTGTTGCCCTTTGGCCTGGAGCAGTTCGGAGCCCACCTGCGGAGCTGGGCCGCGGGTGGGCGGGCCGTCACCGTCACCGACGCCGCGAGCGAGCGCGTCTTCTGGGACGCCTTCTGGGAGCACCTGTGCGGGCAGCAGGGACTGGGCGAGGACGTCCGGCGTCAGCTCTCGCGCTTCAATCCTCGCCGGACGCTGCGCGCCTTCCCGGACGCGCGTCCGGCGCTCGAGGAGGCGCGGCGCCGCGGCTACCGGGTGGGGGTGTTGTCGAACTTCACGCTGTTCGATCTGCCGGGCTCCCTGGAGGCGCTGGGCCTTGGGGAGCTGGTCGACGTCGCCCTGTCGGCGGCCATGATCGGCACCGCGAAGCCGGCGCCCGAAGCCTACCGGGCCATCACGCGCGCCCTCGGCGTTTCCCCCGAGGCGTGCCTGTTCGTCGATGACCGGCCGGAGTGTGTCGAGGGCGCGCGCCAGGTGGGCATGCGTGCCTGGCTGCTCGACCGACGTGAGCGGGGAAGTGGGGAGGGCCTGCTTCACGGGCTCGGCGAGCTGTTCCAGGACTGAACAGCCCCCTCACCTCCCCCGCCCCGGGCCTACTCGACGCGCGAGGCGAGGATGGCGTTGAGCTGCTTGGACAGCTGGGCGAGCTGGTTGGCCGTCTGCAGCGTCTGGCTGGAGCTGACCTCGGCCTGACGGGCCGTCTGCGCCACCTCGAGGATGGCGGTGTTGACCTGCTCCACCGCCGTCGTCTGCTGCTGGGTGCTCAGCTCGATCTCCCGCGCCACGTCCAGGTTGGAGCGCACCAGGTCCGCGATGCGCCGGAAGTTGCCGGCCACGTCCTTGAACTGGTTGGCGCTGCTCTGCACCGCCTTGGAGCCGTCCTCGGTGGCCATGATGGTGGTGTTGGAGGCAGCGCGGATCTCATCGATGAGCACGCGGATGTCCTTGGTGGCACCGCCCACGCGGTCCGCCAGCTTGCGGATCTCCTCGGCCACCACGGCGAAGCGCTTGCCGTGCTCACCCGCCCCGGCGCTCTCGATGGTGGCGTTGATGGCGAGGATGTTCGTCTGCTCGGCCAGCTCGTTGATGATGTCGAGGATGCCGCCAATCTCCTGCGAGCGCTTGCCCAGCTCCAGCATGTGGTTGACGATGGCGTCCACCTGGCGGCTCACCGCGTCGATGGCCTCCTGGGCGCGCTGCACCGTCTCGTTGCCCGTGCGAGCGGCACCGGCCGTGTCATCCGCCACGCGCGCCACCTGCTGCGCGCTGCCGGCGATCTGCCGCGACGTGGACAGCAGCTCCTTGACGGTGGTGGAGATCTCCGTGGTGGCCGAGGCCTGCTCCCGCGCGCCGGTGACCTGCTGCGAGGCCGCCGAGTGGAGATCGGCCGAGGAGCCCTGCACCTGCGTGATGGCGGTCTGGATCTTCCGCTCCAGGTTCTTGCCGATGAACGTGGCGATGCCCAGCACGAAGACGAGGATGCCAATGCCGTCCATCCAGAAAAACTGATTGAAGGCGACCAGGTGCTCCTCCTGCAGTCCATCGCGCACCACGAGCAGCTCCTCCTCCTGCTTGCGCATCTGCGCGACCAACGTGCGGATGCTGTCCATCAGCCGCGCGCCCTCGCCGGAGTTGACGGTGGCCATGGCGGCCTCGAAGCCCTGGGTGCGGCGCAGCTCGATGTTGGCGCTCAGACTGGCCATCTTCTGGTCGATGAGGGCCTTGAGCGCCTCCAGGTGCTTGAGCTGCTCGGGGTTGTCGGAGATGAGCTCGCGCAGGCGGGTGAGCTCCGCGGGCAGACCGCTCGTGGCCTGGCGGTAGGACTCGAGGTGGGCCTCGTTCCCGGTGAGGACATAGTCGCGGTGCCCCGCGTCCACGTCTTTGACGGTGGAGAGGATCCGCTCGATCTCGCTGAGGGTCTTGTGGCTCCGCTCCACGAGGGTCGACGCGTCCGTGAAGTCCTGGGTCCGCAGGCGGGTCAGGAAGATGAAGAGCGCGATCAGCGACGCGATCAGGAACAAACCCACGAAGAACTGCCGTCCCACGGTCCATCTCGAAAACATCGTCTCGTGTCTCCTCGGCCCGGGAAGAGGAGGCTTCCCACGGCAGCGCCCCCGCAGTGTACGTCACTCGACGGCTTTTCGGTGTGCCCGGGGGAGGAGGGGCGGAAAAGGAGCAGGGCCCGGAACCGACTTTCAATAAATCTCCAGTGAATCCGGGCAGTTAGGAATCACGAGGGCGTCTCCAGCAGTCCCACCTGGAAGCCGGCGGAGCCGTCCCTCGATGCCGATGAAGAGGCCCGGCGGGTCTTGCCCCCGGGTGACCTGCGGAACGACCCATCGTAGACTAGTGAACTCTGCGGTCTGAGCAGGGACGTTCCCATCATTCGGGGGCCTGTAGAGCTTGCGTGACACCATCCCCAGAGCGCCTCACCTTCGCGGTCCTGCCGTGTCGCGATGGCTCCGCCCCTGGCTTCTCCTGGGAGTGCTCGGGGGAGCGGCCTCATGCAGTCGGCCGGCCTCGGCTCCGCCTGGCGAGAGCCCCGCGCCGAAGGTGGCCCCAGCGGACTCCGAGCCCGTCCTGCTCGAGATCAACGGCTTCAACTACACGGACCTCTACATCGACTCCTTCGAGGTCAACGGGCAGTCCGGTGGCAATCTCTTCGTCAGCTCGACGACGAGCGGTGGGGGCGGCAGCGTGTGCTGCATGCGCTGGGTTCCAGGCACCCACCTCCCCCTGCGCGTGAGCTGGACGCGCGACCGGAAGCGCTGGTGCGAGCAGGAGGTGCCGCTCCGCCTGCCGCTGCCCGCTGCCCCCCGCCACCTGGGCGTGCACTTCTTTCCAGACGGGCACATCGAAGCCGAGCTCACCGCGGACTACCCGGCCCTGAAGCTCGAGCTGGAGCGAGACAACCCCGAGGAACGCAAAGCCTCCGGTAACACCCTCAACGACGAACGCATGTCCAGGTGCAAAGATGGGGAGTAACTCCAAATATCCCGGTGCCAATGGGGTTCAGGTGCCAGCCGCCGCGCTGCGCCGCTCCGCGAGCCTGTCCAAGAAGGGCCCCACCGCGTCCGTCAAGCCCAGCCAGACGCCGACGCTCCAGCTCGCCAAGCCCTTCACCCCCGCGGTGCAAGGCACCAAGACGGCCTCCACGGCCGCGGGGGGCGGCCGCTGGCTCTCCTTCTTCTTCGACGGCACGGGCAACAACCTGGAGGCGGACCTCCCCAAGAACTCGAAGCTGAGCGACCGCGAGCACAGCAATGTGGCGCGCCTGTACCTGGTCCACTCCCCCAATGACCCGAAGCTGGGCATCTACCGGTTCTACATCCCCGGCGTCGGCACGTACTTCCGTGACGTCAAGGACGAAGGAAACACCGTGGCGGGGCGCGCCGGCGGCGAAGGGGGCGAGGAGCGCCTGGAATGGGCCATGGCCGCGTTCGACCGCGCCATCGCTGGCAGCAAGGACACGATCAACGTGGCCTTGTTCGGCTTCTCTCGAGGAGCCGCGCTGGCGCGTGCCTTCGCCCGACGCATTGCCGCGCGCTGCACGAGCAAGCAGGGGCAGTGGTACCTCTCCTCGGGCATGCGCCCCATCAACCTGAACTTCATGGGGTTGTTCGACACCGTGGCCTCCGTTGGCCTGGCCGCCAAGAACAGCAGCACCACCACCGCCCTGGTCAGCGTCCGGCTCGCCCTGATGGACCGCACCAACAGCCAGGATGCCTCGCTCTACGTCCTGGCACCTGGCACGAAGCCGGGGGCTGATCCCACCCCGAGCATGGCCGATGGCCACATGGCCTGGGGAAGCGACCTGCGCATTCCTCCCATGGCCAAGCGCTGCGTCCACATGGTGGCCGCCCATGAGATTCGCAACGCCTTTCCCCTGGACAGCGTGCTCGACGGGAAGGGGTACCCCTCCAACTGCGAGGAGATCGTGTACCCGGGCGTCCACTCGGACGTGGGGGGTGGCTACCGCGAGGGAGAAGGCGGTCGCGGCCTCGCTCCGGGAGGGCAGCTGAGCCACATCCCCCTGCGGCACATGTATGCCAAGGCGCTCCAGTACGGCGTGCCGCTGCTGAAGGACTTCAAGAGCGTGGCGCTCCAGGAGGACTTCGCGTTCGACCCGAGCAGCTCGGCCGGCTACCAGAAGATGGAGAAGCGCTACTTCCTCTACCTGAAGTCCGCGGGGAACGGGGGCGTGTCCCTGGGGACGGCCATGCTCTCGCACATGAAGCTCTACTACCGGTGGCGCTTCCAACAGATTGCCCTGAACGAGCAAGCACGGAAGGCCGGGAAGAAGACGGCGGACGAGATCCGGCTCCAGGGCCGCCTGAAGACGTGGAGCACGCAGGAAACGGAGCAGAAGAATTACAGGGACAAGGAGTACAAGGAGCTCCGGAGGCTTCGCTCGCTCGCCATGCCCGACATGGACGAGTGGGGAAACTTCAAGGAGCGGACGCCGGAGCAGAAGAAGTACTACCAGCAGTCCCTCGTCCAGGAGGACGTGTACCGCAAGGCCTGCGCCCGGTACGACACCCGTCCCGGGTCCGTCGATGAGCTGGCGGAGAACCTGGAGATCTACGACGAGCAGCTCCTCGCGGACGCGAAGATCCTCAAGTTCATCTCGAAGAACGGGAAGAATCCGCTGCGGCCCCACTACCAAGCCATCCTGGACGCGTACGTCAGCGTGTACGAGAAGAAGAGCAGCAAGCTGGATCCAGAGATCATCGCGTTCTTCGATGACTACGTGCACGACTCGCTGGCTGGATTTGCCACGGACGCCACGCTGCCCTCGGATCCCCGCTGCATCTACATCGGTGGGGACGATGAGCTGAAGTACGCCATGAACTCCGTGGGCTCGGGCTGGGCGAGCAAGACCGCCTGAGCTTCGCGCTTCCGGCGAACGGACTCGGCCCGCTGGACACGGCGGGCGCCCAGTTTCGCGGAAAAGACAAAGGGCCCGGAACCTTGCGGTTCCGGGCCCTTCTTTTTGGCGAGGAGTACGGGACTTGAACCCGTGGACGAGGGGTGCCCTCAACCCGCGACGGCACACGCCTTTCGAGGAATCGCGAGTGAATCCGGGTACTTTGGGTCCACGGGGATGCTCTCACTCACGCGTCCAATACCAGACGAGCAGCCAGCGAGGTCACTTCTTCCCCAGCCAGTACACGTGGCGTCGAGAGCGCATCGCCGCCTCCAAGAACTCCGAGAAGGAACTGGCGACTGGCCCGCAGTACTCCGGGTTCGGCCACACCTCATGGTAGCCGTCCATGAGAAGGTAACGGCCATTCTCCTGGCGGCTCACATCCACCAGGACGTAATCCCCGTCCTGTACGTCACAGAGGGTGTACATGGAGGCGGGACCCCACGTGTCGTCATCCTCGCCGTAGATGGCCACCCGTGCCCGGACGATCTTGGACAGGGGAAGGATGCGGTAGGGGGTGTCCGGCAACCGTTCAATCAACTCCGCCCCATTGCAGTGCATGTAGAAGGCCCGGAGGTCCGGGTCCAGCCGCCAGCCCACCCGCTGCTCGAACTCCGCGATCTCCTCGGGCCTAGCGGGTGGATACGGGAAGTGGTCGCAGGAGACCTCTTCGAGCAGGCTGCTCATGGGCGTGGCCATCGTCAGTTGTCCGTGTAGGGCAGGTCTGGTCCCACGGTATTCCAGGGTGGCTGGCCGGCGTAACACGCGGGATACGCCCTGTTGTACAGCTCGTGAACGCCCGGCTGCGCGGGGAAGACGTTGTTGGGATCCACCGGGTTGCCGCCGTGCCAGAGGTCCCGGATGTGGTGCCCCGGCCAGGACACGCCATCCACCGAGGGCCATTCCCCGAACCGTTCACTCCAGCTCTTTCGGTAGGACTTCATCGCGTTCTTCCACTCCTGGCGCGCGACCTCGTTCTCCGCCTTCGTCCGCGTGGGGAACTTGCAGCAGCAGTGATAGATGCCGTAGCGGCTACCGGCATCAACGTCCACAGGCAAGAGGACGAGGCGTCCCTTCCACTCGAACTTGAGATCGGCCAGCCATATGCAGCCCATGAGCGGATAGCCCTCACCGGCGCACTCTGTCTGGCACTGGTTCACGAATTCCCGGCGGCACTGCCAGGGGCCATAGAAGAGGGTCGTCTTCATCTGCCCGCCCGGCACCGCCAGCCACGGCAGCTCCTTCTTCGCGGCGGGCTTGGCGCCGGGTGATGGCGTGGGTCTGGTCCCGAGGGAACCGCTCGCTTCGTTGATGGAGCCGCACCCCGCGAGGATCATCAGCAGTACCACCGTCCAGCCCAGCTTCATGAGGATCCTCATGGTGATGGCCACCACCTGCTCATGGCTGGCGATGCGCGGGGCTCCCGCCAAGGCCATCCAAGAGCTGGCGGGCCACGAGAGCCTCGACGCAGGGAAAGACAGGTGGGTGAG
>NZ_DASVSO010000342.1:0-11217 GCF_036388035.1 Archangium sp.
TGGCCCGTCTCCATATCGCCTGGCTCTGGCTGCTCGCCGAGGGTGACGAGCACCCGGTCTCCGCTCATCTCCTGGAGGGAGAGGCCCGGGAGCGCCAGACGCTCGCGCAGTGCGGCCACTCCGCCGAGCTTCCCGAGCACCGGCTGCCCGAGGAAGTTCATCCAATGCACCCCGTCCACCCAGGTGTTCATGGTGAGGTTGGCCTCGTTCGAGGCGAGGTGCACTCCCGGGTAGCGGGGGTGGATGAGCTTGAGGGCTTCACCAAAATCCCAGGTGTCCGAGCAGAGGACGAAGTCCACGTAGCCCGAGTTGAAGGGGAGCTCCGCCGCCAGTTCGAGGGCGAGCGCACGGACCTGCTCCGGGCCCCGTTCCTCCAGGAACGCCGTGGGCAGGCGCAGGTACAGGACGCTCACGTCATCCCTACGGTCTGGCCAGGGAGAGGGGACGATCGACAACCCTCTATAATCCACGCGGAGACTATCCACTGTCGCGGATTTGTCCTCCAATACCACGAATGCACCCGTGTCGGGCCCTGGCTCCAATGTTTGCTTGCGGAGTTCTTCCCATACGGGCTCGTCGAGTGGCTCGGCTTGCCCCTCACCTGCATCATACCAGGCGAGTTGGTAGGGGTGTATCCGTTCACGGATGAGATCCAGGGCTCGCAAAACGGCGGGAGCGATCCGCTCGTTGGGATGTTGCATGTAGAAGCACATGAGCAAGGCATCGCTCGCGCGTAGCCAGCCGCGCGTGTTGTGATGCTGAAGCCTCGGATATCGCATGGGATCCTCCTTTCTACCTGATTGGCTCTACCCCCTGCCGTGGCGAGACGAGTTGAGGGGTTATCTTGAGGACTCCTTCGTAGACTTGCTTCTGTGTCTCATCGTGCCAGCGACCCCCCTTGTATCTTTCCCACCGTGCATGGTTGGTCTCCGGGCACGGGAATTTGAGATCGTACACGCGGACGATGACGCCCTCTTTATCCATGAGGATGATGTCCGGCTCGATGGTGCCCGTCAGGCCCTTCCATCCCTGCTCCGACACAATCTGTTTCACCTGCTGCTCATCCAGGAACTCCCACTGGCCGGTCCGCTCGTCGAGCCGGAAGCGGGGGTGGAGCCGGTAGCGCCCGGGTAGCAGCTTGTCCAGCGCCTCACGCAGGCACGGCCAGGCCTGCTCGTGCTTGAAGAGTCCCAGGTAGGCGGCCCACGTCATCTGGTCGCCCACCTTGACCTCTTTGCAGAGCTCCCGGCTCGGGCTCCTGCCATCGAAATGGTAGTCGTTGACCTCGCGATCTGCCCGACGTGTGCATTGCGCGATGGCCTTTTCGACTTTCGTGAGCAGGTCCGCGGCCAGCTCCACGCCCCGGCGCTCGGCCGAGTCGATCTGGGGCTTCACCGCCACCGCCATGGCGACCGCTGTACCAGCGGCTGCGGCCTTCATCCCCAGGGAGGAGGAACCGTCCACCAATTCGGACGAGCCGGTACAGCGCTCCCACTGGCCGGGCCACTGCTTGAGACAGCATTCGGGCGTCAGGTCTCGAGGCCCGCACTTCCCCGCCACGTCGACGAGTTCCGACTCCGCCAGACACCCCGCCTGGAGCACGGCCAGGAGCACCAGGAGCCGCGGGTGCCCCTTCTTCGAGGGAGGGCGCATGGTGCTCATGATAGCGTGGAGGATCGAGGCCCCATGAGCACAGCGAGCGAGGACGGAGTGGCGGGTCCGGGTGGCGAGCCGCCGCCGGAGGTGGCTGGAGGACGCAAGCAACGTTGGCCTCGCCGCCGGGTGTTGCGTTGGGCCCTGGGGCTGGTGCCCGCCGCGGTGGGCGGTGGGTGGGCCGCCTCCGAGTGGCTCGGTGGACGGCAGGGGCGCGCGGGGGTGGACGCCGACCGGCGGGCCTGGGCCGATCCGTTCATTCAGGCGTCCGCCCTGGGCTGTTTCTCGGGCCACCCGGACGCGGGGGTCTGGCTGGAACCGATAATCCAATCCTCCACGCCCAACCGGCCGGCTCGGCTGCTGAGCGCATGTCTGGCCATGGAGAGAGGCGATGAGAACCGGGTGCGATGGCTCCTCGGCTTGTCCGCGATGCGGGACACTCCAGAGGCGTGCCTGCTGCGGGAACTCGCGGAACGCCGGCCCCGCGCGGCCGATTGGCGCCATGCCTTCTTCGACGCCTGGAATGCGCTCGGACGGCCGGACTTCCGCGACAGCGCCCTGCTTCCCCAGCCGCTGGAGTGGAATCTCCTGCTCGCCGAGGCCGGACTCGCCTGGGAGGCCGCCACCGAGGCCCAGCGCTTCCCATTGGCGGTATTGGCTCCGACATTGGCGGAGCCGCGCCAGGAGTGGGTGCTCGCGCAAGTTCGCGCCAGCGCCTCGGTGCCACTTCTCATGGCGCTGCGTGAGCAGCTCTACGCGTTCGAAGCGCAAGCGCCGCTGCGCCAGTTCCTGCTGCCCTCCGTGGAGGAGCGGCTCGGGCAACTCGCCGGGTCGTCCCCCCGGTCCCTCCAGCTCGCCCTGGTCTCCTTCCTGGCCGGCAGCCCGCTCGAGGCTCCCTTCGAGCGCCGTGACCTGGAGGCACTCGGGAAGCTCGTCGAGCTGCCCGAGTGGAAGCAGCCCTCAAGTGAGCAGTTCTTCCTGGAGATGCGGGCGAGCTTCGACGGGTTGCTGCTCGCGCCCGGCCACCATGCCTGGTTGATGGCCTCACTCTCCCAGGGGGTCTTCCTCGGCACGTGGCTGGTGCTTCGGGCCAGGGCCAGCAAGGCGCACCTCACCGAGGACGAGCAGCGGTGGATGGGTCGGCTGTTGTGGGAAGTGGGAGCGCGGCTGCGCGAGCAGCGCTCGGACCGGGAGCTGGACATGGGGCTGCGGCTCCAGATGTTCGGCTCCGAGCTGACGCAGCACGTCCCGAGCCGGGAGGCCTGCATCGCCGCCTGGGGGGAGTTGGGGCGGTGGGAGGATGCCTTGAAGCAGGCGGCCTACTACCGCTGGCCCCTGGTCTCGTTGCAGGAGGAGTCCTGCGAGCCCAGGGCTCGGAACGAGCACCTGTGGCTGCGTGCCTTCGCGGGCCAGGGCGAGCTGCCCTGAAGCCTCTACCACCGGGGCTCAACCCCCCGCAGGTCCATCGCGTACCAGCGATCGCACCCGAAGTGGCCCGTGGCGCCCATGGGACGCGGCAGCGGCTGGAAGCCCAGGCGGCGGTACAGCTTCTGCGCCTGCTCCATCCCCGCCAGCGTCTCCAGGTAGCAGGTCCGGTAGCCCGCCTCCCGCGCGAACGCGAGGCACTGGCGCAGCAGGCGCTCGCCCACGCCGCGTCCACGGGCCTCGGGCAGGAAGTACATCTTCCGCAGCTCGCAGACGGTCGGGTCGCCGCCGTCCAGCGGCGCGATGCCGCCTCCGCCCACCACCCGGCCCGCCTCGTCCTCCACCACCCAGTAGGCGCGGCCCGAGCGTCCGTAGGACGCGCTCATCCCGCTCACCTCGGGGTCGTGGATGGCGAATCCCGGCCCGCTCGCTCCGAACTCCGGCATCACCGTGCGGATGACCGCCGCCACCGCCGCGTCGTCTCGCGGCTCGATGGGGCGCAGCTTCAGTTCCGTGCTCATGGTGGGCGCAACGTTCCACAGCGCCCGCCCCGAGGCCAGTGCTCTCCGGTGGCCCGGGTGGCTCATACCCCGAGTGTGAGTCCCTCCCGTCCATGTAGCGGAGGAGACAGGGCCCCATGGCCCGCCGCGTCAGGGGCTCGGCGTGGTGGATTTCCCGGTCGGGGCGCCCCTATACACCCGCCCAGGAAGTCCCTCCCGGAGACAAAGCACATGGCCAACAAGGTCAAGGCAGTCCTCATCGGTGGTACCGGCTACGGCGGCGCCGAAATCCTCCGCCGGCTCCTCTTCAACCCCAACGTCGAGGTGGTCCGCGTCACGGCGGTGGACAACATCGGCAAGAAGGTGGGCGACGTCCACTTCAACCTCGCCGGGCTCACGGACCTCTCCTTCCAGGAGATGCCCCCGGCCCAGGCCGTGGCCGGCGCCGACGTGGTCTTCCTGGCCATGCCCCACAAGACCACGGCCAAGGTGGTGCTCGACATCATCAACTCGGGCGTGCGGATCGTCGACCTGTCCGGTGACTTCCGCCTGCGCGACGCGGCCGCCTACGCGAAGTACTACGGCGTGGACCACCCGGCGCCGCAGATGCTCACCGACGGCACCTTCACCTACGGCATGCCCGAGCTCAACCGCGAGGCCATCCGCAAGGCGCGCTACATCGCCAGCCCCGGCTGCTTCGCCACCACCATCGCGCTCGGCGTGATGCCGCTGGCCAAGGCCGGCCTGCTCTCCGGCCCCATCCACACCGTGGCCGCCACCGGCTCCTCGGGCAGCGGCGCCAACCCTCAAATCACCACGCACCACCCGCTGCGCGCGGCCAACCTGCGCACCTACAAGCCGCTCGAGCACCAGCACATCCCCGAAATCCTCCAGACGCTGCGCATCGCCGGCGGCAAGGAGGACATGTCGCTGGAGTTCGTGCCCGTGTCCGCGCCGCTGCCGCGCGGCATCTTCTCCACCTCGTTCGCCGAGGTGCCCGCCTCCGTCACGCAGGAGCAGCTCACCGCCGCGTGGAAGTCGGCCTTCGGCAACGAGCCCTTCATCCGCATCGTCAGCGGCGGCCGTCAGCCCGAAATCGTGGGCGTGTCCGGCAGCAACTACGTGGAGGTGGGCTTCACGCTCGGCCCCGTGACGGGCAACACCCGCCGCGTGGTGTGCTTCTCCGCGCTCGACAACCTGGTGAAGGGCGGCGCCGGCCAGTCCATCCAGAGCTTCAACATCATGATGGGCTGGGACGAGCGCCTCACCCTCGCCGAGCCGGGGCTGTGGCCGTGAGCGGGCTGTCCGACTTCCGCGGGCGCTGGTTCGTCGTGAAGATTGGCGGCGAGCTGGCCATGGACCGCTCCAAGCTGGCCGCCAGCGTGGGCGCCGCCGTGCGCGCCTTCCTCGACGCGGGCATCCGCGTGGCCGTCATCCACGGCGGCGGGCCCCAGGCCACCGACCTGCAGAAGAAGCTCGGCCTGCAGCCGAAGATGGTCGCCGGCCGGCGCTACACCGACGAGGCCACCCTCGAGGTGATGAAGATGTCGCTCGCGGGCCAGGTGTCCGTGGACGTGGCCTCGGCCTTCCGCCTCGCGGGCGTGCCCGCCCTGTGCACCACCGGCATGTCCGCCGGGCTCATCGACGCGAAGCGCCGGCCTCCCAAGGTGATGAGCGGCGCGGGCCCGGAGCCGGTGGACCTGGGGCTCGTGGGCGACGTCACGGGCGTGAACACCGAGGCCTTCCAGCGCATCTCGGAGGCGGGCTTCGTCCCCGTGCTCGGCTCGTTGTCGGGCGACGCGCAGGGCAACGTCTTCAACATCAACGCGGACACCGTGGCCACCCGCGTGGCCGCGAAGCTGGGGGCGGCCAAGCTGTTCCTCGTGTCCAACGTGCCCGGCGTGCTCGCCAACAAGGACGACCCGTCCACCCGCCTGCCCACGCTCACCCCCGCCGAGGCCCGCGCGAAGATTGCCTCCGGCGTCATCCAGGGCGGGATGATTCCCAAGGTGGAGGAGAGCCTGGAGATGCTCGAGGAGGGCATCGAGGCCATCCACATCGTCGGCATCTCTCCCGACGACGCCGTGCTGCGCGAGGCCGAGAAGGCCGGCAGTCAGGGCACCGCGTTCCTGCGCGGGTAGTGGCTCGCGTCGCGCCCGCGTCCCGTTGCAAAGGGGCGCGGGCAGAGCTAGTGAAACCCACCCTCACCGGGAGGACAGTGCCGTGGGACGCATTTTCGAGACCCGTAAGACGACGATGATGGCCCGCTGGAACAAGATGGCCAAGCTGTTCACGCGGATCAGCAAGGACATCGCGATCGCCGTCAAGTCGGGCGGCGCCAACCCAGACACCAATCCCACCCTGCGTCGCGTGCTCCAGAACGCCCGCGCGGGCAACATGCCCAAGGACAAGGTCGAGGCCGCCATCAAGCGCGCCACCGGCCAGGACCAGCAGGACTACGAGGTCGTCCTCTACGAGGGCTACGGGCCGCACGGCATCGCGCTGCTCGTGGAGACCGCGACGGACAACGTGGTCCGCACCGTCGCCAACGTCCGGATGCACTTCAAGGACTACGGCGGCAACCTCGGCACGACCGGCAGCGTCGGCTTCCTCTTCCAGCGCATGGGCGTCTTCCGGCTCGCGCCCGAGGGGGTGGATCTCGAAGCGCTCGAGCTGGACCTCATCGACCACGGCCTGCAGGAGATGGGGGAGACCAGCAACGAGAAGGGCGAGAAGCAGATCGTCATCCGCTGCGCCTTCAACGACTTCGGGCAGCTTCAGTCCGCCATCGAGGCTCGCGGCCTCACGCCCCTGTCCTCCGAGTCCGAGTACATCGCGCAGACCCTCATCGAATTGCCCGAGGACAAGGCCCACGAGGTCCTCGAGCTGGTGGATGCGCTCGAGCAGGACGAGGACGTGCAGCGGGTCTTCCACAACCTCGGCTGAGGTGGCCGGGCGCCGTGACAGCGCGCCTGGCTCGTCCGGGAACTCGAGGTACCTGCCGCGCCGAAGGAAGGGGAGCCGCTCGTCCCACCGGTCGATGGCGAGGAGGATCTCGTCCGCTCGTGCGGTGAGCAGGCGGGGGACCGCGGGGCCGGGGCATTTCGAGCCCGTCGTACCACTCGACGGGTTCACCACCCCCCAGTGGGGCCCCCTCCTACGTCCATGCCGCGATGTGCAGTAGGCTGCACGCGGGGCACGGGCGTGGTGCGTTGGGCCGGTGGCACCCCCAGAGCCAAGTTCCTCATTTCCCTGGGCCTCGTGCCCGGCATGCGCGTTGTAAGGGATGTGACCCACCATGTACTGCCCGTCTTGCCGGCAGGAGCGCCTCGGAGGCCAGCGGTGCGCCGCGTGCGGCCAGCCGATGTCCGCGCGCCCTCGCGTGGCCCTCGAGCAAGAGCTCGCCCACGTCCACTTCCTCCTCGATGAGCTGAAGCTCTGGGACACCTCCTACGTTCCCAAGGGGACCCGCAGCTACCTCGCGCAGCGCTACGAGCGGCAGGCGCGGATCCTCCTCTCCGTCCTCGCCGAGATGCCGGCGTCCGCCGAGGCCGTGGGCACGCCCGCGGTGGCCGAGTCAGCGAACGTCGTTCCCGCGGAGGCCGTGGTGCCTCCCGCGGTCGTCTTCGAGGTCGCGGGGGAATCCCAGCCGTCCGTGCAGAGCGTCGAGGCGCTCGCGGCCGAGGCCCGGGAGGCCGTTCAAGCCGAGGCCCGGGAGTCGGTTCAGCCGGAGTTCACCGAGGCTGTTCATCAGGAGGCCCGGGAGTCGTTTCAGCCGGAGGCCCCGGAGTCCGTTCAGGCCGAGTCTCAGGAGTCTGGAGCGCGGGACGAAGAGGAGACCCCGCTTCCGCTGCCGCCCGTCACCACCGAGCCCATCTTCGATGCGCCTCCCGTGCGCACCGCCACCGCGCGCTTCGTCGAGGAGGTCTCCACCTGGGACACCGTCTGGCGCCCCTTCCTCTACGAGAGCATCGGCTGGTTCATCGGTGCCTTCCTCATCGTCGCCGGCTCGCTCTACCTCGCCTTCGATAGCTGGGCCGGGCTGACCTCCCTCACGCGCTCGCTCGTCGTCTTCGGGATGACCGCGGGCTACTCCGCCGCCTTCTCCCTCTGTGGCTCCCTGCTCGCCCGCCGCGAGGCCCTCGCCGGTGCCGGTCGCATCCTCGGGCTCATTGGCGCCGCCGTGGCGCCGTTCGCCGGGGTCGCGCTCGGGCCGCTCGACAGCCTCAGCCTCGAGGGCGTGCCGCTCGCGCTCCTCCTTCCGCTGCTCCTGGGCTGGTCCGTGGGCGCCGCCGTGCTCGTGCGCAAGCCCGCCGAGTCCTTCGACGTCCCGTCCCGGCCCTACGTCCAGGTGGCCCTGCTCGGCACCACGTTGATGATGGGGGTGGCGACGCTCTTCGCCCGGCTCGGCGCGCCCGCGTTCTGGCTCGACGTGCTGCCTTGCGCCCTCTTCTTCGTCCTCGCGCGCAAGCCCGTCTCCGAGCCTCGGAGCGCCAAGGCAGTCGCCTTCGCCCTGGCCGCGCCCCTCTACCTGCTGCTGCTCTACATGGTGCGGCTGCACCTGGCCCTCTCCTCCGCCGGGGTGCCCCCCGCGTTCGGCAGCTACGCCCCGTTCCTCGCCTTCCTGCTCGCCACCTGCCTCGGCTTCCGCGAGCTGGAGCCCGAGGAGGCCGCGGATCCGCTCTCCGTGGGTGTCGCCGCGCTCCAGGTGGGCTGCCTCGTGCTCGCCGGCACGGGCCTGGCCCCGGCGCTCTTCCTCACCGCGGCCACCTTCACGTGGACCACGTTCGGCCTCTCCCGAGGCGAGCTGCCCCGGGTGCGCTGGCTGTACCCCGTCTATGCCGGCGCGTACCTCTCCTACGCCTCCGTCAGCCAGCTCGTCCCCGGGGCCGTGCGCTCCCTGCTCGACGCGCTCAAGGCCAGCCTCGGCTACCCCGTGGCCGACAAGCTCCCGTTCCACTACGGGGCGCTCTCGGCCGTGCCCTTCGTCATCGGCGGGGTGGTGCTCGCCGGGTGGTTGCGCTCTCGCGCCGAGCGGACGCCCTCGGAGCGGGATGTGGCATCCGCCGAGGTGCTGCTGCGCTCCACCGCCGTCGCCAGTCCGCTCTTCGTCCTCCTCGGGCACATGGGCGCCGACCAGCGCCCGGCCTTCTGGACCACGCTCGCCCTCCTGGTCGTGTGCGTGAGCAGCGGGCTGCTCTTCGAGCGGCTCTACCTGTCCGTCGTCGGCGCCGCGCTCTCCTTCTTCCTCACGCTCTCCTCCGTCATCCTCTTCGGGCCCGCGGTGGCGTCCCTGGTGTGCGGTGGGGTGGCGCTGGGCTTCGCCGGGGTGTCGCTCGTCTGCACCCGCGGCACGCGCATCACCTTCAGCATCGCGGTGGGGTGGCTCGCCCTCGTCGGCTTCACCTACGGCCTCGGCGCGGGGCCGCATGCGTCGGCCCTGGTGGGCCTGGTGCTCAGTGGCGTCGCCGCGCTCCTCGTGGCGTGGAACCTCGCCAACCCCTACCTGCTCGCCACCGCGGCCTTCGCCGCCGCCGCCGTGGTGCCCAAGCTCGCCAGCCTCGTCGATCCATCGCTGGTCCCCCTGTCGCTCGCCCTCACGGCGCTGGGGCTCGCCGCGCTCGGTGAGCTCGGGGGCCGGGCGCGACTGCTCGGCTGGCCGGGCATCGCATATGCCCTCCTGGCCTTCCTCTGGGGCCTCACCCTCCAGCTTCCCTGGCTCGGCGTCATCGTGCTCCTGGGCGCGGCGGCCGTGGCCGTGGCCTCGCACACCTCGCCCCAGGTGCGCCCGCTCGCGGTCATCCTCACGGGCTTCGCGCTCCTGCCTCGCGTGGGGGCCTTCTCCGTCTGGCCGTGGATGACGCCGGCCCTGTCCGTGGCCCTCTTCGTCCTCTGGGCCCTGGGCGCCTCGGTGACGGCCGCGCGTTGGGGTCGCAGCGCGAGCACCCTCACCGCGGGCCTCGTCGCGCTCCTCTATCCCCTGGTGGCCGTTGGCTCGGCGCGGGGAGAGCAGCCCTACCCGCTGCTGCTCGGCGCGGCGCTCGCGGCCCTCCTCACCGCGCGCGCGCTGCACCCGTCCGTCAGCATCGTCGCCGCCACCCTGCTGGCCAGCCTGGACATCCTCCAGCAAGGTGCCCTACGGCAGCTCGCCCTGGCCACGCTCCTGAGCGTCCTCGCGCTGCTGGAGCTGTCCCGCACGGCCTTCCGGGTCCTCGCCGGGGAGCGTCGCTACGCGCTCGTGGCGAGCCTCTGTGCCCTGTCCCTTCTGGGCTTCGCGTGCCTGAAGGTGCGGGGGCCGGAGTCCCAGGTGGTGCTCGCCGGGGCGGTGCTGCTGCCCCTGCTGTGGACGCGCGCCAACCGCTTCCCGTTCTTCGCGGGCCTCGCGCCGCTGTTCGCGCTCGTCGTCGTGCTCGTCTCGCGCGAGCCCATGCCCTGGGCGACCTTGCTGCCGCTGCTCGCGCTCGGGGTGGTGCGGGCCGTGGAGCACCTGCCGGCCGCGCGCAACCTCCTGCTCGGAAAGACGGACGACGAGTCGGCGCGCGAGCTGTCCATGTGGATGCAGGGCTCGCTGATGATGGTGGGCGTGGTGCTGGTGCCGGAGACCCACGCCGAGCCAGGGGTGATGGGGCTGCTCGTCGCCTCCCTCGTGCTGATGCCTGGGCCGAGGCCCTCGGTGCGCGTGGGGCTCGGGGTGGGCCTGCTGCTCTTCTGCTTCCCGCTCCACCTGCCGGCAATCGCGCTGCTGCTGGCGCTCGGCCTCCTCACGCACCACCGGCCTGGAACGTTGTGGGCCTTCTTCCGCACGCCGGCGGACACCTCGCTGCGGCCCACCACGGTGGTGGGGGCGCTCGCGCTCAGCGGATGCTCCATCCTCCTGCAAGCGCCCACGCCCGGGGCCATCGCCCTGCTGGCCGGGGTGTTGTTGGTGGGGGCCTTCCTCCTCTCGCGGCGCGAGCTGCTCACCGCCGCGGTGCTCGCCTTCGCCAGTGCCTCGCTGGGCAAGACGGCCGAGTACGGTTTCCTCGAGTGGCGGCTGGAGTCGGCGCTGACCTTCGCCGGGGTGGCGCTCGGCGCGGCGCTCCTGTCGGCGCTGTGCCAGCATGGCGGCATCCAGCGCACCCTCATGCGGCTGACGGCGTGCCTGTCGCCGGGCATCTCCGAGACGTGGAGTGAGCCGCTCTGGGCGGCCGGTGCCATCGCCACGGCGGTGCCCGTGCTGGTGCACCTGTTGGACCGGGGGCCGGGCGCGCTGCCCCTGACGGTGGCGCTCCTCGCGGGCCTCGCCTCGCTGGTGCTGATGGTGACGCGCGAGCGGTGGATGGCCAATGTGGCGACCGCGCTGCTGGGCGGGGCGCTCGTCGCGGCGGTGCCTCCGCTGTGGACGCCCGCGGTGCTGAGTGGCACGGGGCTCCTGCTGTGCATGGCGGGCACGTGGCTGGACGAGCGCGACGTCGACGTGGGCGCGGCGCTGCACCACGCGGGCTGGGTGCTGTCGCTGCTCTCCGTCTTCGGGCTGAGGGACTTGAAGCACCCGGGCACGGGGGCCTGCCTCCTCTTCGGAATGACGTCCGCCTGGGCGGTGGTGTACCGGCGCCCCGAGCGCGCGGTGGTGGGGTGGGTGGCCACGCTGGTGGGGATG
>NZ_DASVSO010000343.1:0-13454 GCF_036388035.1 Archangium sp.
CCGCCGGTGCCGTCACCGCGCGAGTCTTGCCTCTCTTGTTGCGTCCGATGGCGCGCTCCTCTTCGTGGGTGCCCGAACCCGGGCCCGGCACCATCATAGAGGGCGTCAGCGTCTCTCGCGAAACCCACCCGCGATCGCCCGCTGGGCGGCGAGCAGCTCCCGTTTCCGGGGCTCGGCCAGGAAGCTGTGCTCCACGGCGGCCGCGGCCAGGGTGAGCACCGTCTCCGCCGACCAGTGGAACGTGGCCGCGCATCGCAGGTACTCGTCGGTGAGGCTGGTGGAGAAGAGGGGCGGGTCGTCACTCGCGAGGCTCACCGCGAGCCCCGCCGCCATCAGCTTCTCCACCGGGTGCTGCTCCAGGCTGGGAAAGACGTGCAGCGCCACGTTGCTGGACGGGCACACCTCCAACGGGATGCGCCGCTCGGCGAGGTACTCGACCAGGGCGGGATCCTCCAGGCAGCGCACCCCGTGCCCCAGGCGCTCGGCCCCCAGCCAGCGCAGCGACTCCCAGATGCCCTCGGGGCCCCGGAACTCACCGGCATGCGGCAGGCTGTGCAGACCTCCCTCGCGCGCCCGGGCGAAGAGCGCCGCGAAGGACTCCTTCGGCCACGGGGCCGTCTCCGGCCCACTCAGCCCGAGCCCGATGACCCCCTGCTCCTGCCCCCGCAGGGCCAGCTCGAGCGTGGGCTCCGCCAGCTCCGCGTGGCTGCGCACGATGTCGAAGACCCAGGCGAGCTCCACGCCGTGCTCCCGGTGCGCCCGCTCGCGGCCCTCGGCCAGACCCGCGAGCACCACCTCCCCTGGCACACCGCGGGCCACATGGGTCATCGGCGTGACCGTCACCTCCGCGTAGCGCACGTTCTGCGCCGCGAGCACTCGCGCCAGGTCCACGGCAATGGCGGTGAAGTCCCCGGCCTCCACGAGGCACTGGCTGATGGCCACATAGAGCGCGACGAACTCGTCGAAGCTGGAGAAGCGGTAACGGCGCCGCAAGCCCTCGACGCCCTCCGTGGCTCCGGGCAGCGAGACGCCGTGCTTTCGCGCGAGCGACAGGGCCAGCTCCGGCTGGAGGCTGCCCTCGAGATGCAGGTGGAGCTCGGCCTTGGGCAGCTGGCGGATGAGCGCCTCGAGCTCGGGAGCGAGGGTCGCCATGGCTCAGTCGGTGCCGCCGCGCTCCGGCTCCTTCGACTTGAGCCGGATGGTCAGCCCCGCACGGGCATTGTTGGGCTCGTAATACGTGGTGTACGGCCAATAGCCGTCCTTCTTCACGTCGATGCGGTGCAGCCCCGTGCCCACCTTGAGCCCGTTCGGCCCTCCGCCAAAGTCGGTACACATGCCCTGGATGACCCCGTCCAGGTAGACGTCGGCGTCCTCGGGCTCGCATTGCAGCAGCAGGTTCCCCTGGCGGGTCCTCGCGGCGCGCAACACCTCGCGCGCCCGGTCGGCTGCCGGCGAATCCATCTGCTCAGGCCCCGACGCACAGCCGAGCCCCCACGTCACGAAGCCCAGGGCTACCCAGGAGCCCCACCGCCACCCACTCCCACGCACCTTCATCACCGAGACGCTCACGCCCACTCCCTGCCTACCGGATGAGGATCGCCACCCGGCCGTCGGCCAGGAGACGCGGGTCCAGACCGGCGAGTGCCTTCGCCGCGTCCGACTCCAACACGAGATCCGAGCCCTGGACTCGCGCCGCTTCGAGCACCAGCGGGCGCTCGCCCACCAGCGTCGACTTCCGGGCCTGCTCGAGGCTCCCGAAGAAGCCCGCCACGCCCGTGGCCTGGCGGGCCTCGGCGGACAGCGTCTCCGCGCCGTAGAGCGGCTGGCCGGACGCATCGAGCAACCGAGGGGCCAGCACCGGCGCCAGGCCCAGCTTCCGCGCGTCCACCACCAGCCCGGTGTGCTTCGTCCGCGCGTCCTTCTTCGCCGGAGCCTCCTGCTTCGTCTCGGCGGGAGCCGCGGCTTCGGTGGAGGGAATCAGCACCGAGGTGAGCGCCGCCAGCGGCACCTCCACCTCCAGCTGCACGCCGCTGTCGGAGTAGTAGCGCTTCTGGACGACCTTGTAGCCGCGCAGCACGTCCTCGACCTTGCGCCGGGTCTCCTCGCGGGCCATCTCGTCGCCCACGGTGCGGTCCGCGCGCAGGTGGACGCTCCGGGCCTGCTCCAGCAGATCCTTGAGGGCATCCTCCTTCGCCGAGCGCTCCGCGCCCAGCCTCGCCTGGGACGGGTTGGAGGCCTTCACGTCCGGCGGCCCATCCCCCGTCACCCGGAGGACCTGCCGCTGCCAATCCACTCCACTGCCCTGCGCCAGCGCCGACAACGGAGCCGCCAGCACCAACGCCCACAGCGCGCGCCTCACGTGACTCCTCCCGCTCTCTCGCACCGGCCGGATTCAATCGGCCGGCGGAGAGAAGTCAAGGCGGGCCCGGCGGCACGTCCTCCACCGGAGCGCGGCTCAGTTCCCCTGCGGGCCGCGTGTCACGTAGTCGTCAATCATCCGCCGGTGGCGCTCGGTCAGGAGGGTGAAGCGCACACCCGAGCGCTCGTCGCGGCGCGGACCCGCCTCCACCCACTCGCGCACCACCTCGCCCTCGGCGTAGATGACCTCCTCGGAGCCGGGGAGCTGGAACTGCAACCCCACCCGCCGAGCCTCGTGCTCGGGCTCGAGCAGGCGCGCCAGGCTCACCCCCTCCTGGCTGATGTCGGCGGCGCGCGCCAGGTACGGCACCCCCTTCAGGTACTTGTTCAGGTAGATGTCGAGGGGAACCCGCGCGTTCTTCCGCTTGTCGCTCATCTCTCTCTCCCTCCCGGTGGCCGTGACTGCTACAGAGCGCTTCCGCGATGCAGCAAGCTGTCGCGAGGGTAGGAGCATCTGGCCGCGTGGCAAGAAAACGGCCGGCAGCAAGAGCGGGTGGACCTATCATCCCCCGTCGTCGAGAAAGGCGGATGGCAACATGCGTTTGGGAGTGATGACCGCGGTAGTGATTGGCCTGGTGGGGCTCCAGGCGAAGGCGCAGGAGCTCAAGAACGAGGATGAGAAGACGATCTACGCGCTCGGGCTGTCGATCGGGCGGAGCGTCAAGAGCTACGACCTGAGCCCGGCCGAGCTCGAGATCCTCAAGAAGGGGCTGACGGACTCGGCCACCGGCACCAAGCCCGCCGTCGAGCTGGAGAAGTACGGACCCAAGCTGCAGGGGTTCGCGAAGACCCGGCAGGAGAGTGCCAGCAAGCGCTTCATCGAGAACGCCGCCAAGGAGAAGGGCGCCGTCAAGCTGCCCTCCGGCATCGTCTACAAGGAGCTGGCGCCGGGCAAGGGCCCGAGCCCCAAGGCCACCGACACGGTGCGCGTGAACTACCGCGGCACCCTCACCAACGGCACCGAGTTCGACAGCTCCTACAAGCGGGGCCAGGCGGCCAGCTTCCCGCTCAACGCCGTCATCGCCTGCTGGACCGAGGGCGTGCAGAAGATGAAGGTGGGCGGCAAGGCCCAGCTCGTCTGCCCGGGCGCGACCGCCTACGGCGAGATGGGCTCGCCTCCGACCATTCCCCCCAACGCCACCCTCGTGTTCGAGATCGAGCTGCTCGGCATCGGCAACGAGGCCCCGGGTACGCCCCCGGGCACCAAGCCGGGCACCAGGCCGGGCGCCAAGTAGTCGGGCTCCGGGGTGGGGGTCGCTGGAAGACCCCCGCCCCCCGCCTTCTCCGAGGGCCCGCCTCAGCGGGCCAGCGCGGCCTCGGTGGCGCGCAGCAGCGGCTCGGCGCTCACCGGCGCTCCCGTGGCGTTCGTCATCCACACGTCCGGCGTCAGCGCGCCCTGGCTCGCCATCCGCTCGAACTCCGCCCCCAGGTTGCCCGACTCGAGCAGGTGCTCCTCGATCTGGAAGGCGATCAGGTGCCCCAGCGGATAGTCCGTCAGGTACAGGGGGTAGGAGATCATGTGGCTGTAGATGCCCAGCATGGGCGTCCCCTTCCCTCCCAGCACCGGCGCGTAGTACCGGTCCCACGTCTCCTGGGCGATGCGCACCACCGCCTCGCGCAGCTGGGTGGGCGTGGCGTCCGGGTGCTCGTACATCCAGTGCCACACCGCGATGTCCACCAGCGCCACCCCGGCGATCTCCCACGTCTGCCAGAAGTCGTTGAGCACCCGCTCGCGCTCGCTCGCCGCGTCCGGCTTCGCCTGCCCCAGCAGCTCAAGATCCCTCGCCTGGAAGACGAAGGCCAGCGCCTCGGTGAAGGCGTTGTTGGGCACGCCCGCCAGCAGCGTGTGGTCCACGTTGTAGAGCGAGAACACCTGCTCCACGTTGTGCCCCAGCTCGTGCACGGCGATGTTGTAGCCCTTGTAGTCCATGCCCTTCGAGCCCACCCGCGTGCGCAACCGGGGGAAGTCCCCGCGCCGCATGGACTGCATGGCGTGCCCCGCCCCGCGCGAGGCGTCCACCCGGATGTGCTCCGCCAGGAAGGTCGCCTTCTCCTTCGAGAAGCCCAGCCCCTGGAGGATGCGCGGCATGTCCTTCGCGAAGGCCTCCGCCGTCGGGTAGCGCTGGCGTGTCAGCGTGTCCAGCTCCGCCTCGGACAGCTTCCCGCTCGCCTTGAAGCCGGCGTACCAGAGGTCCTGCGGCTCCAGCTTCCGCCCCAGCCGCGACTCGATCTCCTTCGCCACCCTCGGCACCAGCGGTGACGTCAGCACCTGCTCCAGCAGCGCCTTCACCCGAGCCTCGGGCAGCTCGCGCCCCAGCTCGAAGCTGCGAGCGATCGCCGTGGGCGCCACCGGCACGTACGGATCCTCCCGCCGCGCCGCGTGGAACTGCGCCAGCAGCTTCGTGTAGCGCACGTCCTCCTCGCGCTTGCCGTCCAGCACCACCGGGCGCTGGGGGGCCTCCGGCTCCACCTCCTCCGCCGGTGCCGCCTTCACCTCGTTGGTGAACGGATTCCAGTCCACCCGGGGGTTGTCGATGACCGCCGCCGGAATCGTCTGCGTGACGATGCGCTCCATCACCTTGACGATCATCCGCTGCTTCGCCACCCCCTCTGGATCCGCGTAGCGCGACTTCAGCTCGTCCCGCAGGTTCCAGTGGCTGATCAGCCCCTTGCCCTGGGGGAAGAGCCGGCGCCCCTGCTCGTCCAGCAGGTGGTGCATCCAGATGTTGTACTCGGCGATGTAGAGGTCCGCGTCCGCGGCCGCGCGCGTCGAGGCCTGCCGCACCTCCCCGGGCACGCGGCGGTTGAAGCGGCTTGTGAGCCGGGCCTCGGCCCACTGGCGGCGGGTGTAGCGCGGGCCCTGCTCCATCCGCTCGGCCAGCGTGGTGAGCGGGAAGTTGAGCAGCGCCACGAAGCCCACCTTCGCCTTGAAGAGATCCTCGGTGGTGTGCGCGCCCGGGTCGAACGCCGCCAGCAGCGGATCCACCGGCAGCAGCGGCCCCAGATCCAGGTCCGTGGGACGGCGCAGCTCCCGGCTGATCTCATTCAGGTGCCCGTCGAGCTGCTCGAAGGCCGTCTCCAGCCGGACCCGCGTGGCCTCCAGTTGCTTCTCGTCGGCGAGGAAGGACTCGCGCACGAAGGCGGCCAGGTCCCCATCCTCCTGGCGCCACAGCACGGCCACCTGCTCCACGCCGCGCTCGATGCGGGCGCGCTGGGGCTCACCGTGGCGGGCGACGAGCTCGGCCTTCAGGGTGGCGAGATCGGCGGGCTGCTTCATGGGACGGGCCTCCGCGGGCGGAGCACCCGCCTGGACATGGGGCTGGCCCGACGCACAGCCGAGCGCGGCCAGCAGGGGAAACAGTGCGGCACGTTGCAAGAGGAACCTGGGCTTCGGAAGGAAGGACACGCGAGGACTCCGGACATGAAAAAGGGCCCGACCCCCATGGGTCGGACCCTTTTTTGGCTACAACCTACGAAGAGAGAGCCGAATCAGGCGGCGCGAACGTTCTGCGCCTGCAGGCCCTTGGGGCCCTTGGCGACTTCGAACTCCACGCGCTGGCCCTCGGCCAGGGTGCGGAAGCCGTCCATGTTGATCGCGGTGTGGTGGCAGAACACGTCCTCGCCACCGCCGTCCTGCGTGATGAAGCCGAAGCCCTTCGCATCGTTGAACCACTTCACGGTACCAGTCGCCATTTGCTCTCTTCTTCTTTCCAAAACGGGCGCGAATATCCGCTGCCCGATCCCGGTCGCCTGCTAACCAGCCGACCAGGACGGGGCGAGAATGTAAGCGGGCTCTTTACCCGTGTCCACCCGGCAGCTTCACCAGCCGCACTTCTGGCCCTTGTTCTGCTCCTGGAGCCAGCGGCGCAGGGGGGCGAAGTACTCCAGCATGGCCGAGGCATCCATCTCCCGCTGCCCCGTCATGGCGTGGAGCGCGTCCGGCCACGGCTTGCTCGCGCCCATCTCCAGCATGGCCTGGAGCCGCTTGCCGGCCTCCTTGTTCCCGTACACGGAGCACTCGTGCAGGGGCCCCTGGATGCCGGCGGCCTGGCACAGCGCGCGGTGGAACTGGAACTGGAGGATGCGCGCCAGGAAGTAGCGCGTGTAGGGGACGTTGGCGGGCACGTGGTACTTGGCGCCTGGATCGAAGTCCTGCTCGGAGCGCTCCACCGGGGCGCGCACGCCCTGGAGCTTCTCGCGCAGCGCCCACCAGGACTTGTTGTAGTCCTCCGGCTTCACCTTCCCGTTGAAGACGTCCCAGCGCCACTGGTCGATGAGCAGACCGAAGGGCAGGAAGGCCACCTTCTCCATGGCGTCCTTCATCTGCAGGTTGATGAGGCCCTTGTCGCCCTGCGGCACCTGCTTCAGCAGGCCCACCTGCTTGAGATAGCCCGGGGTGATGGAGAGCGTCAGCGCATCGCCGATGGCCTCGTGGAAGCCGTCGTGCGCGCCCTGCTGATAGAGCACCGGGAGCTTGTAGTAGTACGTGTAGTAGTAGTTGTGGCCCAGCTCGTGGTGGATGGTGACCAGGTCCTCCTCGGTGGGCTTGATGCACATCTTGATGCGCAGGTCGTTGTCGTAGGTGACGTCCCACGCGCTGGCGTGGCACACCACATCACGATCCCTCGGCTTGGTGAACTGCGAGCGCTGGTAGAAGGTCTCCGGCAGCGCCTTGAGGCCCATCGAGGTGAAGAAGGACTCACCCATCTTCACCATGCGCAGGGCGTCGTAGTTCTGCCGCTTCAGCTCGGCGTCCACGTCCAGGCTGGGCTGCCCCTTGTAGGGCTCCACCAGGGTGTAGATGTTGTTCCACTCCTGCGCCCACATGTTGCCGAGCAGGTGCGCGGGCAGCGGCCTGCCCGCGGGCACCTTGTCCTCTCCATACTGCCTGGCGAGCCGGGCGCGCACGTAGCAGTGCAGGTCGTCATAGAGCGGCTTCACCTGCCCCCACAGCCGCTGGGCCTCCTGCTCGAAGGCCTCGGGCGGCATGTCGTAGCTGGAGCGCCAGAGCGACCCCAGGTCCTGGAAGCCGATCTCCTGGGCCCCCTCGTTGGAGACCTCCACCAAGCGCTGGTAGAGCGGGCGCATCGGCTGCGAGATGGCATGCCAGCCCACCCAGGCCTCGAGCAGCTCGTCATAGTTGCGGCTCTTCGCGATGACGTCGGACAGCTCGCCCAGGTCCTTGCACTGGCCCTTGCCGTCCTTGCCGCAGTACTTGCCCTTGCCGTAGAGGCCCTCGAGCTTCGCGGCGATGCCGGCCAGCTCCGCGCGCTTCTGCGCATCGCTCGGCGCGGGCAGCGCGGAGGACACGCGCAGCAGGTGCAGCATGCGCGCCGAGTCCGCATCCAGCCCCTGCACGTCCTTGAAACGCGCGGCCTGCTTGATGGCCTGGTTGAGGTAGGCCATCACCTCCTCGTTCACCAGGGCCGCGTTCCGCTCGGTGTCGTCGGTGATGTAGGTGGCCTTGATCCACTCGGCCGTGGCCTGCCGCGTCCACAGCCGCTTGAGATCCTCGTTCACGCGGGTGGTGAACTGGCGGGCGTCCTCGGTCGTGGGAGCGACCTCGGCGGGCTTCTGCTCCGCGGGCTTCACCTCGGCGGGCGGAGTGCTCGCGGTCTCGGGCGAGCCGGTGGCGGAGCCATGCGCCGAGGACGCACAGCCCGGGAGGGCAACGAGCGGCACGACCGCGAGGGCCGCGCTCAGGAAGAGCTTGACGGGAGAGGTGCGGTTCATAGGGGGCGCACCGTAGAGGAACGCCCACGCGAAACACACCCGAAAGTGACGGGCTGTTCACGGGTGGAGGACCCCACCCGGGAGATTCGATTTCCCCCTCAGGGCGCGGGGACCGGCTGGCTCCGGGTGGCCGCTTCCTGACGCAGTGCGAAGAGGGCCAGGTCCTTGTCCTTGGCCTCCAGCATCAGGTCCGCCGGCCCGTCCAGCGCCGCCACCACCGCCTGGAAGTCCCGTGGATCAATGCGGTCCGCGTGCGCCCCCGGCCTGCCGTCGGGCTTCTGGCTCGCCAGGTGGAACTTGGGCCGCAGATCCAACGCGCGCCAGGAGGCCGCCGACTCGCGCAGCAGCTCCTCCAGCGGCATCACCGGATCCGAGGGCTCGATGAGGTTGTGCAGGTTGTCCGCGAGCCAGGGCAGCCCGTGCTCCCGGGCCAGTGGGGCCACCTCGCGTGCGCTCCAGGTCTTGTCGTCGTGCTCGATGACGATCCGATTGCGCACCTCCTCGGGCAGGGTGTCCAGCATGCGGCGCGCATTGTCCAGCGCCTCGGGACGGCTCGGCGCGGCCCCTCCCAGGTGGAGGACCACGCGCGCCTCGGGCCCCTGGCCGAGCAGCTCCAACACGCGAGCCCCATAGCGCAGCTCGGCGAGCGCGGCGTCGCGCACCCGCTGGTGCACGGACGTCAGCGAGGCCGCCGCGGGTGACGGGTGCAGGGACAGGCGCTGGCGCGAGCGCCGGGCGATGTGCCCCAGGCGATCGAAGTCGCGCGCCCACTTCCGCCACCACGGGAGCTGGTTGACGGGGTGTGAGGCGAACGGGATGAGCGAGGAGCCGATACGGAACAGCTCGATGCCGTGCGCCTCGTTGAAGAGGAGGATTTGCTCGAGCTCGGCGAGGTTCTGCTCGATGAGCGCTTCCAGGCGCTCGGGGGTGGCGCCCGCGAGCCGGCACGTATGGCTCGCTCCCACACCGAGCGAGAGACAGTTGGCGACGTAGCCGAGACGGTAGGTAGAGAGTCCTTCTTGCACCCTTCTAGGATTCGCCACGGCCAAAGCGTCGCATCTGCCCGCTGAACCCGACGGGAGGGCGACCGGCCAGCGCTACCGGCTCCTTCCCCGGCCGGGTGGATGTCGCGTGACGAAGTCGAATCCCTAGGTCACATGCCGAAAGGCTCCCCTCCCTCTTCCCAAGCCAGATCGCCTTTTCCGCTCTCCGGCACGAGGAGGGTGCAACCAGACGGAGCGGACATGGCATGATGAAACCCCCTCTGGTCCCTGTTCTCAGGCGTCCCCTTCCGTATTCACGCCGCGCCCGCGGCCTTCGAGCCATGTCAGCAAGCACCGAAAACCTGAATGTCGTTGGCTTCGACCACATGCCCTCCCCGGCCGAGATCAAGGCCCGCGTGCCGCTGACCGGCCGTGCGGCCGACAGCGTGCTCTCCGGCCGCCGCGCGCTGATGGACATCCTGGACCGCAAGGACCCGCGCCTGTTCGTGATCGTGGGCCCCTGCTCCATCCATGATCCCAAGGCCGGCATCGACTACGCGCGCCGGCTGCACAAGCTCTCCGCCACCGTGCGCGACACGATGCACCTGGTGATGCGGGTGTACTTCGAGAAGCCCCGCACCTCCACCGGCTGGAAGGGCTTCATCAACGACCCGCGAATGGACGACTCCTTCCACATCGAGGAAGGCATGGAGCGGGGCCGTCGCTTCCTGCTGGACGTGGCCGAGCTCGGCCTGCCGGCGGCGACCGAGGCGCTCGACCCGATCGCGCCGCAGTACTACGGCGACCTCATCTCCTGGACGGCCATCGGCGCGCGCACCGCCGAGTCCCAGACCCATCGCGAGATGGCCTCGGGGCTCTCCACCCCGGTGGGCTTCAAGAACGGCACCGACGGCTCCCTCGAGGCGGCCGTCAACGGCATCCTTTCCGCCTCCCGCCCGCACAGCTTCCTGGGCCTCAACGACAACGGCGCGTCGGCGATCATCCGCACCCGCGGCAACGCCTACGGCCACCTGGTGCTGCGCGGCGGTGGCGGGCGGCCCAACTACGACACGGTGTCCATCTCGCTCGCCGAGCAGGCGCTCTCCAAGGCGAAGCTGCCGAGCAACATCGTGGTCGACTGCTCGCACTCCAACTCCTGGAAGAAGCCGGAGATGCAGCCGCTGGTGATGCGCGACGTGGTGCATCAGATCCGCGAGGGCAACCGCTCGGTGGTGGGCCTGATGATCGAGAGCTTCATCGAAGCCGGCAACCAGCCCATCCCCGCCGACCTCTCACAGCTGCGCTATGGCTGCTCGGTGACCGATGCCTGCGTCGCCTGGGACACCACCGAGGAGATGCTGCTGCGCGCTCACGCGGAGTTGCGCGAGGTGTTGCCGGCGCGCAAGGCAGCGTGAGCCGGCACGTCGTCCCCGGGGCGTGAGGACTCCTCGCTCGCGCCGAGCAGCAGCCACGTCCGCATGGGGCCCTTGCCCTTCACGTGCGTGATGCCCTGGTCCCGGAAGCGGTAGCGCCCCCGCAGCCGCTCGTGGACCGTCTCGGAAATGTGGATGCCATCCACCACGCCGTGGGACTCCATCCGGCTCGCGGTGTTGACCGTGTCTCCCCACAGGTCATAGGCGAACTTCTTGTCGCCGATGACCCCCGCGATCACCGGGCCCGAGTGGATGCCGATGCGCAGGTGCAGGGGGATCTGGAGCTGCTCGCCCAGCTTCAGGAGCTCGGTGCGCATGGCCAGCGCCAGGCCCGCCACGGCGTCGGCATGGTCGCTCCGAGGTAGCGTCAGCCCCCCCACCACCATGTACGCGTCGCCGATCGTCTTCACCTTCTCCACGCCGAACTCGTCCGTGAGCTGGTCGAACACGGAGAACACCATGTTCAGCACCTGCAGCACGTCCGCCGGCATGTGCTGGGCGGCGAAGCGGGTGAAGTCCACCAGGTCGGCGAACAGCACGGTGACGTCCGGGAAGTTCTCCACGATGATCCGCTGGCCCTTCTTGAGCCGCTCGGCCACGGGTCCCGGCAGGATGTTGAGCAGGAGCTGATCGGCCCGCTCGCGCTCGCGCTCGAGCGCACGCAGGTGCGCCACCTCCTGCTGGTGCAGCCGCTGGAGCTCGGTGATGTCGTGGTAGATGGCGATGAAGCCCACCTGCTCGCCCTCCACCGACACCGGCAGCGCCAGGAGCTCCACGTCGATGGGCGTCCCATCCTTGCGCAGCCGCCGGGAGAGGGAGTGGACCCGGCCTCGCTGGAGCGCCTCGCGTGCGGTGGCCTCGGCGTCCTCCCGGATTGGCCCGTCGGAGGCCACCAACCGCAGGATGTTCCGGCCAATGGCCTCCCGGGCCGTGTAGCCGAACAGCCGCTCCGCCTCGGGGTTCCAGGACACCACGTTGAAGCGGAGGTTGATGGTGACGATGGCCACGGGGCTGTTGAGGACCAGCGACTCGTAATACTCCTTCTGTCGGCGCAGGTTGGCCTCGACCTCCGCGTGCGCCGTCAGATCGCGCAGCAGCAGCACCTGCCCTTCCGGCAGCGGCAGGCACCGGACGCGCAGCACGCGCGCCTGGCGCGTGGACCCCGCGGACCCATGCCACACGAGCTCCCCCTCGCGAGGCGGCTCCCCTGGAGACAGCGGCTCGGGCGGAGTCCACTCCGGCAGCAGCTCCGAGATGGGCCTGCCCCGAAGCGTGTCGCCTCCCTCACCGAGGAGCCCTTGCGAGGCACTGTTGGCCTCCACGATTCGGTGTTGGGAATCGAGCACCAGCACGCCATCAGGCGAGTACTCGAAGAGAGCGGCATGGGCGTGGCGCAACAGGTCGGACATGGAAGTTTCCATGAGCAGTGTAGGCCACCTGCTGACGGGGGTAATCCCCTCCTCACGAACTGGCGCCGTCCGGGCGGGTCCAAATAATGAATTTTATTATCAAATTCAGGTGGACACGGAGATACGCCGGCCCTCCTCGTGGCTCCGCAGCGCCGCCTCGATCACCTGGATGACCTGGGCAGCGCTCTCCACCGTCACGGGCACCGGACCTTCGCCGGCGAGGGCCGAGGCCAGCTGGCCATAGAACTGCTCATAGGCGCCCGGGAGGGTGGGCACGCTCGCTCCCCCACCGAGCCGGCTGTGGCGCTCCGCCGGTTCCAGGCCCCAGCCGGCCATGCCCGGCCGAAGTCCCCCCTTGAGCTGCTCCTCCTGTGGATCCAGCCCATACTTGAACCACGCCTCCGCCTCACCCTGCAGCACGAAGCGCGGCCAGGGCTCGTGCACCACCGAGCCGGAGTGCAGGAGGACGCGCAGCTCGCCATAGCGCAGCACCAGGTGGAACCAGTCGACGGCCCGCGCCTCGGCCCGCTGCCGACCGAGGTCCGCGCTGATCGACTCGGGCAGACCGAAGAGCTGCACGGCCTGATCGATCAGATGGGCGCCGAGATCCCACAGCGTGCCGCCACCGGGGACGTCCTCCTCCTTCCAGCGCCGCTTCACCTGGGGCCGGAAGCGATCGAAGTGGCTCTCGAAGCTGTAGAGCCGACCCAGGCGCCCCTGCTCCAGCAACTGGCGCACGGTCAGGAAATCTCCATCCCAGCGCCGGTTGTGGAACACCGTCAGACACCGCCCGCGCTCACGCGCCAGGGCACCCAGTCGCACGGCCTCGGCCGAGTCCAGGGTGAAGGGCTTCTCCACGACCACGTGCTTTCCCGCCAGGAGCGCCCGCTCGGCCAGCGCCGCGTGCGAGTCGTTGGGCGTGGCGATGACGATCAGCTCCAGGGACGGATCCTCCAGCAGCGCGTCCTGGGAGAGGACACGCACGCCGGGCCAGTCGCGCGCCACCTCCTCGGTGCGCCGGGTGGCGACCGCCGCCAGGGTGAAGGCCGGCTCCGCGGCGAGCAGCGGCGCGTGGAAGCTGGCCCCGGACAGGCCGTAGCCGATCAGTCCCACGCGGATGGGGGCGCGAGAGGAATCGCTGGAGGTTGGAGTCATGGTGCCCCATCGAGCCTATGCCTCCAGCGGGCAAGCGCGGACGGCGGCCCTCACGCCCGAGCCACGACGTGGAGACGAGCGAACAGTTGAGCTAAGAGGGGGCCGCCGATGTCCCTGCTCTCCCGCCTCCTCCCCGCCCTCCTCCTGGCTCCAGTGCTCGCGTGTGGTGATACCGAGTGCTCCGGCTATGAGTTCCCCCTCTCGCCGCCCCCCGCGACCGCGAACCACCTGTCCTGCATGAGCACCGCGTGCGGAGACGGGCAGAACCCGCCCACCAGCGGCGACCACTGCGGCAGCACCCTGAGCTGCCGCGTCCATGCCAC
>NZ_DASVSO010000344.1:0-4517 GCF_036388035.1 Archangium sp.
CCTCGAGGACGCCGTCGGCAACAACTACTTCACCGTCAACCAGGTGCTGCAGGTGCTGCCCCAGTTCCAGTTCTCCAAGGAGAAGCTGGAGGCGGTGCGGGTGCTGTGGACCCGAGTCCTCGATCGGCAGAACTCCTTCCAGCTCTACAACGCCTTCCAGTTCTCCAACGACAAGGCCGAGCTCAAGCGCATCATCAACGGCTGAGGCGGGCCCGAGAGGGCTGACAGGGCCAGGCTCGCGGGGCGCGGATGCCCCGGGGGTCTGGCCCTTCGCCTTTGCTGGCCCGGAGCGTGCACACTCGCTGGCGTCCCCCCCTTCGAGGAGACCCATGTACCGCCCGCTGCTCGCCGCCGTGTTGCTGCTCGCTCCCGTGGCCCTCTCTGCCCAACCCGAGGGCGAGCCCACCGCCGTCGCTCCCTCCGAGGCGCCGGAGCAGGCCGAGGCCGCGCCTCCTGCCGCCGAGGCCACCGGGGAGACGCTGTCCCGGGTGACGCTCAAGGACGGGCAGGTGCTGGTCGGAAAGGTGGTGCGCCATGACACGGATGGCGTGGTTCTGGAGGTGTCCGGGGGCGCGCGGCTGACGCTGTCCGCCGAGGCTGTGGAGCGCGTGGACGAGGAGCATGACGCCCGGGTGACGAGCGGCGGCACGGTGCGCTTCGCCGACCCGGGCCGGACCCGCTACCTCTTTGGCAACAGCGCGCTGATGCTGCGTGGCGGCGAGGGCTTCTTCAGCCAGCGCGAGCTCTTCCTCACCCTGGTGTCCCTGGGCCTGACGGACCACCTCACGGTGTCGGTCGGCAGCGTGCTGCCCCTGTTCGTGGTGGACAGGCGCTACGTCCATGTGGCGGGCGGGGTGAAGGTGGGCGGCTCGGTGTCGGAGCGCCTCCACCTGGCCGGGGGCGTGGAGGCGGTTGTGTTGCCCATCGCGCCGTCCACCTTCGGGCTCGTCTTCGGAGCCGTCACCTATGGCACCCCGGACGCGCAGCTCACGTTGAGCGCGGGCATCCCCTTCGAGTTCTACAGCGGAGGCAACCGGGTGGCGGAGCTTGTCGCCTGGTCCCTCGGCGGCTCCCTGCGGCTGACGGACCGGCTCGCCGGCGTCACCGAGCACTGGGCGTTGCTGGGCCCGAGCTACATCCCCACGCTGGTCAACTCGGTGGGCCTGCGGGTGCTCGGCGAGCGCTGGACGGTGGACCTCGGCGGCGCCTACGCGACGGGCCTCCCCTTTCCCTTGCCCTGGGTGAACTTCTCCTGGCACTGGGACTGATGCGCCCACGCACCCGGAGAGTGACGCTCCTCGCCGTCCTGGCGGGACTGCTGCTCGTCGCCCTGCTCGTCGTCCCGGACCTGCTCCGGGGCCTCTCCTTCGTGGCTCGTGCCGCCGACATGAAGGGTGGCCTCGTCGAGCGCCTCGCCCACTGGCGCACCGGCCCCGTCACCGAGCAGGAGGTGGGCATCCCCTCACGCCATGGGAGCCTGCGCGCCCGCGTCTTCCAGCCCCAGGACGGCCAGGGACGCACCGTGCTCGTGACTCCCGGCGTGCACGCGGGGGGCATCGACGAGCCCCGCCTGGTGAAGCTCGCCCGGGACCTCGCCGCCGGGGGCCTCACCGTCATCACCCCCGAGCTGCCCGACCTCGTGCGCTATCAAATCACCCCGCGCGAGACGGACATGATCGAAGACGCCGCGCTCTGGGCCGCCTCGCGGCCGGAGCTCGCGCCCGACGGGCGGGTGGGGCTGCTGGGCATCAGCTTCGCCGGGGGGCTCTCCGTCGTCGCCGCCGGCCGGCCCCTGCTCCGGGACAAGGTCGCCTTCACGCTGTCGCTCGGGGGACACGGGGACATCGAGCGCGTGCTCACCTTCCTGTGCACCGGCGTCCAGTCCGATGGCCAGCACCGCAAGCCCCATGACTACGGAGTGGTCGTCATCCTGCTGAGCGTGGCGGACCGGGTCGTCCCCCCCGAGCAGGTGCGGACGCTGCGCGCGGGCCTCCTCACCTTCCTGCGTGCCTCGCACTACGCCATGCACGATGCGCGGCGGGCCCAGGAGACCTTCGCCGAGGCCCGGCGCCTGCAGTCGGAGATGCCCGAGCCCGCCGCCACCTTCATGCGGTACGTGAATGAGCGGGACGTCGCCGCGCTCGGCCCACGGCTGTTGCCCCACGCGCGGGCCTTCGCCAACGACTCCGCGCTCTCACCCGAGCGCGCGACGGCCCCGGCCTCGCCCGTCTACCTGCTGCATGGCACGGACGACAGCGTCATCCCCGCCATCGAGTCCGAGCACCTCGCGCGCTGGCTGGCTCCCCGGACCGAGGTGCACCCGCTGCTCACGCCCCTCATCACCCACGCCGAAATGGATCGCGAGGCGGGGGTGGCCGACGTCTGGCGGCTCGTCGCCTTCTGGTCGGCGCTGCTCGACGAGTAGCCCGCCGCCTCAGGCCGGGGGCAGGCCGAGCAGCTCGCGAATCTGCGAGAGCATCTCCTGCTCGGAGAGGTGCACGGTGGTGTCGCTCGAGATGAGCATGCGCACCGTGGCGAGCACGTCGTCGGGGCGCTGGCGCAGCAGGCCGAGGTTTGGCGCCGGCATGGCCTCGCCCTGCTCCAGGCAGCGCTCCAGCCGCTGCAGCTCGGACAGGGGCACCTTCCAGCGCTGGGCCGCGCCGAGGAGCGCGCGGGCCTCGCTCACGTCTACCTCGTCATCGCTCCAGGCCACGTGCAGCAGCAGCTTGAGCAGCTCGATGTGGAAGCGCTCGTCATTGTTCGTGGGTGTCGTCATCCCGGTGTGCCTCCGTCCCCGAGCGTCGCGCGTTCCCGTGCTCGCGTCCACTCACGGGGCGTGCCGTTGCATACTCCGGAACGCGCCCTCCCGGCGCCTTCATCCCGGAGCACCCATGCTCACCACCCTGCTCGTCATCAGTGTGCTGCAATTGTCCCCGGCGGACGCTCCCCGGCTCGACACCCGCGAGACGTCCTCGTTCAGCCTGCTCACGCCGCGCGTCGCCACGCCCACCCCCTACGGGCTGCTCTCCCACGAGCACGTACCCGGCAGGCCCGCGCGCTCCTCGTCCTTCTCCGTCCTGCGCGCCTTCGGGGAGTTCTTCACCGGCTTCGGCTCGCAGCTCCTCATCGGCACCGGCATGTGGGCCGTCGAGGTCGTCTCCCTCTTCGGGGCCGCCATCCTCACCGATGCCTTCACCGGGGGCGAGGGCACCAACACCGTCCTGGGGGCGGGCACCCACGCGATGATCCTCGTCAACGGCGCCATCCTCCCGCTCCTCAGCACCATCCCCATCTGGCTCATCGCCAGCACCGACCTGGGGTACTCCCACAGCTTCGTGTGGACCTGGCTCTCGGGCGTCGCCACCTACGCCGCCTACTGGGCCATCCAGTACGCCCAGCCCATGCGCTACGGCGGGCTCGAGCTCGTCCTCTGGCCCACCCACGTCGGCAGCTGGCTCCTCGTCGCCCTGACGCAGACCCTCGTCGTCAACCTCACCAAGGAGGACCGGCGCTTCTCCGCCCGGGCTCCCTCCACCGCGCTCCTCAACGTCGACGGCAAGCGCCTCTCCGTGGGCGCTCCGCTCCCCGTGCTCGCCTCGGATGTCTCGCGCCCGGGGCGCGTGGTGCCCGTGTTCTCGCTCGCCCAGGGACGGTTCTGAGCGGCTCTCCCCAGGTCGATGGCGAGGTGGGGATTCCTGCTCCCCCGCCTCGCCGTCCGTTCACCCCCATTCCACCCAGAGGGAGGCGAGTGCGTGATTGGAGCACTTCCGCTTACCAGGCGGGAGGCGGGCTGTACGCGAGTCCATGAGGTGTCGTTTTCCCTGAAGTTCTCATATGACGAGTCCTGGCCACAGGAGGGGACCATGTCTCCCACCGCGCTGCGTCGCTTCGTTCCGGACAGGTCGTCTCGGCCCTTGTGGGGGCTGCTCACCGTGGTGCTCGCGCTGGTGCCACTCCGGGCGCTCGCCGAGGTGGATGTGTTCGGCCTGGGCAATGCCCAGCACGGCTCGCTGCAGGTGCGGGCCGCGGGCACCGTCATCAACGCCTCCACGCCACTCACCGCCGAGGCGCTCGCGGGCGCCAGCGAGCTGCACGTGGCGGACGTGTCGGCCTTCAAGGCGGGCGAGCTGGTGCTCGTGCTGCAGATGGGGAGCGACACGGCGCTGCCCGGGACCGGGGAGACCGACGTCACCGTGGACTTGGCGGGCTCGGGCGCGGGGCGGTGGGAGCTGGCGCGCCTGGCGAGCGTCGAGTCCGGGGTGCTGCGCCTCACCGCGCCGCTGGTGAACCGTTTCGCCACCGTGAGCCAGGTGGTGCGCGTGCCCGAGCACTCGGACGTGCGCATCTCGAATGGCAGCTCGCTGGTGGCGCCGGCCTGGAACGGGCGCAGTGGAGGGGTGCTGGCCTTCCTGACCACGGGCACCGTCTTCAACCAGGGCTCGCTGGTGGCGGATGGCGCGGGCTTCAAGGGCGGCGTGGCCGAGTTCAACGTGGCCACGGCGCTGTATGACTGTGCG
>NZ_DASVSO010000345.1:0-3636 GCF_036388035.1 Archangium sp.
GCCCTCGGGCGTCGAGGTGGGCGCCGGGGCGCGTGGTGTGGCTCGCAGCGCGACGAGGGCCGGGTCGAACACGGTGAGTCCTCGCGCCACGGCTCGGAGCGCGGCGAGCAGGGGGGCGGGAGCCACGTCCCGGAAGAGCAACCCCCGGGCCCCCGTGGAGAGTGCCGCCTCTCCAGCGGGCTCATCGGGGACGAGCGCGAGCACGGGGGCGCCGAGCTCGGGCGCATCGAGCCGTCCACCGGGCTCGGCCAGGTGCAGGCCCACGTCCCACAGCACGACATCGGGAGCGACGTCCGGGCGCGAGGACTCCACCTCCGCCAGGGTGCCGGACGCGATGACGGCGATGTCGTCGCCCTGCTCCGTGAGGGCGCGGGAGAGCGCTCCTCGGGCGAGCGGGTCCTCGGCGACGAGGGTAAGACGGATGGGTGAGGCATCGGAGTCCAGCACTGCGCCTATGCCTAACGGGCATGCCTGCGCCGCGCTCGGCCGTGCTCACGGACGGGCTCTGCCGCGCCGCATCAGGCGTCGAGCAGCGCACACCGTACTCGCCCACCGCGAGTTTAATCCTGCTGGGTCGCAGGGCGTCCAGTCCAGAGGGGCACGAGCCGTTCACGCACCTCCTGGATGAAGTCCGCGAGGCCCGTCCCCTTTCCCCGGGCTTCGAGTTGCTCCAGCGGGGCCTCCGTCCAGCACACGACTTCCCGCTGGTGGTCCCCCTGGGTCAGCTCGCTTAGGACTCGCTTGGCATCCCGCTTTGCTCCGTGCTTGGCGGCGGTCAAATCCTCCGCATGGAGACGCGGATCGAAGCCGAGCGCTCGCCGAAGCGCTTCGAGCCTTGACCGCTCGTCATCAGTGGCCGCATGGAATCCAGCCAGGACCCAGGCCTCGCGCTTGGGATGGGCGACACCGATGATGATGGGACCAAGGCCACTGGTCTGTGCCCGGGCTTGTTCGAGGCCCTTATACCGGCGGGTGTCCATGTCGCTGTCCCGCAGCAGCAGCACGGCATCGATATTGCGCTCTCCCTGTGTCGTCAGGAGGGCCAGAGCACGGCGCGCGATGAAGGCATCCGGAGCTCCCGGCTCACCGCCGAAAAGGCCATTGATGTGGATATTGGCCGCATCGGCGCGAGCGTGAAGGTTCTTCCATGCGAGGAACGGCTCGCTCTTGGTCAGCCCGCGCCATTCTCGCAGGGCATCAAGCACCTCGGGCTGCATCCAGTCCACGCTCTGACTCAGGATGCGATCCACGATGCCACAGGCTGTCCGCTGGTCGGCGGCGGCCTCGCAGATGACGATGATGGAGCGAGCTGCATCCGCCATCAGGCCTGCTCCGTTCCTCGTTCGCCCACCCACTGCTCGCCTACCGTGCTCCAGAACTCACCGGGCCGCATCGCTTCCTTCCAGCGCTCGAAATCCGGATGGTCCGTGAGCGCGGCGAAGCGGATGGTGCCGTCGGGGAGCACGGTGGACAGCCTGACCTCCCGCGGCTCGAGGTGGTCCACGAGATACGGCGAGTGGCTGGTGGCGATGATCTGCAGCTCCGGGTCGCGCTCCAGCAGCTTGCGGAGCTGGGTCACCAGGTCTCGTTGGGCTTTTGGATGCAGGCCACGGTCCAGGTCGTCGAGCAGCACCAGCTTGGGCCTTGGAGAGCTCATCAAGACGGTGAGGAGGCCGAGGACCAGGAGTGTGCCCTCACTTGCCGCCTCACTCGGGATTCCAGTGCCTGACTTCGTGTCGAGAAGGATGCGGTGACCGGAGTAGGTCCGTGTCACGTGCCGGGTGATGGGCTCATCGTTGATGCGGAGCGTTTCCGCTTCCTGGCGTTTGAGCTCCGCCAGGGAGAGCCGAACCCGAACGACATGGGGAATCACGGCACGAAGTGCGCCCAGGAGTTCCGCGAAATCTTCTGGCCGATTCAGGGCCATCTGCGCCAGCACGGAGGCGAGGCCCGCCCCGTCCGTGTCGATCCTGGGCTCGACTGACTCCGCGTAGGACGGCTCGGCAAGGCGCCGCGACTCCAGACGCAGGAGGACGCTGGCGGTCAAGTCCACCAGCGCAAGCGGCAGCTTGGGCTGGGGACCGATTTCCCTGTTGGCACGTTCCAGCGCACTGCCTGGACCGTCCGGTATCTCGAAGTCCTGCCCACCCCACTGTCCTCGCACATTCAGCAGTTGGCGCAGATTGTCGGCCGACTGCTGTTTCGTGGCCTCAAGCGCCATCCGAAGGATGCCCGGCTTCTGACTCCATTCTCCCTCTGCCTGAAGGAAAACCTGGGACTCGCTGCTCCGCCTGATGGCGGAAAGACCCCCGTACTGCTGGATGATGTGGCTGCGCTGTAGGGACGGATCGGCAAAAGCCGAAAGCAGATCCAGCGCCTGCAGTACGCTCGTCTTCCCCGAAGCATTCGGCCCAACGAGCACCGTGAATCGGTCGAAGGCGAGTTCCGCCGACTCGATGCCTTTGAAGTTCTGCAGGGTCAGCTTGTGGATCATGGGCTCGGAAAGGGGGACGTTGGCGCGTTCTACTACACGAAAGGTAGCAGGACGGCTTCGCTGAAGCCGCAGGATGACCCTCACATCACGGCGACAGGCAGCCGGCGGCGGCCGAAGTCTCCCGGCTTCGTGTCGAAGTGTCCCGGCACCTTCGCTCCGCAGTCCGGGCACTTGCCCTCCTGCGTGAGCCGGTACGTCAGGAGTTGGTGCCAGTCGCGCACGATGAGGGCCGTGCCGCAATCCGGGCACAGCGTCGTCTCGCCCGCGGGGTCGTGCGTGTTGCCCGTGTACACGTACCGCAGCCCCGCCTTGCGAGCGATCTCCCTCGCCCGGCGCAGCGTGGCGGGCGGCGTGGGCGGGAGGTCCCGCATCTTGTAGTCCGGGTGGAACGCCGTGAAGTGCAGCGGCACGTCCGGGCCCAGGTGCTCCATCAGCCACTCGCTCATCGCCCCCACCTCCGCGTCCGAGTCGTTCTTCCCCGGAATCAGCAGCGTGGTGATCTCCAGCCACGTCTTCGTCTCGTGCCGGAGGTACTCGAGCGTCTCCAGCACCGGCTGGAGGTGCGCGGCGGTGAGCTGGAAGTAGAAGTCCTCGGTGAAGGCCTTCAGGTCCACGTTCGCCGCGTCCATCTTCGCGTAGAAGTCACGGCGTGGCTCGGCGTGCATGTAGCCCGCCGTCACCGCCACCGTCTGGATGCCGCGCGCATGGCACGCATCCGCCACGTCCATGGCGTACTCGGCGAAGATGACCGGGTCGTTGTACGTGAAGGCCACGCTCCGGCAGCCGTACGCCTCGGCGGCGCGGGCGATGGCCTCGGGAGTCGCCTCGTCGGTGAGTCGGTCCATCTCGCGCGACTTGGAGATGTCCCAGTTCTGGCAGAAGCGGCACGCCAGGTTGCACCCGGCCGTCCCGAAGGACAGCACGCTGCTGCCCGGATGGAAGTGCACCAGGGGCTTCTTCTCGATGGGGTCCACGCAGAACCCCGATGAGCGCCCATACGTGCTCAACACCAGCCGGTCGCCCGTGCGCTGCCGCACGAAACACATGCCCCGCTGGCCCTCGTGCAGCTTGCAGTCGCGAGGACACAGGTCGCACTGGAGGCGCCCGTCCTCCAGCGCATGCCACCAGCGCGCGGGGTATTC
>NZ_DASVSO010000346.1:0-22357 GCF_036388035.1 Archangium sp.
CTCCGGACGTCATCACCGGAGGCGTGGCCGCTCCCCTGGGGCGCGCCGAGCTCGTCGAGGGCGGTTATCGCGTCACCGGGCGTTGGCCCTGGGTCAGCGGGAGCCAGAACTGCCGCTGGCTGGTGGGGGGCGTGGTGGTGACGAAGGACGGCCGCCCCCGCATGGTGCGCGAGGGCGTTCCCGAGACGCGCCTCGTCCTCTTCCCCATCGAGGACGCGACGCTGCACGACACCTGGCACGCCGCGGGCCTGTGCGGCACGGGCAGTGGCGACATGGAGGTGCGAGACATCTTCGTGCCCGCCGAGAGGAGCACGTCCCTCATCACCGAGCGCCCGCGCATCGACCGGCCGCTCTACGCCTTCCCCGCCTTCGGGCTGCTGGGGGTGGGCATCCCGGCCGTCGCGCTCGGCATCGCCCGCCGCGCCATCGACGAGCTGACGACGCTGGCCCGCCAGAAGAAGGTGATGGCGTTCGGTGGCCAGCTCCTGGCCGCGCGCCCCGCGGTGCAGGAGGCCGTGGCCGAGGCCGAGGCCACCCTGCGATCCGCGCGCGCCTTCCTGCTGGAGACCGTCCACACCACCTTCGAGGCCGCCACGCGCCGTGAGGTGTCCCTGCACCACCGGGCGGAGCTGCGGCTGGCCTACACCCACACCACGCGGAGCGCCGCGCGCGTGGTGGACCGGATGTACGAGGCCGCGGGGGGCACGGCCGTCTACCGCGCCAGCCCGTTGCAGCGCTGCCTGCGCGACATCCACGTGGCCACGCAGCACGCCATGGTGGCCCCGTCCACCCTGGAGCTCATCGGCGGGGTGCTGCTCGGCGTGGACGCCAACACGGTCACGCTCTGACGCCACCGACGCCCGCTGGCCTGGAAGACTGGGCGATCCAGGAAAGGCCCGAGGCATCAATGGGGAAGGGGAGAGGCGGTCCGAAGCGTTTGCTTGGGTCTTCTCTCCTTGATGAGGCCCCACATGAACACTCCGAAAAGCGATCGACCGCTCGACGGGCAGGATATTGGTCTGGAGCGGGATGTTTTCCTGCGCACGCTCATCCGCCACCTGGCGGGCACCCTGGAGGAAGTGGTGGGCCTCCAGGAAGCCTCGGGCTTCATCAGCGTGGTGGGCCAGCACATGGGCGAGGAGATCAACGCCCTCTATCGCAAGGCCCTGGCCCTGCCGAAGCTCTCGCGCGAGCAGGTCGCGGACGTGCTGGTGGACCTCAAGGCCCGTATCAAGGGGGACTTCTTCATCCTCGAGCAGGATGACGAGAAGATCGTCCTGGGCAACCGGGCCTGCCCGTTCGCCGAGAAGGTCGTGGGTCGTCCCTCCATGTGCATGATGACGTCCAACGTCTTTGGCGTCATCGCCTCGGAGAACCTGGGCTATGCGAAGGTCTCGCTGGAGCAGACGATTGCCCAGGGCCATGGCGGCTGCCGGGTGGTGGTCTACCTGCGACCCACGGCCGAGGCCCAGGCCGCTTCGGGACGGGAGTACGTGCAGACGTGATGGCCGAGGGTCCTCCCGTACCCCCGCTGTTCACCCAGCTCTGTCGCCTGCTCTCCGAGCCCTTGTTGTTGGTCTCGGTGGAGGGAGTGGTGATGGGCAGCAGTGCGGCCGCTCGGTCGCTCCTGGGGTCGCAGGAGGCGGGACTGCATGGCCGTCGGCTCGTGGAGTTGGGGGTGGAGTTCCCGGAGCGGGTGGCGGGCTACCTGCGCCTGTGCGCGCGCAGCCTGGAGCCGCTGCCGGGCTCGCTCACGCTCCGGTTGGCCAGCGGGGAGCAGGTGCGGCGCAACTGCCGGGGCGCGCGCCTGGAGCCGGGTGGGACCGGGCAGCCTCCGCTGGTGCTGCTGCGCCTGGTGGCCGACACGGAGCAGGGCAATGTCTTCGGCCTGCTGAGCCGGAAGGTGGATGAGCTGACGCGAGAGGTCACCCGTCGGCGTCAGGTGGAGGAGGAGCTGCGGCGCATCATGGAGCTGCAGGAGCAGTTCATCGGCATCGTCAGCCACGACGTGCGCAGCCCCCTGTCCGCCATTTTGATGAGCGCCCGGCAGTTGCGGCACCTCGAGCTGGAGGAGCGCAACCGCCGGGTGGTGGATCGCATCGAGCGGGGCGGCCAGCGTATCGAACAGGTGGTGCGGCTGCTGGTGGACTTCACGTGGGCGCGGATGGGCAAGGGCATCCCGGTGCGGCCGAAGCCGCTGGACGTTCACGCGCTGTGTGCCCAGGTGGTGGACGAGCTCAAGGCGACGCGGCCCCAGCGCGTGGTGGAGCTTCGAGGCACACCCGCCTGGGGCATGGTGGATCCCGAGCGACTCTTCCAGGTGCTGGCCAACCTCGTCGAGAACGCCTTCAAGTACGGGGCGGCGGATCAGCCGGTGACGTTGAGCACGAGCGAGGTGGACGACGAGCTCCGGGTGGAGGTGCACAACCAGGGGGAGCCCATCGCGCCGGAGCTGCTTCCGAAGCTCTTCGAGCCCTTCAGCCGGGGGGCACAGACGGAGGAGACGGTGAAGCTCAGCCTGGGCCTGGGGCTGTACATCGTGCGGGAGATCGTCCACGCGCACGGCGGGAAGGTGGAGGTGTCCTCCACGCGCGAGGCGGGGACGACGTTCACCCTGCGGCTGCCGCGCCAGCAGGTTGGAGACCAGGCCGGGCAGCTCCCCGCTCGGGCGGCCTCGGTGCGGTGAAGCCGCGCTACGAAGCGCTGGTGGGTGGCGTCGGCGGCTCGGGCTCCTTGTGGAACATGTCGGCGAGGATCCGCTCCGCCGCGTCCCCGAGCAGGTCCCGCTGCATCCGGCTCTCCTCGCTGAAGAAGCGGACGGCCACGCTGGCATCCAGCGCGTGGGTGGCGAGCAGCTCGAAGGCCGCCGCCTCGTCGACGGCCGTCTCGGCGGCCAGCACGCGCTTGCCCGGATGGAGATCCTCCTGATCGAAGCGGCCCTCCCAGCGCTCCCCCAGGGTGACGGAGAAGTATTGCAGGGCCACGTTCCCGGGACGGGACATGTGCGAGACCGCCACCACCGCGCGCAACCCGTCACGCTCCTCCGGGGTCATCCGCTGCTTCCAGGCCTCGACGGTGGCGTGCATCGTCTCCAGTTGGTCGCGCGCCGCGTCCTCCGCGTTGCGGATGAGGTCCGGCACTTGCGCGCGGGTGAAGGTGGAGAGCGCTTCGGGCGTGACGCTGTCCTCGGCGAGCACCCGGTCGAGGAGCGCGAGCGAGGCCCCGAGGAGGCGGTGCTGGCGCGCGAGCTGCTCCGGGGTGAAGCCGCGGCGCTCCAGGTCAGCCGCCGCCTGGGTGACGAGCTGCCGGAGCCGGGTGAGCTGGCCCCGCATGGCCTCGTCGAGCGCGCCGCGTCGATCCGACAGCAGCACGTGGAGGGCGAGGGGAATGTGGTTGATCGCCTTGAGCTCGTGGTAGCGCCGGGTGCGCGCGGGGCCCTCGAGGCGCTCGTTGCCCCGCCGGAGGATGAGCAGATCGTCGATCTGCGCGATGACCGGACCCAGGCGGGCGAGGACGGCCTTGCGGCGCGCGGCGTAGGCTTCGCGGAAGGCCTCGTTGAGGCGGAGGAGCGGGTCGGAGGGCTCCAGCGCGGCGGCGGACGGTGGGGCGGGGACAGAGGGGCACTCGGCCATGTCCGCACGCTAGCGCGGGGCGCGCTGACACGCGGTGGCAGCGGTGGAATCATCTGTCGGCACAGGACAAAAGCGCACGAGCGGCGGGACCCCTCCCGCGGCGGGGGCCCTCTGCGGCCGGGAGGGGCACCATGTTAAAACTTCTCGAATGAGTCCGATGCCTCCGTCCGCGCCCGCTTCCCGCCGTGTCAGTCCGTGGCGTGTGCTCATCGTCGATGACGACGCGGCCAGTCGGAAGACGGCGGCGGCCCTGCTGTCCCCCGCGGGCTACGAGATGCTCTTCGCCAGCAACGGCGAGGAGGCCCTGGCCGCCGTGTTCGAGGCCAGCCCCGACCTGCTGCTGCTGGACGTGATGATGCCGGGCCTGGATGGCCTCGAGGTCTGTCGCCGGCTGCGCCAGCCCTCGCGAGAGGACTACCTGCCCATCATCCTCCTCACCGCGCTGGATGGGCGGCGCGAGGTCGTCCTCGGGCTCGAGGCCGGCGCCGACGACTTCCTCACCAAGCCTGTGCATGGGGCGGAGCTGCGTGCCCGCGTGGCCAACCTCCTCAAGGTGCGCTCCTACCACCAGCTCCTCACCACCCAGCGCGACAGCGCCCAGGCCACCGTGGACGAGCTGCGCCAGCAGATCCTCCAGGCGGATCGTCTGGCGACGCTCGGCACCTTCGCCGCGGGCGTGAGCCACGAGCTGAACAACATCGCGCAGGTTCTCCGGGTCGCGGTCTCCGAGCTGCCCGCGTGGCCTGCCGGGGTAGAGCCCGAGGACGGCGCGGACACGCGCCAGATGCTCTCCCATGCGACCCAGCACGTCACCGAGCTGGCCCGCACCATCCTGCGCATGGCCCGCCCGCAGGAGGACGCCACGCTCCAGGCCGACCTGGGGCGGACGCTGGGGGAGGTGCGCGACATGCTGCGCCTCACCGGCCGCGCCCGGCACGTGCGCCTGTCGCTCGAGCTGCCCGAGACGCCCTGTGTCATCCACGCCAGCCCCGTGCATGCGCAGCAGGTGTTCCTCAACCTCCTCTCCAACGCCGCGGATGCCCTGTCCGGGACGGTCCGGCCGGAGATCCAGGCCGGCGTGCGCCACGCTCCCGGAGGGCGGATCGAGGCGTGGGTCCAGGACAATGGCCCCGGGATGAGCGAGGAGGTGCTCGCCCGCGTCTTCGAGCCCTTCTTCACCACCAAGCCCGCTGGCGAGGGCACGGGGCTGGGGCTGCCCGTCGTCAAGCAGCTCGTCGAGTCGTGGGGCGGACAGCTCCACCTCCACAGCCAGCCGGGGCAGGGGACTCGCGCCGTGGTGGACATCCCGGCGGTGCCGGCGCTCGCCACCCCCTCCGCTTCCGTTTCGAGGCCCACGCCGTGACTTCCCCTCCCATCTCCCTGGCCTCACCGTCCCTGATGCTCGTCACCGATGAGGCCGGGCGCGTCCTCTCTCGCTGCGGCAAGGACGAGCGGCTGCTCGGCACGGTCCTGGAGGGGCGCACGCTGGCGGAGCTCTTCGGAGAAGACGTGTCACGCCGGCTGCTGGCCGGACGCCCCGACTCCCTCGACCTCGCGCGGGGTGAGCCCACGTCCGAGGGGGACGAGCCCTCTGTGTGGCACCTGCGGAGCCAGCCGCTCGTGGGCGGTGGCGCGCTCGTCAGCCTCTGGCTGCCGGAGGCGTCGTCCCACGAGGTGCCGGCCGCCTGGGAGCGCCGCATCAGCCGCAAGCTGCTCAGCCTGAACGAGGAGCTCGTCAGACAGCAGCGCGCCTTCATGCTGGCGATCCTCGATGCGGACCCCAGCCTCGTCTACGTGAGGGACCGCCAGGGCCGCTTCGTCTTCGCCAACAAGGCCCTGGCGGACGCCTACGGCTCCTCGCCGGACGAGCTCGTGCTGCACCACCCCTCGGAGGTGCACTCCCATGGGGAGGAGCTCGAGGTCTTCGACGAGCAGGATCAGCGCGTGCTCTCCACCGGGGCGGAGATCCGGCAGCTCGAGCACTTCACCAAGGCGGACGGCACCGTCGGCTGGTACGACACGCTCAAGCGTCCCCTCCAGGCTCCCGGCGGGGAGATGTTCGTGCTCGGCATCACGGTGGACATCACCGAGCGGATGCACATGGAGCAGCTCCTGCACGAGGCCAACCAGCGTCTGGAGCTGGCGGTGAAGGCGGGGAGCCTCGGCCTGTGGGACTGGAACATCGCCGAGGACTACGTCTACTACTCGCCCGTCTGGAAGGCGCAGCTCGGCTACGAGGACCACGAGCTGTCCAACACCTTCGCCACCTGGTCGGACGGCATGCACCCGGAGGACAGGAGCGACGTGCTCGGGACGGTGCAGGAGTACGTGAAGGATGCGTCGCGCGGTGAGCGGTTCGTCCACGAGTTCCGCATGCGGACCAAGGACGGCGCCTGGCGGTGGATCGCCGGCTACGGCCTGGTGGTGCGGGACAAGCAGGGCAAGGCCATGCGCGTCACCGGCTGCCACCTGGACATCACCGAGCGCAGGCAGCGCGAGCAGGAGCAGGAGCTGCGGCGGGCCAACGAGCGGCTGCTGCAGGTCGCTCGGATGAAGGACGAGTTCCTCGCCAACATGAGCCACGAGCTGCGCACCCCGCTCAACGCGGTGCTGGGTCAGGCCGAGGCCCTGGCCGAGGGCATCTTCGGGCCGGTGACGGAGCAGCAGCGTGGCGCGTTGCAGACGGTCGAGGAGAGCGGCCGGCACCTGCTGTCGCTCATCAACGACGTGCTCGACATCGCCAAGAGCAATGCGGGGCACCTGGAGCTGGAGCGGGAGCAGGTGCCCGTGGAGGAGGTGTGCCAGGAGAGCCTGCGGCTCATGCGCGAGCAGGCGCGGCGCAAGAAGATCTCCGTGGCGTACTCCAGCGACGGCGAGGTGCCCTACCTGAACGCGGACCGGCGGCGCTTGAGGCAGATCCTCCTCAACCTGCTGAGCAACGCAATGAAGTTCACCCGCGAGGGAGGGCGCATCGGGCTGGAGGTGACGTCCCGGGAGGGCGGGGAGGCGGTGGCCTTCACCATCTGGGACACGGGGCCCGGCATCGCCCGGGAGGACGTGAAGCGCATCTTCGAGCCCTTCGTGCAGCTCGACGCGGGGCTGGCGCGCCAGAACGAGGGCTCGGGCCTGGGGCTGGCGCTGGTGCGCCGCTTCGTGGACCTGCACCACGGGATGCTGGAGGTGGACAGCGAGGTGGGCCGCGGCAGCCGCTTCACGGCGATTCTCCCCGTGGGCCCGCACGTCACCGAGGAGCCGACGCCGAGCACCAGCGCGAGCCCCGAGCCCGTCCCGTCACCGGGGCGGTCGGACTCCGTCGCCCGGCGCACCGTGGTGATCGCCGACGACAGCGAGGCCAACACCCGGCACCTGCATGGCTACCTGGTGGCCCACGGCTACGCCGTCCGCATCGCCCGGGACGGCCTGGAGGCGGTGCGGCTGTGCCGCGAGGTGCGGCCCGCGCTGGTGCTGATGGACATCCAGATGCCCCGGCTCGACGGCCTGGAGGCCATCCGCGTCCTGCGCGCGGACCACGTCACCGCCGCCATCCCCATCATCGCGCTCACGGCGCTGGCCATGCCGGGAGACCGCGAGCGGTGTCTGGAGGCGGGGGCGAACGAGTACCTCAGCAAGCCGGTGCGGCTGCGGCAGATGCTGGAGGTGATGCGTCGCTTCGAGGCCCCCGTCTGAGGGAGGTGGGCCTCCGCTGTGCCGTGCTCAGGGCTTCGCGCAGAGGTCCTGCACGTTCCACTGGTGGTAGACGAGCCGGCTGTCCACGCCGACGATGTTCTCCTCGTCGATGGGGTGCCAGTGGTCCTCGCCCGAGAGCCGCTCGCTGGCGACCACGAGCTGCTCGAGCTGCATGCCCGGCTTGGGCGGTGCCGCGAGGCCATGCGGACGCCGACGCGTCTCGGGCGCCGTGTCCGACAGGAAGAGGGTGCGGTTGCGCCGCGTGGCCACCATCACGTCCCCGTTCGTCACGAGGAAGTTCATCGACGAGCGGTCCTGCCCCGGCACGTCCGTGAGCGCCGACACCATCCCCATCGTCTCCGCCAGCGCGCAGGCGACCTTCTCCACGCAGGCCGGCCCGTCGAGCGACTGCAGCTTCGCCAGCCGGGTGAGGAACAGATAGAAGCAGCGCTCGGTGTCCGTCGTGCCCCGGATGGAGGCGAGCAGATCCGGACGGATGAGGGCCTCCACCTCGGCCTTGTGCTGGGCGAAGTTCTTCACCGTGCCGTTGTGCACGAAGCACCAGTGGCCATAGGTGAAGGGGTGGGTGTTGCGCTTGTCGATCGCGCCCACCGAGGCCAGGCGGATGTGGGCCACCACCGTGCGCGAGGACACGCGGCTGCTCACCCGCTCGAAGTCCGGGTCGCAGTGCGCGGGGCCGAGCCCGTGCGCGACGAGGGGCTGAGCGCCCACTTCGTACGAAGCAATGCCCCAACCGTCCTTGTGCTCCCTCGACTGCTGGAGAAGCGAGTTCTTCTCCGTGACGAGCGAGGGATGGACGGCGGCGGGTACCTCAGAGCGAAAGCCGAAGAGACGGCACATGGGTCTTTGTCTAGTTATAACGGCCGGCCCCGACGGGAAGTTCCGTCGCGCCACTGCTGTCCGCCAGACATCACGGACAGAGGGCCCGCTCGTTCTCTATCACCACATGGCCATCTTTAATGACGATGCGCGCATGGTTGATTCCCAGGTGATAGGGCAGGTGCCGATAGTTTGAGCACGAAAAGACGACCAGATTCGCGGGATCGCCTACGGTGATTCGACCGTATGTGTTCAAACCCAGGGCGAGCGCCGCTCCTCGGGTGACGGCCCAGTAGGCCTCGGCGGCCGTCAGCCCGTTCTCCAGGCAGGCGAGCCCCATGGCGAGCGGCAGGTTCTCGCTCATGGCGGAGCCGGGGTTGAGGTTGGTGCCCAGCGCCACGTTGACGCCGGCCTCGCGCAGCTTGCGGCCGGGGGCGTAGGGCCGCACGCGCAGGAAGAGGGTGGAGGTGGGCACCAGCACGGCGGTGACGCCCGCGTCGGCCAGGGCGCGGATGCCCGCGTCGCTGACGTTCTCCAGGTGGTCCGCGGTGGCCGCGCCCAGCTCGGCCGCCAGCTCGGCGCCCCCGCCGGCGGTGAGCTGGTCCGCGTGCAGCCGCGGCTTCAGCCCCAGCTTCTGGGCGGCCACGAGGATGCGGCGCGACTCCGACAGGCTGAAGGCGCTCTGCTCGACGAAGACGTCGCAGAAGCGCGCCAGCCCCTGCTCGGCCACCGTGGGGATGATCTCCCGGATGCAGAGGTCCATGTAGGCCTCGCGCCACTCGCGGTACTCCTCCGGCACCGCGTGCGCGCACATCAACGTCGGCACCAGCTCCAGGGGCTGGAGCGCCGACAGCCGCTGCACCACCTTGAGGATCTTCAGCTCGTCCTGGAGGTTGAGGCCGTAGCCGCTCTTCACCTCGGCGGTGGTGATGCCGTACTCCAGCATCATCTGCAGCCGGGGCAGGGCGAGCCGGATGAGATCCTCCTCGTTGGCGAAGCGGGTGGCGCGCACGGTGTTGGCGATGCCGCCGCCGGCCTGGGCGATCTGCAGGTAGGTGGCGCCCTGGTTGCGCAGGTCGAACTCGGAGGCGCGCTCGCCAGCGAAGACGGCATGGGTGTGCGGGTCCACGAAGCCGGGGCCGACGAACTGGCCGTGCGCGTCGATGACGCGGGTGGAGGGGCCCACCGCGCCTGGAGGCAGGCCGCCCTCGGGGCCCACGTACCACACCTTCCCGCGGCGCACGCCGACGCAGGCGTTCGGGCGGGGCGTGAGGGCACGCTCGGCGGGCTCGGTGTGCGAGCCCTCCACGGTGAGCACCTCGGACGTGTTGCGGACCAGCAGCTCCAGGGTTTCCATGGCTCGTTACTCGGTGATGCCGGGGATGCGCACGCCGCGGGTGCGGGCCACGTCGACGGCATCGGGGTAGCCGGCGTCCGCGTGGCGCAGCACGCCCATGGCCGGGTCCGAGGTGAGCACGCGCTCGATGCGGCGAGCGGCCTCGGGGGTGCCATCGGCGACGATGACCTGGCCCGCGTGCAGCGAGTAGCCCATGCCCACGCCACCGCCGTGGTGGAAGGACACCCAGGAGGCGCCGTTCACCGCGTTCACCAGCGCGTTGAGGATGGGCCAGTCGGCCACCGCGTCCGAGCCGTCCTTCATGGACTCCGTCTCGCGGTTGGGCGAGGCCACCGAGCCGCAGTCCAGGTGATCGCGCCCGATGACGATGGGGGCCTTCACCTCGCCCTTGCGCACCATCTCGTTGAAGCGCAGGCCCGCCTTGGCGCGCTCGCCGTAGCCGAGCCAGCAGATGCGGGCCGGCAGGCCCTGGAAGGCCACGCGCTCGCGCGCCATCTTGATCCACCGGTGCAGCGACTGCTTCTCCGGGAAGAGCTCCAGCACCGCCTCGTCCGTGCGGCGGATGTCCTCGGGGTCTCCCGAGAGCGCCACCCAGCGGAAGGGCCCGAGGCCCTCGCAGAACATGGGGCGGATGTAGGCCGGCACGAAGCCGGGGAAGTCGAAGGCGTTCTCCAGCCCGGCGAGCTGCGCCTGGGCGCGGATGTTGTTGCCGTAGTCGAAGACGTGGCTGCCGGCGCGGGCGAAGTCCAGCATCGCCTCCACCTGCATGGCCATGGACTTGCGGGCCTTCTCGACGTAGCCCTTGGGGTCCCTCTGGCGCAGCTCGGCGGCGGTCTCGAGCGACAGGTCCGCGGGGATGTAGCCGTTGAGCGGATCATGCGCGCTCGTCTGGTCGGTGACGAGGTCCGGCTTGAGGCCGCGCCGGTACAGCTCGCGGAACACCTGGGCCGCGTTGCCGATGATGCCGATGGAGCGGCCCACGCGCTTGTGCTGGGCCTCCTTCGCCAGGGAGATGGCCTCGTCGAGATCCTTGGCGACGACGTCGAGGTAGCGCGTCTCCACGCGGCGCCGGGCGCGGGTCGGGTCGATCTCCACGCCGAGGAAGACGGCGTTGTTCATGGTGGCGGCCAGGGGCTGGGCGCCGCCCATGCCGCCGAGGCCGCCGGAGAGGACGAGCCGGCCGGAGAGGTCATCGGAGCCGAAGTGGACGCGGCCGGCCTGGGCGAAGGTCTCGTAGGTGCCCTGGAGGATGCCCTGGGTGCCGATGTAGATCCACGAGCCGGCCGTCATCTGGCCGTACATCATCAACCCCTTCTTCTCGAGCTCGAAGAAGTGGTCCCAGTTGGCCCAGTTGCCCACGAGGTTGGAGTTGGCGATGAGGACGCGAGGGGCATCCGGGTGGGTGCGGAGGATGCCCACGGGCTTGCCGGACTGGACGAGGAGCGTCTCCTCGTCGGTGAGGCGGCGCAGACCGTCGACGATGCGATCGAACGAGGTCCAGTCACGGGCGGCCTTGCCGATGCCGCCGTAGACGACGAGATCCTCGGGGCGCTCGGCCACGTCCGGATCCAGGTTGTTCATCAGCATCCGGAGGGCGGCTTCCTGGACCCACCCCTTGCACGAGAGGGTCGTACCGCGGGGGGCGCGAATGGTGCGGGACATGGTTCTCCACGGAGGGTGACGGGGCGCGGAGCCTAGCCGAAGCCAGAGGGGGATGCGCGCCCGAGTTGAGGGGCTCCTGCCGCGACCGTCAGGGGAAGGGCGTCTTGCGCCGCAGGGCGACAAACTCCGCGGCGAAGTCGAGGAACTTCAGGGCCGCGCGCTCATGGTCTCCGTCGCAGTCCCGCAGGTACTTCACATGCCAGCCCTCGTATGGCGACTCATGCTTCACTTCATCGAGCCAATCCAAGAACTCCCGCCACTCGGGCTCATCGCCACCATTGAATTGCGTGTTGGATGCCCAGCCGATGGTGAATGCGACGAGTGATTCGATCGTGTCGAATCCGGTCACGGACCAGAGTCCTCGCCTCTCGCGGATGCGCTGCCGGGTATAGAGCAGTACGTCCATGAGCCCGACCCTGCGCCCACGCCACTCCTCGGGAAACGGCTCTACCTTGCCCACTGGCTTTTCACTCATGGCGTTTGCACCACCTCGTGGAGGATCTTGCTCGTGGACGCTGTGGTGAGCCGGGTCATGTATTCAGAGAGGGGCAAGCCAGCAAGGCCCGTGTAGGCGTCGATGACCTTGTCCCCGAGCTTCACCGCCAGATGTTTCCCCGTGATCGAAACCTGATGGCTCCTGAGCAAGGCACCGTTGGAGGTTTCGTTGAAGCCCAACAGCCTCACGTGTCCCTCGACGGTGAGCCGCAGGTACTCCGGGCGTTGACCGAGCCGGGTCAGCCCCTCGTGAATGGCCTTCGCTACCTTCTCACACTCGCCTGCCTTCCGGTTGGCGACAGCGAAGGCGTTCTGGAACGCCACCAGCCAGCCCGGCACCCGGCCTATGTCCTTGAGCAGGAGGTACTGGTCGACGACGCAGGTGAGGTCCCCCATGAGGATGCAGGCCTTGAGCCGGGCCCGGATCGACTCGTCTCCCGGGAGGGGAGGATGGCTGAGTACCAGTGAGGGGAGGGGCGCCATCGCCGCTGGGGATGACGCCAGTCCCCGTACGGGGAACAGGCAGAGAAGGATGAGGAGAAGGGCGGTGGAGGCTCCGCTGCTGGCGGGTATCGAGGCCTTCATGGGAGCGGCAGCGTAGCTCGCACGGGACGCGGGACGTCAGGGCCGTTCCGTGCTACCACGCGCCGCGCCATGAGCCGCATCTATCGTTCCCTGCCCCCCGCTGGTACCCGGATTGGCCTCGCCTTCTCGGGAGGTCTCGACACTCGCGCCGCCGTGGCCTGGATGTCTCGCAAGGGCCTCGACGTGTACGCCTACACCGCGGACCTCGCCCAGCCCGACGAGAAGAACCCCGCCGACATCCCGCCCGTGGCCCTGCAGCACGGGGCGAAGCAGGCGAAGCTCGTGGACTGCCGCGAGGCCATGGTGCGCGAGGGCATCGTCGCCATCCAGTGCGGCGCCTTCCACCTGTCCGTGGGCGGCAAGAAGTACTTCAACACCACGCCCCTGGGCCGCGCCGTCACCACCACCGCCATCGTCCAGGCCATGCGCGAGGACGGGGTGAACGTCTTCGGCGACGGCAGCACCCACAAGGGCAACGACATCCAGCGGTTCTACCGCTACGGCATCCTCGTCAACCCGGAGCTGCGCATCTACAAGCCCTGGTTGGATCCCGAGTTCGTCAACGCCTTCGGCGGCCGCAAGGAGATGAGCGAGTACCTGGTGTCCGTCGGCATGCCCTACAAGATGGGCACCGAGAAGGCCTACTCCACGGACGCCAACGTGCTCGGCGCCACGCACGAGGCCAAGGACCTGGAGCACCTGGACAAGGGCATGTCCATCGTCCAGCCCATCATGGGCGTGGCCCACTGGCGCCCCGAGGTGGACGTGCGCCCCGAGCGCATCACCGTGGAGTTCGCCCAGGGCCTGCCCGTGTCCCTCAACGGCAAGCGCTTCCCCTCGCTCTTCGAGCTCTTCCTGGAGTGCAACCGCATCGGCGGGCGCCACGGCCTGGGCATGAGCGACCAGCTCGAGAACCGCGTCATCGAGGCCAAGAGCCGCGGCATCTACGAGGCCCCGGGCATGGCGCTGCTGCACCTCGTCTACGAGCGCCTGCTGTCGGCCATCCACAACGAGAACACCACCGACCTCTACTTCACCCTGGGCCGCCGGCTCGGCCGCATCCTCTACGAGGGCAAGTGGTTCGACCCCGAGGCGATGATGCTCAAGGACTCGCTCACCCGGTGGGTGGCCCCCAGCATCACCGGTAGCGTCACCCTGGAGCTGCGCCGCGGGGATGACTACACCCTGCTCGACACCCAGGCCGAGCACATGGCCTACGACCCGGACAAGCTCTCCATGGAGAAGGTGGCCAGCGCCTTCACCCCGGAGGACCGCATCGGCGCCCTGGAGATGCAGAACCTCTCCGTGACCGACAACCGCAACCTCCTCCTCCACCACCTCTCCAGCGTCCGCCGCCTCTCGGAAGGCACCCCCGGCACCGGCCTCGCCCAGTTGTTGGGCGACGGCGACGAGGAGTAAGGCTTTCCTTTCTGTCCTGTTTTCCTGGAATATAGGAGCCCCGAGCCGGGGATGACCCCCGGCGGTCAGGAGCTCCCCCCATGCGAACCGGACGGTTGTTGCTGCTCTCCACCCTGACGCTCGCCTCGTGCGGCCCCCTCGCTGAAGAGGAGGCGGTGCTCGGTGAGCGCACGGACGCGTTGATCGTGGATGCCGACGCGGACGGCATCGACGATGCCTTCGAGGATCAGCTCGCCGCGAAGTTCGCGCCCGAGGTGCGGCTGGCCCCGCTCTCCATCGACTGGACGCGGCCGGCCAACGTGGACTGGTACCTCGCCCGCGTGCACATGCGCTTCGACCACTCGGGGTGTCCGGACTGCCAGGTGCTCGCGCTGGCCACGCCCACGCAGAGCAACCTCTCCACGCAGTCCCATGCCACCAAGGGCACGTTCTGCGGCCACACCAGCACCGTCTATTCCTCGAACACGTCGCGGAAGGAGTTCTTCCTCCAGCCGCCAGATGATGCCGTGCACAACGGAGCGCCTTCCACCGAGTGGAAGGTGTACGTGCACTCGAAGAAGAGCGCGCTCGTCGCGGGCGGCTACGACCTCCAGTACTGGTTCTTCTACCCGTACAACGACTCCTATGCGTCGGTGAATCACGAGTCGGACTGGGAGCACATCACCGTCACCACCGACTCGGCCGGCAACTTCTATTCCGCCTGGTACGCGGCGCACAGCGGCGGGAAGCGCTACACGGCCTCGCAGCTCAAGTGGAACGGGACGCACCCCATCGTCTACTCGGCGGACGGCTCTCACGCGAGCTACCCCACCGCGGGGACGTATCCGACCGAGGTGCCGGGCTTCGATGACCACAGCTATGAGGGCGGCCCGGTGTGGCAGACGTGGAACAACTGGGTGAATGTGGGCGAGAAGGGCGCGCCCCGCAACGGCCAGAACTTCATCAAGTACGGCGGCCGCTGGGGCGAGATCGGGGAGACGGATGCCACGAGCGGCGTCCAGGGTCCGTCCTTCCAGGGCTCCTGGAACACCTACTGACGCCGCCGCGTGGCGCCGGGCCCATGCTCGGCGCCATGCAGCTGGCGTAGTGTGCCACCCATGAATGCTTCCCCCATGCGGTTCGAAGCCCCCGGGCCCGTGCCGATGGCTGTTCCCGCTGCGTCGAACCGGCTGATCGCGCTCGACTGGATGCGCGGGCTGGTCATGGTGTTGATGATGCTCGACCATGCCTCGGGGGCCTTCAACGCCGGGCGCATTCGCAGTGATGGGGCGATCTCCTGGACGCCCGGGACGTCACTGCCGGTCGACCAGTTCCTGACGCGCTGGGTGACCCATCTGTGCGCGCCCACCTTCGTCTTCCTGGCGGGGGCCGCGCTGGCGCTGTCCCTCCACAAGCGCCTGAATGCCGGCGAGTCGTCCCGGAGCCTGGATGGCTTCCACCTGCGGCGAGGGCTGTTCATCGCCCTGGTGGATCCGCTGTGGATGTCCTGGGTCTTCCTTCAGCCGGGCCAGTTCCTCCTGCAGGTGATGTTCGCCCTGGGCGTGGGCATGGTGTGCATGGTGCCGCTGCGCCGTCTGGGAACGCCTACGTTGCTGGGGCTGGGGCTGTTCCTGCTGGCCGGGAGCGAGCTGATCCGCGGACTGCTGGAGACTCCGGGGCAGCCGCCCTCGCTCCCCGTGACGCTGCTGCTGGGTATCGGGTTCTTCGCCCAGGGCAAGCTCATCGCCGGCTATGCGCTGCTGCCCTGGTTGGGAGTGATGTGCCTGGGCTGGGTCTTCGGGCGCTCCCTGGCGGATGCACGTGAGCAGGCCCTCCGGCGGCTGGTGGGGTGGGGCGTGGCGGCGCTCGCGGTGTTCGTGCTCGTGCGCGGCCTGAATGGCTACGGCAACATGCTGCTCTTCCGTGACGATGGCTCGCTGGTGCAGTGGCTGCACGTGAGCAAGTACCCGCCGAGCCTGTCCTACGCCGCGCTGGAGCTGGGCTTGATGGCGCTCCTGCTCGCGGGCTTCTGGTGGGTGGAGGCTCGCTGGGGTCAGGTGAAGATGCTCGAGCCGCTGCGGGTGCTGGGACAGACGGCGCTGTTCTTCTACCTGCTCCACGTCCACCTGTTGGAGGGCACGGCGGCGGTGCTGGGCGTCAAGAAGCAGCTCGGCCTGGGCGCGACGTTCCTGGCCACGGGGCTCGGGTTGGTGGTGCTCTACCCTGTGTGCGCCTGGTACCGGCGTTACAAGGCGGCCCACCCGCACGGGTGGACCCGGTACGTCTGAGAGGAGCGGGGCGCCATGCGCGAGTCCATGACGTTCGATGACATCCTTCCGCACCTGGTCGATGGGTACCGCCGGGGCGTGCTCGTCCCATTCATCGGCTCCGGCATGAGCCGGCCTGTCTGCACGGATTGGTTGAGCTTCCTGGTGAAGCTGGCCGATGAGGCCGGGGTCGAGGTCCCCGAGTCGCTGCGGACGGGGACTTTCGAGCGGTTCATCCCCTCGGACCTGTATCGACTCGCGGACAAGGCCGTCCACCGCCTGCGCCCGCGGAACGTGGAGGAGCGCGCCAACGCCTACCGTCGTGCCCTCCGGGCCCGGGGTGGCTCGACCGGACCTGATCCGATTCCTCCCCAGACGGAGGCGCTCGCACGGCTGCCGTGGCCCCTGGTGCTGACCACCAACTACGACGACCTCGTCGTCCAGAGCAGCCGGGTGCGGCACGCCAACGCGGGGTTGGGGGCGACCGAGGTGCTCGGGCGGAGCGTGGAGGACTGCCACAAGGTCATCCGCTCCCTCGACGCTCCCTCGCAGCCCATCCTCTGGGCGGTCCAGGGCTTCCTGGGTGGACAGGCGGCTCCGCCCGAGGAGAGCGTCCCGGAGTCGCGTCGCCGCGACGAGCTGGTGGACCAGTTGGTGGTGGGTCACCAGCAGTACCAGAACGCGACCAACGCCCAGCCCCACTTCCGGCGCGCCTTCGCCGAGGTCTTCCACCGGCGCTCGTTCCTGTTCCTCGGGTCCAGCGTGCTGGAGGACTACCTCGTCAACCTCTTCGGGGAGATCACCCACCACTACGGTCCCGGGCCGCATCCCCACTTCGCGTTGCTGCCGGGCAAGCAGCGGCAGGCGTTCGATCCTCAGTTCCTCCAGACCCGGCTCGGGGTCGTCCCCATCTTCTACGAGGACTACAGCGCCATCCCCGAGTGGCTCGGGGCCCTGTCCGAGCGGCTCCTCACGCCCTCGGTCCCCACTGGAGCGTCCGCGAGCCGCCGGCCCGTGGCGTGGATGGCGGATGAGCTCGGCTTCTCCCTGTCCGATGGTCCCCGTCCACCGTCGGGCGGGGTGCGCCGGGTGAAGCTGCGTTACGCCGAGCTGCCCGTGCCTTCACCGGGGGGCGGGAGGTGCGTCATCGCGAGCCTGGGACGCGACAAGGGAAACGTTCCGCTGGTGGGGAGCCAGGCCAGGGCCCTGCTCGAGAAGTCCACGGCGGCGGGCCTGGTGGCGGACCCCAAGGCGGCGCTCTGGAAGGGACTCGATGCGGCGCCTTCCTATGTCTACCAGTACGGCGATGCTCCCATCCTCGGCGTCTCCGCGCGGGACCGGAGGGACTCCACCAGAGAGGCGGATCGCCGTGATCTCGGCATCATCCCCGAGGCCGTGTGCGCCGTCCTGCGCGCCGCGAACGAGGCCGGGTTCCGCGAGGTGCACCTGGGGCCCGTGGCGTCAGGCAGGTTGCGGCTCTGGCATCAGCTCCACCCGTTCGTCCAGACGCTCGTGGGCATCCGCCAGTTCTTCGCCAGCACGTCCAACCTCGTCATCGAGACACTCGAGCTGCATGTCTTCGAGTCCGCGGTGTGGCTCTCCATCCTCTCCGGCAAGGTGCCGGTCTCCGAGATCCTGTCCTCGGACGTGACGAAGATCTGGGTCGACATCCGGGATGCCGCGGGCACGCCGGAGATCCAGGCGGTTACCGTCCGAGGTCCCACGACCGTGGGAGACATCAAGACGCTCTGTGGCCTGGAGCCCGCCCGGTGGCGTACGGAGATCCTCCCCAGGCCGAGCACGGAGCCCATTCCCTCCTCGGGCGAGGATGAGCTGATGGTGGCGCCCACCTCGCTCGTCATCTTCTCGCCGCGCTGAACGCGGAGTCTCGGGCTGACCCATTCCGAGACCCACCAGCCTCCCGGTCGCGTTCTTCACTGCCGTACGTCACTCCGCTCGCGTGAAGGCCCGGTACACCATGGTGAAGCCCACCGCGGCCAGTCCCGTCAGGAACAGCAGGGGCCCCATCGCCAGCCCGCCGTTCACGAGCGTCCAGACGATGCCGAGCACCACCACGCCGAGGGGCACGAAGCGCGTCCACTCGGGCCTGGGAATCTCCGGGCGCAGCGCGATGAAGGCCAGCACCGCCAGGAGCAGCATCTCCAGGGTGATCGAGAACGACAGGTCCCAGCCCGTGTCGTAGCTCTCGTCGAAGAAGCTGTAGACGGAATCGCTCGAGGGGCGCGGTGCATCCACCACGCGCAGCTGCGGAGGCGCCTGGGGCACCGGCGCCGAGCCCGAATACCGCGTGCCCTTCACCGGCGTCCAGGTGAGGAACAGCGCCACCAGGCACAGCGCCACGCCTCCGAGCGCCACCGGGGCCATCCCCCGCAGCAACTGGCGCGGCTCGAAGAAGCGACCGACGCCCTCCTCGCCCACGTACACCTTGCGGTACTGGTCATGACCGAGCAGCCCCGCGCCCCCCAGCCACAGCAACGGCGTGAGGCCGATGCCGAGCATCCGGATCGCCAGCCCCGCCGTCACCGCCGCGTACACCGCCGGCACCGCCGGGTGCAGCAGGGCAGGGGGGACCCAGTCCACCAGCGGGTGCTTCTCACCGGCCGCGCGCAGCTCCCGCGCCGTCACCAGCCACCCGCCCACGAACACCATCAGCGACCAGAAGGGGCCCACCCCCGCGAAGAAGGGGAGGATCGAGAGCACCAGCCCCACCGCCAGCAGCCCCACGCCCGCCACGCTCGGCGAGTGTCCCGGCACGTGCGCCAGCCACACCGGCCCGTCATAGGGCGGGGACGCGGACCGGCCTGGATCCGTGTGCTCGTCCACGTCCCCCGAGTGCACCGCGCGCAGGCCTGGATCCGTGTCCTCGGCCTCGTCCCGGGCGGGGACGGCTCGGGCCGCCGCCGTGCTCCGGACGCGGCCCGTCGTCTGGGGGGCGGCGACTCCGGGCGAAGTCCGGCGGACCGCTCCCGGTGGGGGCGTGGGCATCTTCGCCCCGCAGTTCTCGCAGTAGCGCAGGTTGCGATCCTGCGCGATCTCTCCGCACTCCTTGCACCGCATGGGCTACGGCCTCCGGCTCCCGGGCCTCGGGCCCTGGGGTCATGCGGCTTGGAGTCTAGCGGATTTCCCGGGGAAGGCTCGCCCACAGGCCTCTTTAGGGGCCGAGCATCAGCCACAGCTCTCGAAGGGAGCAGGCAACTAGGCCTTCTTCGAGGAAGTCTCCAGGGTTTGGTCTCTCCCCGCAGCGCGGCGTGACGCTTCCCGATGCGCTCCCGCCCCAGATTCAGGTTTCCCCCAGCGCTCTCGAAAAATAGGGGAGAATGCGGCCATGCACGGACCCGAGATCCTCGCCAGAACGCTCAGTGTGCCTGCGGCGATGGGCACGAAGGGGGAGCGCTGGCAGTATCACCCTCGCAGCGACCGCCATTCCAAAGTGGCCTGCTGGGGCATTTTGTTCGACTTGCTCCAGACCTCCGATGTCTTGGCCGAGCACGTTCGGACCGGCAAAGTCGCCTTCGGCATCAACCACGAGATGGTGGACTTCCGGCTCAACCGGAAGAAGAACCTGGATCTCGTCCTCTGCACCCCCGGCACTCCTGTGTCGGGAAAGCGCTACGGAAGTTTTCGAGGCCTCATCGAGCGCTATGGCATCAGCCCTTCAAAGAAGGAGCAGCGCCTGCTCGACAGCCTGCCAGACGTACCTGAGGCCCCCGTGGGAACCGTGAGGATCGCGTTGGAAGCCAAGGCCGCGATGACCGCGCATGTGAAGGCGCTACCCCGTCTTTACGACGAACTGAACTCCTCGCACGCCACCATCCATGGAAACACCGAGTTGGCCGTCGCAGTGGGGCTCGTCATGGTCAATCTCTCGGAGCAGTTCCAGAGCCCGGGCCTCGACGCTGTTTCCCGACACAGGCAGCCGGACGATACCAAGCGGGTCGTCCAAAAGGTTCGCGAACTGCCTCGACGGGTTGGCCAATCCGAGCCGGGCTTCGATGCCATCGGCATCACGGTCGTCTCCTGTGCGAACGACGGGAGTGCCGTGGAACTGGTGACGACCTCTCCGGCGCCACAGAGCAACGAGATGGACCACTACGACCAGATGATCCGGCGCGCAGTCCAGATTTACGAGAGTCGCTACCCAGCCCGCTGACCCATGGTTAAACCGAGGAAGGGCGCACGGAGACTCAAAAGACCCCAGGACATCGCGGCGGCTCTAAAGAGAGCTGCGCCGCGTCCTTCGGCCGACGCGCCCCGAGATGAGAAGAAGAACTACGCCGAGCGGTTCTCCCGCGCGTTGGCCACCCTCATCGCCAACTCCCTCCGCCCGGATTTCAGGGGCATCACGCCGGACCCGAGAGGAAAGCGACAGGAGCAGCCAGCTCGGACTGCCAAGGGCGTCAAGAAACTCGACGTGAACTACAGCACCCCTGAACTCGGACTGGGCCTCGGCGTCTCCATCAAGACCGTAACCCACCCTGACAAGGCGTCGAACCGCTTTACGAAGAACCTCACACGCATCGACAACGAGTTGCGCGCGGAGGCCATGGACTACCATGTGCGGCAGCCCTACGCCGTCTTGGTGTCCGTTCTGTTCCTCCCCATGGATGCGGCGATGGAACTGGAAACGCAGAAGGACTCGCCCTCTTCGTTTGCCGCCGCGGTCAGGAGCATGCGCTTTCGCGCCGGTCGCGTTCTCCCTATTGGCGAACCTGAATTGTTTGAAGCCGCGTTTGTCGCGCTTTATGAGCCGGGCGGGCCCACAAAGGGAGCGGTGCGTTTCTTCGATGTACGGAACGCGCCACCGAGACGCGGGATGCCCAATAACACGCTCACTCTCGCGCAGTTCGTCGAGCAGGTCCGCTTTGTATACGATGCGCGCAACAACCCCAGCTTCGAGTACGCCGACTGAGAATCATTCGACGAGCTTTGAGGACTCCTCGGCTCCTCGTCCTCTGCTCCCGACCAGCAAGTGCGCGAGCCTTTGGCTGATACGCTCTGGGGAGGAGCGAAGTTGGCACTCCCAGACCACCACCGCCCGATAGCCCTGCCGACGGAGCGAGCGAAGGACACGCGCGTCACGGGCCCGGTTGGCCGCGAATTTGGCCTCCCAAAACTCGCGATTCCTCTTGGGCACTGTGGCGCGCGGGCAGCCCCGGTGGGAGTGCCAGTAGCACCCGTGAGCGAAAACAGCCCACCGGTCTCTGCGATTGGCGACATCTGGAGAGCCGGGGAGATCACGGTTGTTCGTCTCGAAAGTCAGGCCGAGCCCGCGCAGGAGGTCTTGGAGCTGCTCCTCTGCACGGGTGTTCTTCTGCCGGATTCTCCCGAGACGGGCGGAAGTCTCCGGGTCCACCACGAGGCCGTGCTCTGCGGCGATGGCCTCAGGCGACGGCCTGCGAGTCCTCCGCTTCGCTGGTTGCTTCGGCGTCGGTGGCATGGGCAGCAGCGTGCTCCATTCGGTCGAGGTGAGCCTTCACGGCCTCCAAAAAGCCCGGTGGGAAGTTCAACGAACTCGCTTTGGCGCGGCCATAAAAGCCCCGGGTCGCCTTCGCGGAGAGAAGTTGTCGGGGCTGCTCCAGGAATTTATGGAGTGGCTCCCTCTCGACGTGACGGGGGTAGGCGGACACTGCGGCGATGAACCGACCCGCCCCGACGTTGTAGGCTGCTCGGGGCCACGGACTTGTTTCTGGGCGCAGACGGGTGTCCCCTGAATCGTCGTAGCTGCCCGGCGTTACGAGGCGGTCCCCAATCCACTCGGCGACATTCACCGTCACTGCGTTCCCCACGAGCTTCCAGCGGTGGGAGGGGCGGGTGACGTTCGACGTAGGAACCGTCCAGTCGAGCGGGAAGCCCTGCATTCGCTCGGCATCCCTGATGCTCGGGGTGACGATCTGTCCACTGGGCAGGACGATGGCTGGAGGCGACGGGATACCAATGGTGGAGCCTCCCTTGAGTGTTGGGACAGCCTCCACAGCCGCTCCCAATCCGCGCGTTCCCTCGGTCCAATAGAACCCGAAGGCACGCGAGCGGGACCACTTGAACTCCTTGGGCTCCCCTTCGTCGTCTGCGAAAAGTACCGTCCGAGGGTCCTCAGTGCGGGACGCGAGGAGATAGACGCGCTCGCGGCGCTGTGGGACGCCGAACGCCCGCGAGTCCACCACCCGATAGGCCCAGCGGTACTCCAGCCGTTCGAGCGCCGCGATGATGACCTCCATGGCCCGGCCTTTGGACAGCTGGAGCATGAAAGGAACGTTCTCCAGGAGAATCCAGCGGGTTGGCCTCTGCTCAACGAGCCGGAATACCTCCCCCACCAACCCGGACCGGGCCCCCTCGATGCCAGCGGTCTTTCCAGCTTGGCTGAGGTCCTGGCACGGGAATCCCGCGGTGACGAGGTTCACCTCAGGCGGCAAGGC